>CAYPJR010000080.1:0-6267 GCA_964411115.1 uncultured Candidatus Bathyarchaeia archaeon | reverse complement strand
TTCGCTGCCCCTGAAATCTACCGGTAAAGCCCAGCCGCCGAGCCTTAGTTCTCCAAGAAGGTTTTTAATGTCGCTGACGCTTCTCCTTTTAAGAAGATCCATGATCTCAGGGATGTTTAGATCTATTCCCTCGAAGCCGCCGAGGTTAGCCAGATCTATTGTTTCATGAAACGACGCGTGGAAGCCTAATGCGTTCGGATTAAAATTTTTAAACATGCGAGATGCCTCCGGATCATGGGGATTACTCGAAGAGCGTAACGGTTACTTCTTCGCCTTCATCTATAACATCAAGGTTTACTGGTAAAATCACGTATCCATCAGCCTTAGAAAGGCTTGTTATATCGCCTGACTTCTTAAATGCTGGATATGCTTTTCCATCAACTACCCTCACAGTGAGAAACTGCTCCCTTCCGGAGGCGGAAACAATGCGCTTCGCCATCTTAGCCTTAACCGTGGTCGGCTTTTTAGGCGGAAGCCTCGCCATCTTACGTATAATCGGGATCAGAAAAACATATGCGTTGCTTAGGCATGAGGCTGGATAACCGGGCATTCCCAAAACTGGTTTCCCCCTAACTGTGCCGAATAATGTTGGTTTACCTGGTTTTATTTGGACACCGTGAAAGAGGAGTTTCCCATCCTCCTCTATTATATCTGCAAGCATATCCCGCTCACCAACGGAGCTTCCGCCTGAGAAAACTATTAGGTCATGATCAATGTAGCGGTATAAGGCTGCCCTTAATGCTTCATATGAATCTGGAATTATCGGGGCTCTCGTGACAGATGCTCCGTTTTCGAGAAGCAGGGAAGCCAAAGTGTAAGAATTCACATCATAGACTTGTCCACCGCTAAGCTTAAGCCCAAGATCCTGAACCTCCACACCCGTTGGGATTATCGCCACCCTAGGCTTCCGATAAACAGGCGCTTTCCTTATGCCTAGAGCCGCGAAGACCCCTATTTTAGCGGGCGTTAAAATCTCCCCCTCCCTAATTATCACCTCACCCTTCTTTATGTCCTCACCCCTAAGCGATATATTCTCAAGCGGATGCACAGCCTTATAGATCGACACGCTTTCCCCATCCTCCTCGGTGAACTCAGCCATAACGACAGCGTCTGCACCTGGCGGTATAGGGCAACCGGTTGCTATGCGGATGCATTCTCCATTTTTTATCTCCCTACTTGTTGATTCGCCAGCGCGTAGAACACCAACGAGCTTTAGGGTTTTAGGGCTAAATTCAGATGCACCATAAGTGTCTTCAGCCTTAACAGCGTAGCCATCCATAGCGGCCCTATCAAACGGCGGAATATCCATAGCGGCCACGAGATCTCTGGCCAGAACCCTATTTACGGATCTTTCAATTGGAATCAGCTCCGCCGTCTCAACGGGTTTAATGTGCTCCATAATGGTCTCTAGGGCTTTTTCACGTGACATTAAAAGCTTGAAGGGTGTAATCTCGCTCATGCCCATCGATTCTCCTCAAATAAGAGACATAGTAAGCGGAACATAAAGGTTTTCCAATTTAAGAGACTTAAGGAAACCCGGTCTTTCAATCCTCTTCCTATGCTGTTTTTAAAGGGCGAGGTTCTGAGAAAATTTATAAGACCTAGCTTGCTCAGAAATAATGTGGGATCATGCCTAACGATACTCCTCTGAAAAAACTATTATTCCCCCTGGCTTTCTCACTATTTTTAATATCTTTTTTCTCAATCAGCTCTCACGCTGAGGGATACGCTGGGATCGCGGAGAGAGCCTCTTATCCAATATCGCTGCATGTTTGGACCGTTGATGCTGCGACGGGATATCCTATTCAAAATGCAACGCTGATACTTTGGGATCTCAGCACATTTAATAAGCCTCAGCCGGGCGCAGGCATATACTCCACGGACGAAAACGGCGAATGCATGATTTTAGGAGATTACTTGAAGGTTAGGCATTTCTATTGGCTTTATGCTTATAAAGGCAACTTTGAGGAGAAAATCATCGATTATGCGCCTGTTAAGATGGAAATCTATCTTGAGAGGCCGGAGAACATCAGCATAACGCTGCGGATGGTTCCCGGGGCGATGATTGAGGTTGAGGGGATCCCCTATCTTGTTCAATCCCCAAGTCCGGAAGAGCGCTACATGATCATAACGGTTAAGGAAAGATTTGAACCCCTCAATTACTCATTTATTAGGGAATATGGTAACTCACCTGATGTCTACATGCTAGGCTTAGATAGGAAAACAATAATTGTTCCGGCGAATACCCCCCTCGACCTTGAGGTTAAGGTTTGGTTTTTCCTGAGGGAGACGGGGCGCATAACTGTTAGCAGCGAAATATTTTATATAAATAACGATTCTTTACCATTCATAATTCCCCAACGGGGGCTTTTATCATCCATAAAAATTCCAGCCTACAGCCTTAGGAAGGGGCTGCTATATATTGAATCAGTCTTCGCGGATGTCTCATCAAAGCTGGATGAAGCGCAGAGGATTGGCTTCACAGTTTTCGATGAGAGGCGCATTCTCACCCGGGTAAGCCAGAGGAAGATTGAAGCCGAATCCCTCCTGCAGAGCGCGCAAACCGATAAGGATTTCGAAAACATATGGTTGACGCTTAGAGAAGCCCTTGGTGAAATGAATTACGTGTATGCGGTGCTGCAAAACAAATACTTAATCAGTAAAACTAATGCCGTTTATCTCTCAGCGGTGATCTCGGTGTTCAGCATCGTGTTATCCTCATTCTTCTTTGAGAATGAGAAGAGAAAGATTCTTTCAGGCGTGGTGTTCTATATTGCTTCCATAGCGATCCTCTACTTTATACATCCAGGATCCCACGTGATAATCGATGAGAACCTCATATTGTTTCTGCAGTCGGCATCCATATCCTTCATTGCGGTTTTAGCCATAGTTTTCGGTATACCGCGCGTTTGGAAGGAAAGAACCGTTGAGGGTGAAGTTTCATGGAGAAGCGTCCTATCGGTGATTTTCTCCATGGGTAAGCGTCAGATAAGGCGGAAAAAGATACGCGGCTTCTTCACAATCCTATCAATATGCATATTGATTTTAGCGTTCACCTCGCTTACATCCTTCGGGACAGCCTTCGGCGTAGTCTCCAGCAAATTGAATACTACACCGCCATCTGAGGGAATCCTTATAAAGCGGATGATAAACGGTTCATCGCTGGTTTTTTCACCCTTAGGATACGGCGACATAATATCTATTTCGAGGGTTGCATCGATATTTAACGTTGCGCAGAGACTGAAGAATTATCCTAAAAATGAACCTGCAGCTCGCCTTGTAAATCCAAACGCTGGAAGCTTCCACTTCATTTACGGTGTTCTCGCGGTGTCGCCCAGCAACGAATCTATCTACACGAATCTGAAGGGTATCGCTGAGGGAGGATACCTAAGCGAAGAAGGCGATAATGAGGTTCTTATAAGCGTAAATGTGGCGGAGAAATTGGGTGTTCGGGTAGGGGGAAACATAACCCTTGAAGTTTCCGGAACAGCGGTGAAGGAGACGCTGAATGTTAAGGGGCTGATCAATGATGAAGGATATGAGGTTTTAGTCGACATTGACGGAAGCCATCTGGGGCCATCGCGCCTGCTGGAAGACGGCTCAGCGAGAAGATGCAACAGCACGGAGATAATAGTGACCAATTTGAAGACCGCTGAAAAAATACAGATGGATCTTGACGCCATATATGGGAGGAATGCGCCGCAGTTTGTTTTGCCGTCGGAGATCGTTTTTCAGCTCAATCCGGAAGCAGATTTGGAGTCAACAGTTAAAAACCTTGTTTTCCTATTCGGATACGACGTCTTCGTCTCCCGCAACAATGAAGTCACCTACTATTATGTTGGCTCCTACATTGAGTTTAAGGGTGTCGCTGAGCTGCTCATACCGATGGTTATGGTGATCCTAAACGTAAGCATGGTTATGGTTAACAGCGCATATGAGCGGGGTAAAGAGATTAGGGTTCTCTCAATGCTTGGTTTAAACCCAACGCATATAGGGCTAACATTCGTGGCTGAGGCGATAGTTATGGGGATGGTTGGCGGCAGCCTAGGCTATTTAGCCGGGCTCGGCTTCTACAGAATAATGATTCTATTCGGGCAAGATTTAATGGTTAGGGAGAAACTCGAATGGTGGTGGAGCGCATTAGGTTTCCTCCTAGCCATACTTGTCTCGGTGCTCTCAGCGATGAGGCCGGCTGCCATGGCTGTCAGCGCCTATACGCCTTCAAAGATAAGGAAGGTTAAAAGATCGGAGGAGGAGAAGAAGAAACGTAAAGAGGAAATATTCAAGGTTTATCATGCCAGAGAAATCAGCATGCCCGTGAAGGTGCTTCCAAGCGAGAAGGAATTCTTCTTAAGCTTCTTCCTTGACCGCCTGAACGATCTGAGAACCGGCTACACCGAGAGGGTGGAAAACATAGAGGACATCCCTGAAATAGAAAACGTTAAGGGTGAAGTTGTAAAAAGAGTAAACTTTGTTTACTATTTCGGTCCGCCTGAACGTAGGAGGGGAACGAAAAACAGCCTAGTTTTAATAAAGAGCCCATATGAAGAATATTACAGGGTTAAATTGGTTTCTGAACCGGCTTCCCCAGGGATCCCTGAGAGCGCCGTGGATAGGACTGTTGACTTTATCCATGACATAATGATGCTTTGGGCTAAAGATAAAAAGAAAATCATGGGCATCCCTTAGCCACCAAACATGCTGCCCGCTGGACAGATAAGAAATAGAAAAGGGCATATTCAATTCATCTTATACCGTTGCGGTAGCATGCTCCAATATAGAGGGGAGATGTCAAAATAAAGCGGCTTTTATCAGTTTCCCTAATCTTCCGCTGAAGCGCATAAATAATGGCGAGGTAATTTATGATTGGAAGATCATGTTAATCCATGTTTTCTATGCCTTTCCGAAATCTCATTCGCAAGCCTATCTAGGGCTCTAAATGCGTCCTCTCTCGGATAGCCCTTGACGATGACCGGTTCAAGAACCTCAACCTTTAGGGGTGTGAGCATCTGGGCTATCTGCTGCGCTGCGGTTGTTCCCCAACCGTATGAGCCTATAACTGACGCGAACATTATTTTAGGTCTAAGCGCGCTTAAAAGATGAACAGCATAAAGGATGCTTGGATGGGGTCCGCCTAAAACTGTCGGTGTGCCCACGACAACCGTGGCTGCGTCAACAAGAGCCATGGCGAGCTTCCCAATGTCGGTTCTAGAGAGGTTGAACTGCTGAACCCTTATGTCTCTCTCCACAAGCGCTGAGACAAAATAGTCAACAATCGCCTTTGTGCTTCCATGCATTGATACATAGGGTAGGACAACCAGGTTCCGCGGAGGGCTGGAAACCCATTCTCTATAAGCTTCAAGTATGAGGTTCGGCTTATGATACACTGGACCATGGCTCGGCGCAATCATATCGATCCTTAACCCCTTCAGCTTTTCCATGTTCCTCTGAATTATATTTCTAAAAGGCATCATTATCTCAGCGTAATATCTTTTAGCGGCATCATACACCGCGGATTCATCAACAGCGTATAGGTCTGAGGTTGCAAAGTGAGAGCCGAATAGGTCACATGGGAAGAGCACCGCGTCCTCCCGCAGATAGGTAAGCATTGTTTCAGGCCAATGGACCCATGGGAAATGAATAAACTCAAGAGTCTTGTTGCCTAAGGAGATTTTTTCACCATCTCCAACAGGCTGCATTCTATCCTCGGGGATCATAAGTAAATCCGCGAGCATATCTCTGCATCTAGGCGTAGCGATGACTTTAGCTTCCGGATATAAATCCAATATTTTTGGAAGGCTTCCTGAATGATCCTGCTCAGCGTGATTGGCAACAATGTAATCTATATGTTTAACGCCTAAATCCTCCAGATTTTTCACGAGGACATTAGCCATCGACGGATCAACAGTGTCTATCAGCGCCGTTTTTTCGCTTCCCATGATCAAGTAGGCATTATAGCTTGTGCCGTCTGGAAGCGGGATAAGCTCATCGAAGAGCCTTCTATCCCAATCAACCGCGCCAACCCAGTAGACCCCATCTTTTAAGGCACGGGGCTTCATGCTTTTTAATCACCAACCTAAATATGTCTTTTAGGGGCTCCGTAAACCCGGCTGTTGGGTGAATCTTCGAAGTCTCTCCCAGAAGGGATCCTCAGGCTTCCATCGCCAATCTCATATCCGTAAACTTTACAAGCCAATTTATCCATAAATTTCCCCTTGAAAAATAATTTCATCAACAAGTTTATCTTAAAGGTTTTGTGGCTGTGGA
>CAYPJR010000079.1:0-6405 GCA_964411115.1 uncultured Candidatus Bathyarchaeia archaeon | reverse complement strand
GTGGACGGGGAGGGATTTGAACCCTCGACCTCGGCGATGCCAACGCCGCGATCATTCCAGACTGATCTACCCGCCCATTTGATTTTTATCGGCTGAATATTTTATTTCATTTTTATAGTTTTTAGGCGTTACTTTTAAGGGTTTTGCTGCATTATTATTTTTTGGAGGGTGAAGGTTTGGGCTTGAAGAGGGTTGGCTTCATCGGTTTAGGCATTATGGGTAAGCCTATGGCTTTAAATCTTCTGAAGGCGGGCTATCCATTAACTGTTTGGAACAGAACTAAGTCTAAAATGGATGATCTCGTCGCTATGGGGGCTTATGGCGCCAGCTCACCTAAAGAGGTTGCTGAGAGATCAGATGTTGTCATAACGATGGTTACGGATTCACCTGACGTTGAGGATGTTCTATTAGGTTCTAACGGTGTGATCCATGGGGGCAGACCGGGGCTAATAGTTATCGATATGAGCACGATATCTCCCCTAGTGACCCGTAGAATATCATCTGAGCTTGCTAAGAGGGGGATTAAGATGCTTGATGCGCCAGTAAGCGGAGGCGAGAAGGGCGCTAAGGAGGCAACGCTATCAATAATGGTCGGCGGACCCAGGGATGCTTTCGAGGAGTGCCTGCCGATATTTGAATGTTTAGGTAAGAAAATCACATATATGGGTCAAACAGGTATGGGTCAAACGGCTAAACTCTGCAATCAAGTTATTTGCGCATTAAATATTCAGGCTGTCTGCGAGGGATTAATGCTGGGAGCTATGGCAGGGTTAGATCTAAAGAGGCTTCTAGAGGCTGTTTCAGCCGGAGCGGCAAGCTCATGGATGCTCCTAAATCTTGGACCTAAAATGATAGAGAGGGATTTTAAACCAGGCTTCAAGATAAGGCATCAACAGAAGGATTTACGTTTAGCCCTTGAACTTGCGGCTGAACTAAAACTTCCTCTACCTGGAACAGCCCTAGTTCAGCAAATGCTGAGAATAGCTGAGGCGGAGGGATTAGGCGAGGAGGGAACCCAAGCAGCCATAGCGGCCATGGAGAAAATAGCTGGAAGAAAAATCACGGAATGAAAGCAAATCTTAAATAGAATCTCTAGGCTAATCCTTTTTATCCCTACGCTCCCTAGAGGGGAGAGAAAAGTGAGTCAAAAACTTAAGCAGCAGCCCATGCCAAAATTGAGCGTTGAGGAGCGTGTAAGATGCTTTAAGGAGGTTGCCTTAGGCTATAGTGAAGAGCAGGCGGTGGCTGAGGCTGAAAGATGCTTACAATGTAAAGTTCCAAGGTGCGTTGAGGGCTGCCCGGTGGGTATAGATATACCGAGATTCATAAGGCACATTCGGGAGAGAAACTATGAGGAGGCTATAAGGGTAATCAGGGAAAAGAACAGTTTGCCAGCCATATGCGGCAGAGTCTGCCCGCAGGAAGATCAGTGCATGGGCAGATGCGTTCTAGGCTTGAAAGGTGAACCGATAAATATAGGTGCCCTGGAAAGGTTCGCTGCTGACGAGGAGAGGAGGAGGGGTTTAAGGGCGAAACCGGAGATTGCGCCTCCAACCGGTAAGAGGGTTGCGGTTGTTGGTTCAGGGCCGGCTGGTTTAACAGCCGCTGCGGAGCTAGCCAGACTTGGACATGAGGTTGTCATCTTCGAGGCTCTTCATGAGCCGGGCGGGGTTCTCATGTATGGCATACCTGAGTTTAGGCTTCCAAAAGACATCGTTAGGGATGAAATCGAGTACGTTAAAAGTTTAGGCGTTAAGTTTGAAACAAACGTGATAGTTGGCAGGGTTATAAAGATCAGCGAGCTCTTCGAGATGGGCTTCAACGCTGTTTTTATAGGTTCAGGCGCCGGGCTTCCTGACTTCCTAGGCATACCGGGCGAAAACCTGGTTGGCATATACTCCGCAAACGAGTTTCTGATAAGAGTCAATTTAATGAAGTCCTACATGTTTCCTGAATATGACACGCCGGTTAAGGTTGGCGGTAAAGTTGCTGTTATAGGCGGCGGAAACGTCGCTATGGACGCTGCCAGATCAGCCCTGAGACTCGGGGGAGACGTAACAGTCATATATCGCAGAACCGAGGATCTCATGCCCGCCAGAAGGGAGGAGATTATAAATGCTAAGGAGGAGGGTGTCAAATTCATTTTTCTAGCAACGCCAACACGTTTCCTCGGGGATGAGAAGGGCTTTGTTAGAAGGGTTGAATGTGTAAGGATGGGACTTAGTGAGCCCGATGAGTCCGGCAGAAGGAGGCCCATACCGTTAAAGAATACTGAGTTCCTAGTGGATGCAGACACGGTTATCGTAGCCATAGGGCAAAGAGCAAACCCGCTTGCAGCTCGAGGTGAAGATCAAATAAAAATCACGCAGCATGAAACGATAATCGTGAACCCGGAGACATATGAAACAACGATGAAGGGGGTTTTTGCAGCCGGCGACATAGTGACCGGCAATGCAACCGTTATATCCGCTATGGCGGGCGGGAAAAAAGCTGCTTATGGAATACACAAATATCTAATGGGTGAAAATGTTTTAGGGCTAAGATGATAATCTCAGATTCTAAGGAGAACCTCCCTCGCATATTTCTTCATTATCTCTGAGAAACGCTCTATAGTTTTCGGCTCATAGGGCTTAATTTTCCTAAACCTTTCATCTGGAGCGTTCTCTGGAATGAACTGCTGGAAAGCGAAACGTTTAGCTCCCTCAATAAGCTCGCCTATTTTCACTATGTCTTCCTCTTCAACTATTATCGGTACAACAGTGTTTCTAAACTCATAATCAACGGTGGAGCCCATAAGCATCCTGATGGTTTCAAGCAGATTCCCTATTTCAGTTTCCTTCGCCCCAAGCATGGGGTACTTTTCAAGCGATGTTTTAACGTCAAGAGCTACATAATCAACGTAGTCAAGGCATTTCTTCAATCTCTGCGGGAAGAAACCGTTCGTATCAAGCTTAACTGAGAAACCCCTCTCCTTAAGTTTTCTAAGAAAGAATGGGATATCCTCATGGATTAACGGTTCCCCACCGGTTATAACAACAGCGTCGATGAACTTCTTTCTCGATTCAAGTATAGCAAGGGCGTCATCCTCAGAGAGAAACGGACCCTGCTGCTGATCCAGGGCTATTCTCCAGTTTTGGCAGAATGGACAGCGTAGATTACATCCCGGCGTAAAGAGGATGCTGGAAATTTTGCCTGGAAAATCTATCAGGCTTGTTTTCTGCAGCCCGCTGAACTTCATGGTTTAGCCTTATCGCTTAATACTTTACGGTCCTTATGATGCTGAGAACGCTGGAGCTTCAAGCAGCACGGTCTTATCAAATGTTCGTCTTATTTTAAACTCAGATTGCTTACCGTCATTCCATTGATCCACCGGTCTGAAGTAGCCGACAACCCTTGAGTAAACCTCGCATTTAGCCCCACAGCTTGGGCAGGCTTTATGTTCGCCGCTGATATACCCATGCGTTGGGCATATGCTGAATGTCGGTGTTAACGTAAAGTATGGTATGTGATAACCGTACGCTATCTTTTTAACTAAAGTTGCCGCCATACTCCATGAATACAGTTTCTCTCCAAGATAGACATGGAAGACTGTTCCGCCAGTATATAAGGGTTGGAGGTTATCTTGATGCTCCAGAGCTTCGAAGAGGTCTCCTGTGTAATCCACTGGAAGATGGGTTGAGTTCGTGTAAAATGGCTCCGCACCTTGAGAAAGATACTTCTCGTTGGCAACTATTATGTCAGGGTACTTCCTCTTATCTATTCTAGCGAGCCTATATGAGGCTCCTTCAGCCGGCGTAGCCTCTAGGTTATATAGATTGTCAGTTTCCTCCTGATAGTCCATGAGCCTTTCACGTATAAACTTTAATGTTTTTATAGCGAACTTCAACCCCTCCTTAGTTGCGATTCCATATCCAAACATGTTTAGCAGAGCCTCATTCATGCCAATTATGCCGATTGTCGAAAAGTGGTTCTTCCAGTATTTGCCATAAGATTCCTTCACGAAGCGCAGATAATACTTTGAATATGGATATAGCCCCTTCTCAGTGAATCTTTCCAGGATCTTACGCTTTATCTCTAGGCTGTCTCTGGCAAGATCCATAAGTTCACTTAGCCTTTCAAAGAATCTATCTTCGTCTTTCGCTAAGTAACCTATTCTCGGAAGGTTTATCGTGACAACCCCTATTGAGCCCGTGAGCGGGTTAGCGCCGAAGAATCCTCCCCCACGTTTACGCAGCTCCCTATTATCGATTCTTAAGCGGCAGCACATTGAGCGCACATCCTCCGGCTTCATATCGCTATTTACGAAGTTAGAGAAGTATGGAACACCGTACTTGGCGGTTACCTCAAATATCTTTTGCGAGACAGGCGAGTTCCAATCGAAATCCTTCGTTATATTATATGTGGGTATTGGAAACGTGAATATTCTTCCCCTCGCGTCGCCTTCAAGCATAACCTCAGCGAAGGCCATGTTGAACATTTCCAGCTCCTCCTGCATATCGCCATATGCATCATCAACAATCTTACCGCCGTAAACTACCGGCTCATCCTCCATAAAACTTGGCACTTTGAGGTCAAGCGTCACATTTGTAAACGGTGTCTGAAAACCGACTCTTGTTGGGACATTAATGTTAAATATGAATTCCTGAATTGCCTGCTTTACTTCCCTATAATCTAGGTCGTCGTAGCGTATAAATGGCGCTAATAAGGTGTCAACATTGCTGAAGGCTTGAGCCCCAGCGGCTTCACCCTGCAGGGTGTAGAAGAAGTTTACCACCTGACCTAAAGCCGTTCTAAAGTGTCTAGGAGGCTTGCTTTCAACCTTCCCATAAACCCCTCCGAAACCTGAGAGTAGAAGCTCCCTTAAATCCCATCCCACACAGTATGGTCCCAGAACGCCTAGGTCATGGATATGTATGTCGCCTGAGTAGTGAGCCCCGCCAATATTTGGGGGGTATATTCGGTTAACCCAGTAACGCTCGATAACTTTAGTTGTTAAGTAATTGTTTAATCCCTGAAGTGAGAAGCTCATGTTTGAGTTTTCACGAACATACCAGTCATCTAGGTTGAGATATTGCTCCACGAGCTCTGAGGAGCTGAGGATTTCAGCAAGCTCCCTTAAATCCTGATGCTGCTTACGATATAATATGTAAGCTTTCGCCATTCTTGCGCGTCCATTTTCAATGAGAACCTTCTCAACAATATCCTGGATTTCCTCAACCGTGGGTACCCCATCTTCACCGAAGCGCTTACTTAGCTCCCTAACAACTTGATCGCTTAAGCGTTTAGCAAGATCCATGTCTCTCTCGCCAACGGCGCTAGCTGCCTTCCATATAGCGTTGGTTATACGCTCCTGATCGAACGGTTCTAATCTACCATCTCTCTTCCGAACATACTTCAAGATTTCAGCCACCCTAACAATGCCTTAAAGCCGCCCGCCCACGGATAATACCACTAATTATAGTTTTACCTAAAAATTTAAATTTATCTATCAAAATTTTTAGACATTAAGAAGACCTAAAAATGCGAAAAAATTTCCGGGAAAAATTGATTTTTCAATAATTTTTAATGATGTTTGATTGTGCCAGATTGCTCAATCTTACATTTTTATAAGTTTATGTCATTTTCATCCAAAGATTTTATTCCAGCCTTGATAATTTTTACATGCTCAACTAACTTTTTCCCCAGCAACCTGCATGCTTTAAGATTTGCGTCATCCGGTTTTCCTATAGCGACTGCTCCATAATGGAGCGTAACTCCCGGAGCTACGTAATCCGGCACGCCGAACGTCACCATTCCAAAGTTTAATATTGCCCCTATTAATGATAGGAGAGCCATTTCGTTTCCGCCGCTTAAGCCCCCTGATGATGTAAAAGCAACAGCCACCTTATACTTCAGTTTACCCCAATATTTTCCGAGGCTATGATTAAAGAATTCGCTCATCTTTAGACTCATAAGTCCATAATGCGTCGGCGAGCCGAATGCAAATCCATCGTATGAGCCCAATTCATTGGGATTCACTTCCTCAACTCTTTTCAATGCTACCGAGGCGCCGGCTTCCCTTGCACCCTCAGCGACAGAATGAGCCATTAACTCAACGTTGCCAGTGACACTATCGTAAACTACAAGTATCTTAACCTGCTCCATAAAACTATCTTCTAGAAAAGAAAATATATAGTTTTTATATTAAAGTTAAAGTGGAGAGAGCATGGCTAAGCTTTTGCTGGATGAAATGTATTCCGGTTTAAAAGAATATTTCGAGCTTTTCGGCTGGGAAGCCTTGACAGTTCAGGATGCTGGTTTACAGGGAGCAAAAGACAAGGATATTCTGGTCTACGTGAAGAATAACGATCTGATCCTTATAACCCAGGATCAGAAATTGGCCGATATGGCTGAGATAATGCAGGT
>CAYPJR010000078.1:0-6476 GCA_964411115.1 uncultured Candidatus Bathyarchaeia archaeon | reverse complement strand
TACGTCGTCGCCTGCTACTGGCAGTCCCGCCTTCTCAAATTTTGAGGCCCACTCCCCATCACTTGCGATAAACTCAGGTATGCAGTTTACAAATGCACATCCAGCCTCCAAGGCTGCACCAGCATAGAAACGGGTCGCCTCAAAACTTCCAACCGGCATATAATTTACGAGAATATCTGCCTGAGTTTCTTTAAGCACAGAAGCTACATCTACTGGCTCCGATTCAGATTCGGAATATGCCTTGAATGGTTCCCTCATGTGGGGGGCGACACCATCTAAAATTGGTCCTGGAAGAACTTTAACGCCAATCTTAGGCATTGAGTTAACGAGTCTGGCGCAACAATTCGGCTCTATAAATATGGCTTCGCTCAGATCCTTTCCAATTTTTAACTTATTTACATCGAAGGCGGCTACAAACTTTATATCTCTAATGTGATAGCCGCCAAAATTTATATGCATTAATCCTGGAATTATTTCACCATCTCTGGCATCCTTATAGTATTCTACTCCTTGAACTAATGCCGATGCACAATTGCCAATTCCAGCTATCGCAACTTTAATATCCAAATAACATCACCTTTTCTTTCTTAGTGAAAGTATAATGATTTAGTAATATATATAGCAAATTACTTATAGATAAATTTTTCGCAATCTACGGAAACCTCATATTAACTTTAAACATAGAAATATTTAGCGGATTAAACCTTTTCTGAACAACCTTTGGGGGATAATAAGCGCGCTGATTAATGCGGAGCGCCATGAGTTTATCGCTTCTTTCTCCTTTTCTTCGATTTTTTCGATTTAACCATTTTTAAGTCACTTTATTCATTTCACTAAATGAAAATAAGTATTACAAAATGTTTATAAATATTTCTATTTAATCATAAGTTTCGACGCTATGTTATAATTGATGCTAGTTAAAGGTAATCTCGAAAACAATATAATAAGGATTATGCTATTACTATGAGAAACGCGATGTGGAGAATTGCTTCAAGAAGCCGGATTAAATCACCTTGGATTTTCCATTTAAATACTGGATCATGTAATGGATGCGATATTGAAATAGTTGCAGCCTTGACCCCCCGCTACGATGCTGAACGTTTAGGATGCATCTTAGTGGGTTCACCGCGGCATGCTGACATCCTTGTTTTAACCGGGCCCCTTACCGGTCAAATGATGCCGCGCGTGATCAGGGTTTATGAGCAAATTCCGGAGCCTAAGGCTGTTGTAGCGGTGGGATCATGCGCGATCTCCGGAGCCCCATTCCTCGGGAGCTACTCTATTGAGGGACCGCTAGATAGGATTATACCAGTAGACGTTTATGTTGCCGGTTGTCCACCTAGGCCTGAGGCAATAGTTGGCGGCATAGTAAAGGCTGCTAAAAGAAAGTTTGGGTGACAATTAATGGTTGATGAGCGAGAAGTCAAATATGATGAATTCGCAAGGTTCATTTTGCCAGTTGGTCCGGTGCATCCAGCGCTTAAGGAGCCCATCCACCTTAAGATTATAGTTAGAAGAGAAGAAATTCTAGATGTTGAACTTCGTTTAGGACATGTCCATAGGGGAATAGAATTTCTTGCTGAAAATCGAAATTTGATTCAGAATATATACCTTATAGAGCGAATATGCGGGATATGCTCCCACAGCCACACAACATGCTTCATCCAAGCCCTTGAAGAGATTGGGGGATTAAAGCCCTCTGAGAGAGCAGCATACCTTAGAACCCTAATATTCGAGTTAGAGCGGGCTCACAGCCATTTATTGCTGCTCGGAATTATGGCGTATCAGATTGGATTTGACACGCTATTCATGTACATATGGAGAATCCGGGAGAAAGTTTTAGACTTATTTGAAGAGGTTACTGGCAACAGAATTCATCATGCAATGAACGTTATCGGCGGGGTACGCTGGGATCTAACACCTAAAATGGTTGAAAAAACTCTTCGGGCAATAGAGGATGTTGAGGCTGCCGTGCGCCGTATACATGATTTCTTTAGAGGTAAAACTGTGGAGAAAAGGCTTTCAGGCCTGGGTTTCCTAAGCCAGCATGATGCCCGTGAACTATGCGTTGTCGGTCCAACCGCAAGGGGATCCGGATTAACATTCGATGTCCGTAAGGATGACCCTTACGCTGCATATGACGATTTAATTGACAGCTTCTCAGTTGTTTCCAGGAATGAGGGTGATTCCTATGCGAGAGCGGAGGTTCGAATTTTAGAGCTGTTTGAACTGGCAAATATAGTGCGGGCGGCAATCGATAGGCTTCCCAATGGACCCATCAGATTGGAGGAGAGCCCCGTGAGGCTTATGAGGAGAATCCCGAGGGGTGAGGCTATTTCAAGGGTTGAGGCGCCGCGTGGTGAACTTATATATTTTGTTAAAACCGATGGGAGGGACGGCTTGGAACGCTTAAAAATTCGAACGCCAACCTTGGCTAACGTAATAAGCCTGAAAAAGATGCTTATTGGATGCGAAGTTGCAGATGTACCCGTGATCGTTGCATCCATCGATCCATGCTTAAGTTGCGCTAACCGCGTAACTCTTGTCGATTATAAGACTGGCGAAGTTAAAGTTGTTAATGCTGACGAGTTGAGGAGAAAGAAGTTATGATTGCGCTAGAAATTCTTCTAGTATCTATTCCTTCGGTATTCTTCTTAAGCCTATTATTTGAGGGCATTGATAGGAAGATTCATGCTAGAATGCAGAGAAGAATTGGGCCGCCGATAATACAGCCCTTCTACGACTTTATTAAGCTGCTTTTTAAGGAGAACATAGTGCCTGAAACTGCGGCTAGAAGCATATTTAATGCGGCTCCATCTCTTGCCGCAGCCTCCTCAATTGTTGGAGCCGCAATACCCTTAGCTAACCTTATTGCCAAAGATAGCATAATCGGAGACTTGATTCTGGTCATGTACTTGTTAACTATGTCATCAATTATGGTTGTAATAGGCGGATCATCTTCAGGAAACCCATATGGAGCGGTTGGCTCCTCAAGGAAGATAATGATGCTGATTGGCTATGAGATCCCGCTGCTGGTTTCCGTCGTATCACTGTCAATTAAGGCGGGACCATCTCTAACGCATTACAGCATCATCCTATCTCAAATTGAGTCTGGAAAATGCTTCGCCTATGCTTATCCCAGCTCAGCCATCGCAGCATTAACATTTTTACTATGCGTATCAGCAGCGGTCGGCGTTGTTCCATTCGACATTCCAGAGGCGAAAACCGAGATTATCCATGGACCATTAATCGAATATAGCGGTCCGCATCTCGCCTTGCTGAAGCTGGCTAAAAGCTTAACTAATTTTTCATTATCGTTGCTTGCATTCACATTATTTTTTTATTTTCCAGCAATATCCGAATTATCAATTGTTTTTGGCGAAATGGCGGCTTTAGGCATATGCCTACTGGGCTCCTTAGCGGTCATGTTCCTCACCGTAACTCTTCCAAGAACGGTTTTCGCCCGCTTAAAAATAGGTCAAGCATTTAAAACATACTGGTTTTTCCCACTGCCTATGGCTATAATATCATTAATATTGTCAGTTTTAGGATGGTGATGGAAGATTATGATTTGGGAAGCTCTTAAATCAATATTTAAAAAGCCCATTACGGTTCAATATTTAACTAAGCCCGATGAGAAGGTTCCTGTTCCTGAGCGTTACAGGGGCAAAATATCTTACGATCGGGATGCTTGCATCGGATGTTTACTCTGCATAAGGACATGCCCAACAGGCGCCATAATGGCTGATGAGAAGAAGGTATCCTTCAGCCTTGACCGCTGCATCCTCTGCGGTCAATGCAGCGAGACATGTCCTAAGAAGGCGATTAAGCATACATCGGACTTTGAAATTATAGTTTACGCGAAGAGCGAAATTTCTTCTCAATAACGCTTAAAAGACCGAGATGCAATAGATTTCTTAACGTGCCTAGGTGAACAAAATTTGCCGAATCAGCAGGAAAATATCGTTCTAATACTGAAGAACATAATTTATAGAAGCACAGAGTTCCCGCTTTTTGAAGATTTCCTTATTGAAAGGTATGGTTTTAGAAAAATTGAGGAGAAAGAGAAAGAGGTTTCTGAAGTAAGAGAAGTATTTCCGGCGAACAGGGAAGATATAGTCTTTGGGGAAGAGTCTAGAGCCCACATAGTTTCCGAGGAAACGGAGAAAAAGTTCTCGTCCTTAAAGATTCTTGAAGGAACATACCTTGACTCTAAGATTATTGTTTACGTGATGGGCGATGTAATCTGCAAGGAGGATCTAGTAGAAGTAAGCGGAGAAGAAACTTATCGGGTTTACACTGCAGAATATCAAATGATAAAAATGATTAGCAAAAGCGGATATGCCCTACAACAATTGCTTGAGAGGCTGAAAATGGACACTGGGCTTAAAATCGAAACTAAAGACTGGGCTTTCCATAGAGAAACCGGCAGTACCGAGCTTATTTAGCAATACTAAGCAGTATATTTGGTTGAACACCAAGTAAGAGAGCTAAGCCGGAAATAATAACTGTTGGAAGCCACATTAAAAATGGAACATCCCGCAGACCCCTCAAGATTTCAGTTGGCTCACCTAAAAATATCATATGGAAGGATCGCATCAAATATACTAAGGAAACGATTGATATGCATGCTAGAAAAATTACTGTTAGAACTGAGACGAAGAGCCCGGCTTTTTGAAGCATGAATTCATAAATTGCAGTGTAGATTAGGAATTTTGCGTAGAAGCCGCTTAGCGGCGGAACACCAGCTATGGAAAGAGTGCATATTATGTAAGTCAACGCAGTTGTTCTCATGCTTCCAACCAGTCCACCAAGCGAATCCATATTTCTAGTTCCAGTATTTATGAATACTGAGCCTAAGCACGCCACTAATCCAGCTTTCATTAGCGAGACGTTGACTATGTAGAATTGACCTGCCGTGAGACCCAATGGTGTAAACAAAGCTAGCGGAAGGATCATATGTCCAAACTCTTCTATGCTACAGTAGGCGAACATCCAATAGAAGTCTCTTTGCGGATATGCCAATAAAGACTAGCGCAATTAAACGTGGATTCTCTAGAAGCGGGACGGAATTATCTAACATGACAAGAATATTTGAGCTGCGTGTTACCACAAAAATCATGAGCACAGCTAGAAGAACAAAGAGGGCGCTTATAGCCGTAATGATCAGAAGATATTGAAGGCAGCTTCAGGCGAGAGCTTCCCTGGCGCATGAATAACCAGCACTATTGAAACCCCGATCGTCAGCTCCACGTCGCCGCCAACAATAGGCTTCTCAGAAATATCTTCAGTTTTCATAATTCCCCAATAAATTATCAGAGGAATAACAGAGGAATACCACGCAAAAGGAGGACATAGTCGCTGGAGAAGAGCAATACACCATCTACACTGCGGAGTATCAGCTGGTTAAGCTTGTTAGCAAAAGCGGTTACGCAATCCAACAGTTAATTGAACGATTAACCATGGATCTTGGAATAGAGTTCAAGTCAAAAGAATGGATATTTCATAGATGCGAAGAAGGCTAAGCTACACCGATTAAACTGAGAAGAATTTGAGGTTGTAAACCCAAAATGACCGCCGAAACAGCTGAAATTATTGTTGGAAGCCACATTGCCCAGCGAACTTCACCTGCCTCCTTTGTGGTTTCAGTTGCTTGTCCCATGAATATTTGATGGAAAGAGCGAAGCAGAAATATGAACGTGACCATGGATATGCAGATGAGAAATACGAGTGATAAAACAGCTATAGCTGTACCTCCCAACTCTAACAGGAAGTTGTAGGCAACGCTGTAGAGAAGCCATTTTGCATAAAAACCGCTTAACGGCGGAATTCCCGTCAGCGAGATGGCGCAGATTATGTAGCTTAAAGCAGTTTTATCCATTTTCCTTAACAACCCTCCTAACTTTTTCATGTCGGCCGTTCCAGTCTTAAAAAATACCGAACCCAGGCTCAGAATCATCCCAGCCTTCATCAACGCGCTGTTGACAAGATAATATTGCCCCACAACAAAGCTCATGGGCGAGGCAAGTAAGCCTAAAACAAATATTATGTGTCCAAACTCGTCTATGCTGCAGTATGCCAGCATTCGATAGAAATTCCTCTGCGGGTAGGCCACCAAAGCGCCAAAAACCATGGATATGAGCCCCAAGCCCACCATTAAGGCGATAATGATGTTTGAGGGGTAAATTTTGTAGAATGGAGCAACCAGATTGTATAGGGCAAGGATTAGGGCTATGGGTTCAGAGCAGAAAAACCCGTTAATGATTATTGTTGACCCTGGAAAAACGTCAGGCAACCAGCCGTGAAACGGCACGATTCCTATATCTGCTCCTAAGCCGATGATAAAGCATGCAACTGCAAGCATAAGCAATTGCGGATTTTCAACTAGACGCGCATATATGTAGGGGTTACTGGTAATATTAAACAAGTTTGTGTTACCAGTCAAAAAGAATATTATCAGGACGCCCAGCAAGACG
>CAYPJR010000077.1:0-6483 GCA_964411115.1 uncultured Candidatus Bathyarchaeia archaeon | reverse complement strand
GGCGCAGATGTAGTAACACTTTTATATGAAATTGTAACACCTTAGAATAATCCAGCACGGTGAACGTAAAGTGTCTTGCTCAATTGAGACGAATATGGATGATCTTTTAAAAGAGGCCATAAGATTCCACGGTCACCTCGGCCCCTTCCTTGTGCTAGGCTTAAAAGCGGGTTTATTTGCCAATAAAGTTCTAGGAAAAGATTACTTTAAAACTAGAGCTATAGTTGAGACTGAACCTAAGCCGCCCTACTCCTGTTTTGTCGACGGCGTTCAGATTGCTACTGGATGCACTATGGGAAAAAGAAACATCAAAATCAAGAGGGGAAAATCGCTCTCTTTAATAATTACTAAGGATGATAAAGTCGTCAAAATGAGCATCAGGGAAGAGATTTTTAAAAGCCTTAAAAACATATCTTTTAAGGAAGAGGCTGAGAGAAAAGCGCTTGAAATAGTTAACAAGCCTATTAGCGACTTATTTAATATAAATATCTCACCCTAATAAGAAGTTTTCTTCAAGGATTTAGTGACTCTTCAAAATGTACTCATTTTTGAGTAGCAACTCTTAAATAAGTGCATATTGAAAAATACTTCAGGTGATCTAAGTTTGAATTTAACTTCAAAAACTATCGCATTTATATCTTTGATGGGAACATTAGGAAATCTTTTATTTGTAATATCAAACTATTTAGGGCAAATAGTTCCTGGAGTCTCAATAGACTTGTCCCACATACCAACCTTTATGGCTTCGCTCTATGGAGGACCTTTGCTTGGCTTCTTAACTGGTATGCTCGTGGGCATACTCCCAGGCATTCAGTATGGGCCGTTATCCCCACATGGTTCTTGGCTCACCATAATATTGCTCCCTATAGGTAAATCTTTGACGGGATTAACCGCTGGCTTAATTTGTAAGGCTTTAAGGGTAAACAGAAGCGATTATAGGTCCCTTATAATTGTCCCCTTGGTTTTAGCATCCTACATTCCCGAATGCCTATATACTATCTTCTATTTTACGGTGTTATTGCCCCTTCTAGTTGGAAGTGGCGCTGCAAACATACTTGCATTTGTATTACCTAAAGCTTGGGTTGAAATTTTCTTAATGAGCATACTTATGGCTGCACTTAAAGGAAATAAAGGTTTTAACAGTTTCGTTGCTACATTGATCAGCGAGAGTTCTAATGAGCAAAAATCTAGGATAACGCTGCCGAGATAAATGTCATTCTCCTAACTGATAATGAGAGGAAACTGAACTGAATTTTTAGGAATAAAAGCAGCTGCGGCAAATGCATTAATGAAGGTTCTGGAAGATAAGATTAGGCTAGCTGAAACAGTATCTAGGGAACATTCTTTTCCGGCATCTTTTCAGCAGAGTAGTCTATATTTCATATCTTAAAGCTTCAGCAGGCTTTAACCTAGATGCGTAAAAAGCTGGGTAAGCTGCCGCAGCTATGCTGATTAGCGCAGCTATCCCGATAGCCATTCCAATTATGCGAGCGTAGATGAGCATCGCCCCCTCGAAGAGCACATTTATCCCTTGAACATAATAAATTACTACAGCGGCAACCCACCCCACCACTGCGCCAATTATTCCGCCTATTATGCCGAGTAATAGGGCTTCAATTAGGAATATTTCTAGAACAGCACTGTCGGTTGCGCCTAAGCATTTTATCGTGCCTATCTCCTTATAGCGTTCAGTTACTGACATCAACATTGAATTGACGATTCCAACTGCGCATACGAGCAGCGCTATTATGGCCACCCATATCTGGTAGGCTTCAGCGCCGCTGCCGCCTATTTGTTTGAGTATTTCACCCATGGTTAAAAGTGAAACTAGGAAGGCTATGCTCAAAAGAACCGACAGTGAAGTTATTAAGGTTCTTGTAAAGCGTTTTCTTATGCTTTCTAGGCAATATTTAAATGCTTCACTTACTGGAAATTTAATGCTTCCAACCTCACCAATAGCGGGTTCAGACTTCGCACCCATCCAGCATCACGCTTTAGCCTATACTATTAGGGAAATTGAATATGATATATTTAAATCTTGTTAGAGAATGGGGATGATAAAAATGGAGATTTAAAGTTTTGCGTCATCAGGCTTGCTTACCTTTCTCCTTCTCAATAGAAGAACAGCTACAGCAGCTACTATAACAACCGCAACTACTCCAACAATAATGTATATGATTGGGAAGCCGCCTTCTAAAGACGATATTGTAACCTCCGGATTGACGTTCAATCTTTCAACGCATGGTATCACTGAACCCTTAAACCATAATCCCTGAAACTCTGGCTCCCTTGGCCAAATATTAATCTGCAGAATCACATTCCTGTTCGATTTAACCGAGTGTAAACCTGGCTGAGTAAAAAGGTATGGTTGGTCCGGTTTTAAGGTTACTGGGATCTCATCAATATATAGCTGCGTCTCCTCCTTAGCGAAGAAGTAGGCCTCTACATGCGCTTCTGTCGGCAACTGGATTACGGCTTCTTCATTCGGACGGATCCCTATAAACATCACGCCGTTAGCGTATCCTTCATATACGCCGCCTCCGCCTCCAGCTGCTGAGTTTATAATGCTGCCATTATGGAGGTGCCATAATGTAATGGGCTTGTCGCTTACTACGGCGATTGCGTAAGCGTTTGGTCTAAAGCCAACTCCTGATCCAGCCTTTACGTCATATTCGCCTATAACCTGCCTAGTTTCTAAATCGTATATTTTAATATGTGTATCCTCAGCAGCTAAAGCCCTATATCCATAATCCCTCTCAGGATCCCAACCCCACTCTATGGCTTTAAAAGCTCTTGTTAAAAAGAATTTTCCAGTAAATCCGCCCTCGGCTGATGGTATTGGGAAGCATGTGCTGTCCTGCGCCCCTATACCTGAAATTGCGCCTGACTGCACCATAATATTGCCTGTCGATGTGATTTTATAGATTCTGAAGGGTGTCAATTGCACGTATCGATAGGAGTTTGCATCTAATTTTAATGTTTGCTCCTGCCTATCATCCCTTGTTATTTTGATTTCAGATGATTCTACGGCTAATATCGTGTAATATGTGCCTATTGTTCCTTGAGAAGCCATGAAAACGAATTCTTTACCCACAAATAGTCCATCGGTGGAAGTGTAGAAGCAATGCGGCAGCGGTCCTTGACTAGGGATGTCTGGGAGCTGCTGATAATTCAGCAGTAAAACTGAGACATGCTTGTCTGAAACAACCTTAAACCTTGTACCATTATTAAGCAGTACATAATGTCTTTCCATGCTCTTCAGGTTTTTTTCAGAAATCAAATTGTTTGACGTCAAATCATAAACCTTAACATTCGTATTATCGTTTGAGGCTACAATGACAAGCAGAGATTTCAGTGCTATTAATCTACCATTTAAGCCTACTGCTCCCTGTCCATAGCCAGCCGTGTCGAAGCCGAGGATCCAACCTGCTTCTCGATTCATCCATCCTGGAGTTGCATTCCAATCAGCAAGGAAATAGCGATAAATCTTTGATGGTACAACACCATAATAAGTGTAGTTTTCCTGGCATATAGAGAAACGCGCATAGCAGAGCAGGAAGGAAGATATCAGGAAAACAATTATAAATGTAACGCCTAAATATCTTTTAGTCATTAGATCACCTCTCCTAAGCTATTTAATTTTTCAGCCGCTAATATGCTTTTACATCTCCACATGTAGTATAAAAAGTTTTAAATAGCGTCTAGAAGGTTATATTTTAATGGGAAAAACTGTTAACAATTTGAAAGGTGCCAAGATATGAGTAGTGAAGTTAAAAGTGTTCTAACACCTACACTTTGGGCGGCTTTAGCGGTAGTTTCTGTTGTGATGAGCCTGATAGGTGTGCTTACCTCTCCATTTGCTCCATCATGGACTTGGTCGATACTCATAGGGTCATTCACAGCTCCCATGATAGTCCTCTTCATCGTCCTGATAATCGCAAAGGCTATAGGAAGAACGGTCTCTCAGCAAACGCTCGCATTACTCTACGCGGCCACAGCGATGTCTGTTGTATTTTGCTATAGCATGATACCTTACGGTATACTCCATAACGCTGTAGCTGTCCGGCAAAACCAGTATGATTGGCATCCAAGCAATTGGGTTATTAGGGACCTCTGGGTTTTCGGACCAATAGTTAGCGATCCTGCTGAAATGGTTCCGATAACTGAGGGACGTGCCCCAGTGCCATGGGATAGGTGGTCACCGTTCCTAGGGTGGTGGATAGTTTATACGATTTTCTGGCTGCTCTTTTTTGTCGGTTGGATTGCTCTTATGGAGGAGCGTTGGATACGCATTGAAAAGTTGCCATATCCGGCGTCGCTAACTGGCACGTTGCAAATTCAGCTGATTAGCCAAAAAGAGGATCCTAGACTTAAGTTCTTCCTGCTAGGCTTTATTTTAGGGGCTTTAGTGATTCTGCCGTTGGTTGCAGTTAACCTTAACCCGGCTATACCTGACATTTATGGGTGGTCTAAGGAACCGTTCTTACCATGGTTCGTAGGAACAATGGACTTTTCTAGGTTACCAGTTGGAGCAGCAATTCCGGTAATAGCGTTTCTGCCAATAAATCCAATGATATACGTGCTATTCTATCTGTTTCCAGCGAAGATCCTGTTTTCAATGTGGGTTTTCTCGCTCTTCGGTGTGCTAATACCAAGCCAGATAGCGTTTTACATGGGGTATTATAGCGATCTCCCCACAATGGCTAATCGCTTCCACGCATTCATGAATGGAGCACCCTTTAGATGGAATGGATGGTGGATAGGTTCACTCGTCGGGCTCATTTTAACATGGTTCTTCCTCAACATCTCCTACTTGAAAGGAATATTTAAGAAACCTTCAACGGAAATGGCTCTTCCAGGCTTAGTTTCGCTACTAATGATAGTTGTCTCTACAGTGGTCCTTATAGCTCTACTGATAGTTGCAGGCGTAAATCCAATCGGCGCGCTAATTATAATATTCACAATGTGGGTGCTATTCCTCTCAGCGGCAAGAATATTCGGATTCTCAAGCTTAGTTGGAACAGCCTGGGGATTCCCAATAGACTGGTCACATTACCCATTCCTGCTTAAACATCTCTATCTTCCAGATCCAGGTGCGAGAACAGCTGAGATGACCGCAACACTGTGGCTAGGCAATAGATGGACTGGAGAGCTCATGGGTGAAAATAATACAAACTTCGGCATGGTGTTCACAATACCATTCTGCTATAAGATTGGATATGACACGGGGACTCATCCAAGAGATATCACAAAAATAATTTTGACATCCGGCATACTCTCCGCCATAATAGGATACCCAGTTGGCCTATGGATGAGCTATACCGCTGGTACAAATAATACTCGAATGGGTTTATTTGACGCTTGGTGGCACTGGGTCTTCGGCGCTCCCTGGAGCGATGTAGCGGATCTAGGAATATCGGAGCCCCTATTGCCCTACGTAGCAGCCGGCATGGTGTTGACGATAGTGCTTAGCGTTCTTAACTTCAGATTCGTTTGGTGGCCGCTTGATCCCGCAGGGGTAGCCATGGCTCTTGGCGCCGCTGGCACCGGATGGCTGCTTCCAGCGCTGGTTGGCTGGATTGCTAAGACATTAGTGATCCGTGTCGGCGGAACAAAGCTTAACGATAATGTCGCTGTTCCAATCGTGATCGGCTTCCTAGTTGGCTACTGGCTCCTATTGTTCCTAGGCGGCTTAATAGCGATGATTCAATTCTTCATGCCAGCATAAACCTTTCATTCCCTTCCCTTTTTTATTTTTAAGAAATAAGCTATAGATGACCGGGGAGGAATATTTTTAGATCAAGGTGGTAATCTGGAAAAATTTATAAATTCGATGCAGCCTAATAATCTTGTCTCTTAAATTAGATCTTTAATCAAGTAAGGTGCTATGAAAGTGCATAGAAAAATAGATGGAAAGAATGCGTTCTCCATTTTTATTTGGCTGCTTCTTATGAGCGTTCTATTATCATGTTTATATGCGCCAATTAACGCTTCTCAGCAGCCCCCATTCTCACGTATCAATGCATCTAGCATTGGTCAAATTGACTTTTCAAATGTGCTGAAGCATATAGAATTCTTCTCAAATTTAGGATCTAGGGTAACCGGCTACGAAGGATTCTATAACGCTGCTAAGTACATAAAGAATTATTGGGGCGATGTTTTAGGCCTTAATGTTATAGAGGAAAAATTTAGGATAGCGAGCCCAATTGTTAAGAAATACTCATTAAAGGTTGAAATCCCCAATGAAGGTGTAATTAAAACCGAGGCTTATCCTCTCTGGCCGAACCATGTTAACCCATGCCCCTATAAAAGCCCGGAAAATGGCGATCGTCTAGTATATGTTGAGCAGGGACTGCCTGAAGACTTTGACGGGCTCAATGTGGATGGGGCATTCGTCCTAATGGACTTTAATAATCGATGGTATTGGAAGAACGTTGCGCTTTTTAACGGCAAAGGTGTTATTTTTCTTGAGCCTGAAGATAC
>CAYPJR010000076.1:0-6688 GCA_964411115.1 uncultured Candidatus Bathyarchaeia archaeon | reverse complement strand
ATTCATCATTCGCCCCTTCATTTTTATGATGGTGAAATCTTTGATGCGCCCACATGGAATCTTTTTCCTAAAGTTTAAGGCTGAATTAAGTGCAACGCTTGAGGAGATTGAGCTTTAATCTAAAAACCTTTAAGAGCGGTTTCTTCTTGAAACCCTGCTGTGGAAAAATGGATGCTAGGTGGCGAATAAAAAAGCTGTTTTAGATGCTGCTTCGGGAAAACGGCTTGAAAAGTGGTAGCCCGGGAGAGATTCGAACTCTCGTCAGCGGGTCCAAAGCCCGCTATGCTTGTCCACTACACCACCGGGCTTCGCCTAACATTAATTTCTTTAATTAGAGGTCTGAGTAATAACCTTAGCGCTGACGCTATTGGGCTATAAGGTTTATTGTAGAGTGGTGAGGGATGATTTAAGGATGCTTAAAGCGCCTTAAACTCATTAAACCATACTTCATATCGGGCTATGGATTCTTTAGGTATGCTCGGCTTTCTCTTCCCAAGCACATCTAGAAAATCTCTCATCATGATCGCTCTGGGCTCAGCTTTGCTGTAATCCACATTCTTCTCGAATATTTCACTGTTAACTTTTAGCTGAACTGATTGGCAAACATCCATTATGTCGCTTCCAGAGAAGCCTTCAGTTAACCTTGCTAGCTCCGCCAGGTCAACGTCGGAGGCTAGCTTCAGGAACTTAGTGTAGAGCCTAAATGTTTCTAGGCGCTGATTATAGTTTGGCGGTGGAACATATATTCTCTTCTGGAACCTCCTGATGAATGCTTGATCTAAATCCCAAGGTTTATTGGTTGCCCCAATAACGTAGACATGAATCGGGTTTTTCTTATCTATTATACCATCCATTTCCTTAAGAAACTGATTTCTAACCCTCGTCTCACCGCCAACCTCAAAACGTCGGACGCCCATAAGGGAATCGAGCTCATCGATAAATATTATTACCGGGGACGACTTCGCCTCCCTTCTAGCAACATTAAAAAGCCTCGCAACATTCTGCTCAGCCTCGCCGAGCCATTTAGACATTATTGAGGCGGCATCAACAGGTATAAACTTAGCCTTAATTTCATTCGCAACAGCCGCGGCAAGCAATGTTTTACCGCATCCAGGGGGACCAAATAGGAGAATACCCCTCGGCCAGCCTAGGGGGAACAAATCCGGCCTAAGCGATGGGTAAACTACGGCCTCTTTCACCGCTTTCTTCGCATCCTCAAGTCCAACTATATCATCCCAAGTAACCTTAGGGGGCTCCTTAAGAATCATATCCTCGAACGCTGTTCTCCCCTCGCCTAAATCTTCAGCTGTCGCCGGGCTCATCAGGGAGGATTTAAGCACTGCAACTCTATTTCTATAGGCGTCAGCCCTTTGAAGATATATCCTATTCAGCTCGGAACCTGGGTTTATCCTAGCGATCCTTATTAGGTTTTCTATGGCTTTCTGATACGCTTCAATTGCCAGCTCCTTCTTTCCCTGCCGATCCAGCATTACAGCTTGCTCCGCATACTTCAGAGCTATTTGCTCCAGCTCTTGGAGGGCGCTCATATTTAACCCTGCACCTACTCAATTCTTATCTTCCCTTTCCTGCTTAATGATTCAAGTATCTGCATAACTTTGGTTTTAGACATATTTAGTTCCTCAGCGCATTTTGAAATCTTCATTACGCCATTATTTCGTTCAATATAGTCTAGGATGAGATCCTCAGCTAAAGTGTTCATCTGATCGTTTATTTCGCCAATCACTGAGTTGTCCTCGCCAATGTAAGCCTCTGAGCCATCGATGGTTAAGGCTATGCGCGGCTTAATTGCTTCAGAAGGTTTGGGAGCCGGAATATCCTCAGGCGGCTCCGGAATCTTTCTCTCAATCTCCTGTCTCAGAAATTCCGAGGCTTCTTTCAGTATGGCCTCGGCGGCCTCGCTTTTAACCGCCAGCGGCTCCGGCGGCACTATATTTATTTCCGTTGCCATCATCAAATCATTTATGGAGCTCGTCAGGTTATTTATTTCAGGAGTTAGCGACGGCATTATTCTGGCAACATCCTCTAGAACGCCCTTAACTTCGCCGAAGACCCCCTTAATGTCTTCCAAAGTCGGCGTCATAGTCCTCAGGGTTTCAAGCCTTAATATTGCCCTCTCAAGATTCAGCTGCACGCCCTGTATAACCTTAATTATCTTCCTTATTTCAGCGATCTCGTTGGCGTAGATAATGGCCTTATTCTTAAGTCCCCTACTTAGATGTGAGGTGCACTCATCGAAGAGCTCCCTATCCCTTTTAGTCAGCTTCGCATAGGCCAGTTCAAGCCTAGAGTAGTATTTTCCAAGCTCCCTAATTGCTTCTAAGAGAACTTCATTGGCGGATTTTTTCGATCTTCCAAGAGCCCCCATAATCATTAGGAAACCCCTCGATCTCTGCGAAACTTAAGCAGATCATTCATCAGCCATACGTACGCTGATCATCGGCTTCTGTCCCACGTAGCTGTCAGCCGTAGAAGCCTCAGCGCCCTCCTTACCTGCCTGGAGAGCTAAACCTATAACCCTCTCTTTAGTCTTTAGAAGGTTCATTTTTCTGTATGAGGCGTACTTTATTTCCCTGATGATTGACAGCAACGATTGCCTGAAGATTTCATCTCTAACGTTGCCCACCCCATGCTCCATTTCAAGGAAGGTTCTGGCCAAATGGAGGGATTTAATCATGTTTTCTTGAAATTGAATCTGACGCTCTATCTCGTTTAGGAGATTCTGGGCTTCAGTCCTCATCTCATTAATGGATTTATCAAGCTCAGCGCTTAAGCTCTCATAGATTTCAGGCATTATCTCTTTATTCCTAAAAAGCTTCTCAAGTATCTCACGTTTCTTATAAATCAACGGGAATTTTCCGCATAAATTTTCAGCGCGCTTCTCAACTTCAGGCACTAGGAAGATCTCTTCCTGATCAACCTTGATTCTCTCAACGGAATATTTAGTGAACTCCTCATTCTTATTCTCAGCAAGCACCTCTCTAACTTCGCCTGAAGAATCTATTATGAAGGACACTATTCTCCCTATTTCTCTACCATTCTCATCTTTAAGGCTTCTACCAATTAATGATGGAAAAACAATGCTTGACAATGCTACACCTCCATCCTCACTCCGTGAAGCCGAAGTCTTCATGGGCTTCTTCAGCCGTCTTCAGCGATGGAAGCTCCGGGAATTTCTCCTTCATCCTCTGCTCAGCTATTAAAGCCGCCTCTTCAAGGATCTTTTGGGCGTCGCCGCTGGAGACCTCGAAGTTCGGCGCTACACCTGTAACTTCACCGGCCTCAACGATCAGGTCATTAAGCATAGACCCAATCTGCCCAAGCTCCCTCTCAGCGTTAGGCAGCAGCCCGCCTATTCCAGCCCTAACGCTCTGCAGAACCTGCGTTGCGGGGGTTAACGTTGACACAACGTTGCCGAGCTGCGTAACGGTTTTCAGCCTTAAGGCAACCCTTTCAAGGGCTAGCTCAGCGTTCATCATGAAGTTCGCCGTCTTCCTCAGCTCAGCCAGCTCATTCGCTAATATGCGGGCCCTCTGAGTCTGATGTTTAGAGAATGCCTCAACGATCTTTGAGAACAAATACCTATCTCTTTCACTTAAGCGATTTAACGTTTCATCCAGATACTGTATTTGGGCTTCAATACGCCTGATTGCGATCTCAATCCTAGTTCTCAATGGCATGGAGGGCTTTAAAGCAGCCTTAAGCCCCCTTAACTCCCCCTCCTCCCATTTCTTAGTGAACTTCGATGACATGCCCTTCCACCATTCAACTGCTAGATTATGAGGGGGCTTAAGCGAAAATTTAAACTTCCTATTACGCTTAGAATATCAAAGCATATATATGCCTAATAATAGCATAATAGGATGCTGAAGGCGCTTTCACCTTTTTGAGACAAAAGCATTCTGGAGGCGGATTCTTATTTACAGAAAGAATGATATTTTTAGAAATATTCAGATCTGAGTATTTGCTTAACCGCATATGGCGGCTTAGGTTAAGTCTGAACCCCGCATGATTCAAAGCATTTTTCCACAACCCACATGACCCTACGTGCAAGATCCAGCGGGACCGGCGGAGGCGCACCGTAGCGTAGCGTCCTATAAAGTTCTTCATAGAAGAGTAAGCCGCTGGATTGGTAACCCGCTTCTACAGCATAGTTCTCCTCAATCCACGTAATATTATCCACGTTGTAGCTGCGATCCGGCACCGGTTCAACCTCAACCTGCCTCGGCGGAAGATCTTTAGGATTAAAATATCTCCATCTTAATAGGTTGGATGTTCCGGCTAAGCCCCCCTGCGTTCCCATAACCAACCATTTTTCCTGGGGATAGGCGCATGCCCTAGTTACCTCAATATCCACCAGGGGGGATTCAGGAGCCTTTAAGAGTATTTTAACATGATCCTCAGCATCGCCAAGAGTTAACGCTCTCTTCAGATCGCAGAAAACCTCCGGCTCCTTGCTTCCGATGATTTGGAGCCCCTGAATAATAGAGTGCACGCCATTATTTCTTAGCTCTCCACCGCCGAACCTCCTTAAGGTTTGCCAATCCCAGCGCCTACTAAATGAATGATTATAAATCTTTACAAGGATGATGCGCCCCAGCTTACCGGAATCAATAACCTCTTTAACCTTCAGGTAGTCTGGAGCAAATAGGCTGTTATGGAAGATGGAGAGAACTTTTCCGGTTTTCTCCGCAGCCCTTATCATTTCATCAGCCTCATTTATGGTTGCAGCCATAGGTTTCTCGCAGACAACATTTTTGCCGGCTTCAAGAGCCATAATTGTTTGGGAAGAATGAAGATGGCTTGGTGTGGCAACAACAACCAGCTCAACCTCATCATCGCTGATCAGCCGCTCAAATTCCGAGTAGGCTCTACATCCAAACTTCGCTACGGCTTCCCTACGCCTCTCCTCTATAGGATCGGTAACCGCAACCACGCTGTACTTGTCCGATAAAGATTCAAAAAGGTTTGCATGAATATTCCATCCGCTTCTTCCAAGACCGCTTATTCCAACCTTAACCCTACCATCCATCAATTTCCCACCCGGCTAAACATTACAAATTATGGAGGAATCTGCTCGTATAAAAATTCTCCATTAATAATCTTTAATTTCCTCTTAAATTTGCGAGAATTCTTCTATGGGTTCCCTATGAATCATTGGCTCAGCGCATCCTCCAATCGCTTTAATTCTGCCGATTGCCTCCTCAACCTCATCTCTGCCCAAAAACAGCGAGATATAAAGCTCAACATTATATTTTTCACCCGGTCCAAGCTTTATAACTCTACCATGCTTCCTTTCGAAGCTTCTTGCGTTTGGGAAACCCGTGCCCGGCTCAAGCCCAACAACATATCCGTCCTCTTCCGCAGCGGTGTTCTTCCAAAAAGTGAAGAATGGGAGGGATTTAACTGAAAATCTGTGGGAAACAGCCTTCTCTAAACCCTTATTTACAAGCATAGTCTCCGTATATCCCTCCATATCCCCGAGAAGCTCCATAAAGTAGACGCGTTCAACGAAGCCCCTCTCAGGCGGACCGATGATGTTAAAGGAGTCGATGTCCTTCGCAGCTTCCCCATCTCTAGGGGCAACTCGTTTAATCGGCGCTAGAAACTGCGCACCCTCCTCCAGCAGAGGCTTGCCATAGTTGCAGTGATATAGGATTTGCATTTCATCGGGAGTCCCGCGTAAGTTTTCTATTACATCTAATATTTTTATGGTTCTGCTTCCAGGAGTGGTGACTATGGATGTTTTCAGCTTCAGGTTTGGACCGAACATGGAGCTTTCATATATTACTCCCTCAACGCCTAGCTCATAAGGCGGATCCAATCCAACCTTAACCCTAACTAGGCTGGCAGGAGTGTTCGCTATTCTTCCATGAAGCGGCAGCAGAACCTCAATCTCATTACCCATATTATCCCTTATTACATCTATGCCTGACGCGCCGAAACTTTCTAGTCCGCATCTAACGATCCATTCGTTGAACCCCCGCAGCCAGCCCAGTCCCCTCCTCTCCTCAAGGTTAAGGAAGAACGGGTTGACCGGATGCCTTACTGGTGAACGCCAACCTATAGGGAAACCTTGACATTCACCCTTCCATATGCTCATGCCTCTAGTCGGCACAACGGTGAAAGATAGAAAGCCATTATCAACAGTTATCACATCCACGCCGTCCGATGGGCCTCCGCGGAGCCTACGTTTCTCTATCCGCCAGCCCTCTCCAGCATTAAGGTCGCTGCTCGATAAGCTCCATTCATCAACATAAACCTCGTTTTCAACATCCGTGATTGTTTTAGAATAGAAGCGCATAAGCTCTTTATCACCCATTTAATCTACCAGAAAACCGTATCCGTCGGCTTACCTGAGAGGACCGCTTCCGTTTCATCAGGCTCAAGCGTTTTCCTAACGCCGATCTTATAATGCCAGTCGTAGAGGCAATATCGCACAATCTTCACATGTTTCCCCTTCAGACTTTCCGGGAGAACCTCATTGGGAGTGCGTTTCGAAAATCCTGTGATCTCAACTGTGAAAATACATTTTTCCCATCTCTCACCCTCCTCATCGATAATATATTCACCCGTCCGCTCCACATTAACGGTTATCCCCTGAAGCTTTCTAACCCTCATTTCAGGACACCAAAGAAATAATTAGCACTAGGCACCTTATAACGCTTTA
>CAYPJR010000075.1:0-6701 GCA_964411115.1 uncultured Candidatus Bathyarchaeia archaeon | reverse complement strand
CAGCTTCCAAAACTACAAAAGAGTCATAGATCTCGTTAAAAAATACGGAATATATTGCTGAGAAGCTGATTCAGTAAAACTAGGTTTATTCTTTTATCCTATCTCTCTAAACGATTAAAGATTTCCCGCTCATAATATTAAATAATGTAGGATTAAAGCATGTCATAATCCAAATAACATTAACTGCTTGATGGGGCAATGTTTTAGGCGCCTGCTTTATTTCTCCTATATTTTTTGCTCATTTTAAGGAGTAATTCAAAGTTTTCTACGTTCATCTCTACGGGAATATCGCCTTCCGAACCTAAAATATATCCTCCCCCAGGAGCCCCAATTCTAAGCCTGTCAAGCAGATGCTCCTTTAACTCCTCAGCGCTCATAAAACCAATATTTTTACTTAAGCCTCCCAAGAAACATAGTTTATCACCATATTTCTCCTTTAGGCTTTTAAGATCCATATTATCGGTTGGCCCTACCGGATTAAGCATATCCAGATTAGCTTTAACAAGTAAGGGAACTAAGGAAGCGATGTTTCCATGACTATGCATATTGACGAATGCGCCGTATTTATGCGCCATCTCTATAGCTTTTGCATGCCACGGAAATATAAGTTCCTCATAGATTTTTGGGTTCATAAATGTCCCGCTTCTATAACCTAAGTCATCAGGCCAATCTATCATCATGGCGCCTCTCTCAAGCAGATTCTTTTCAGCCTTCAGGTTAAACTCTCCAAACTTGGCGATAAGCTTCTTGACAAAATCTCTTCTCATGTAAATGTCCTTTAGGATCACTTCCAATGGGCCCCTCAGAAAGTACCAGACGCCTGAGAAGAAGCCGTTAATGCCGCATGCCGGGAAAAACCCTCTTTCAACCACATATTTTATAGCCTTTTCAATTCCCTTATACCTTGAGGGATCGTCGGGATCTGGAAGTTCCAAATTATCAAGGTCATCTTCAGTTTTTACTGGGTAATCTATATATTGCCGCGCCCAGATTGTTTTTGATGTTCCAACACGCCACTTAGCTCCAGTATCCCACTCAACTATGTTCCACTCTTCGCCGCTTTCAATCACCCTTTTAACTCTTATTCCGCCGCCGCCAACCCCAACTATAAAGTTGTCCATGTAATCGGCTATTTTCAAAGCTTTATCTATATGTTTTAATCCGGCAGCTGTTATCTCGCACAGCGCGCTGCTCACTTCACTCTCAAACTCAACAGCCCTTCTGGCTATATCCGCCTCTATAAGCGGAATAAACTTAGCCCTAGACATTTCATTAGTGAAGCCTAAAACTTGCGGTATAAAAGGGGGCTCCTCATGAAGCAACGTTGATAGAACACATTCAAACCTATTGGACAAAATATTCACCACCAATTTTTCTAGATCTCAAAAACATAATATAAGCCTTGCTGGACATCAATAAATGTTAGGGGAAAAACGCTAAATATTTTTGGCGAGCTTATAGGCATATTCTATACATTTGCTCTTGAATAGTTCATAGCTCATCGTGAACTCATTCATGGTTTTCACGGTTGCGCCGAAGATTCCCCATTCAGAAGGCTTGAGACCCCTAGATCCATAAATCTCAGGATTTATAATGCCCACCTCTCTTAAAATGCTGACTTGTTTAGGCGTTAACTCATAGGCTTTTATAAATTCTTCAGCCGTTTTCCTCCATCCATTCATCAGCCTACGAGGTATTTCTGGGTCAACCTCCATGATGGCCGATTCACGGTATTTTTCAACCTCAAAGTTTTCTTTAAGGCTTTCAAGCAAAACGTTCATTTGATGATTTGGAAACTCTGTATGCGTCATGTGCGAGCTTGCAAGCGTTAATAGGGTTTCTTTAGGTTTTCTTTTAGAGGCTGGTAGAACATCTATTCCCTGAAGAACCTTTTCTGCTTGTTCTTCTGTGAGATTATATTTTAATTGGAGATATCTTAACCATTTAGCCCTATTCTCTGAGCTGAAGAATAGCTCGTAAACCCTTTTTGTCACAAGAATTCCACAGAAACTTATATCCTCCTCAAGTCTTGCCAGATATTTTGAAACCTCCTCCCTTGAGGTGGAGGGTATTCCGCTCTCCGCCAGAAAATCTATGAATGGCTCCTTATTTAATGGGCTGAGAATTCTCCGGCTGCAAATGATGCGTATTTTCTCATCGAGGGAGTCTTTATCTTTAACTTCATTCCAAGCCCCTAGGGCCTCGGCGAGCTTCCTTAAAGCTTGCTCCTTCTTGCTCCCTAATCTTTCAAGAGCGCTTCTCAGCAGCTCCTCCGCTTGGATCTCCCTTATATGATCATCAAGCCTTCCACCCATGTTTGTCTCATAAACTGTTGTTAGGGGTATACCCTTCTTAACGGCTTCAGATCTCCCCTCCATCTTTGCAAATATAAGCTCTACTTCTTGAGATGCAGTAAACGTCACCGTGTTATTTGTACCTATTCCTAAACTTTCAAGCTTCCTAGTTAGTTCGATCGCGGCTGGGGAGCTGCCGGCAACCTTAAAGACAATATTAGGTCTGCCGCGCTCAACATTTGGCGAATAACCCCACAGGAGATAATAATCATATTTTTTAAGGAATTCCTCAGCGTCAGCGTATATTTTTAGGGCTTCTTTAAGGCTTCTTTCATAATCATCCGCTATTGTTGGGTTCAGCTGGAGGCTGACTAAACCGTGACGCATATTTGATGCTACGGCTATTGGCCTAAACACTACAAGGTTCGGCCATATGCTGACTTCAGTGCCCCTAGATGCCAACTCATCCCCATGGGCGCTTGGATTCTTAAGCAGTTCTTCTTCATCTTTAATGGCCGCCTTAAAGTCTGGGCATAAATCTTCGCCTCTATAGCCATCCCATAGGCTCGGGTCATCCTCATATGCTGCCGCCGCTAAAACCGGATTTGTTGAGACCTGCATATATCCTAAGTGTCTAAGCCATCTGAGCCCGGCGGCATAATCGTTGCCGAATTTGCACATATTCAGCCTGCTCAACCTATAATATATGTTGCTCTGAATCTGCCTCTTAGCTGAATACAGAAATGACTCCATTAGGCAGTCTGGCTTAATGTTTCTTTCTATTTCATTAGCAACATATGCCACCATCGAGCCTGGTGGACGATAGAAGCCGCTCATAATTTTCTTCATATCTGATATAAATGTGTTGATAACGGCTTGAGCTATTGGCGCTTCACCCCCTAAATGCTTCCTCTCCAAATTCTCTAAGCCCTTTAAAGCCTCGAGAATATCTGCGAATGCTTCGGTGGACTCTTCATCAGAGAAGCCAACTATATCCTTCTCTAAACCAGCAATGTTTAACGCCATCTGAATTAACGTCTCATAAATTCTCGCCGAGAGGAGAACACTCCTTTCATCTCTAAGCATATCTACGCTCGGCTTTTCAAGAAAAAGCTTATTAAATGTTAGGTTAAATTGCCGAATTACCCCACCAATAATGGGCTCTAAATATCCAACAATCTCCTTATTAAGTATGTGGTCAGCGGCTAACTTAGTGTAGCCTTTAGTGGTTAAATAAAATATGTGCCCTGCATGATCAGAGCTCGGCGCTGGAAAATCTAACAGCTCAGGTCGAGAAAATAAAACAATTTTACGCACATCAATCATCTTAACTCCTCCTTCCAGAATCAATATTTATTCTCAGAAACATATCTTTTTAATAAATCTTCTGAGAAAATAAACTGGCGGAATTACAGATGGCTCCACCACTACTTTTTGGTTCTCCACAAAGGGATCTAATAGATGCTAATCTGCCCAGCCGCAGAGCTTTTTAAGCAGCTCCAGAAAATATTGAAAGTTTGTGAAAGAGACATCTGGTGGAACTGCATGGTCGACTCCTGGGAAGTATCCGCCCATCCATATTACAGATGAAATTCTATTGATTTCCCCCTCTATATCTTCCTTTGAGGATGCTAATCTTCTCTTATCAATTCCACCCATCATTATAAGTTTAGGATATTTATGTCTAAGCATGATAATATCCATGCCGGCAGCGGCTTCACAGGGGATTACCCCATTAATCCCAACCGCTAAAAATTCCGGTATAAGTGGTTCAATGTTACCATCGCTATCAACCAAAATAACTTTAACATCCTTATTCCTAAAGAAACATGTAATCTCCCGATATGCTGGCGAAAGAAAGTCCCTGAAAATCCTCGGCGAAACCATCGGGCCATGCTTATAGGCCATGTCCTCATTTAATATGATGTAATCTACTTCCACATCCTCTAAGGCTCTCCTTAAAACTTCGGAATGAAATTCGACATATAAGTCCAGAATGTCATAAATTAATTCCTTATTCCTAAAGAATGAGATTAATGTTGTTTCAAGCCCCATCATATCTCTAATCCACCAAAATGGTCCCCTAAGGGAGATGCATACAAGATAGGACCCGCCTCTCCTATTAAGATCCCTCGATATTTCATCCCATCTCGGCGGGTATCTCCCCTCCGCATGAGGATCATAGCGCCTCTTAATCTTCTCAAAATCTTCCCTTATCTTTACGGGAAAATCTATAAATGTTCTGGTTGCAAATCCACTCCAACCGTCCTTCCAATCATCTTGAAAGCCCATCTGCGTTATGCCTAAACTGTCTATCCAAACGCGATATCGCTCATCCTCCCTGAGAACTTTATATTCAAAGGGGGGTATGGGGCCCAAGTTAACCGCTATATCGCTAGGCTCCCACTTAAACCCCTCAGAAGGATAGGACGCTATATTTACGGAGTTTAAGCCATAGATGTGAAACTTAAAATATTTCGAGGCGCTAAGCCCATAGGGCAGCCCTTCCCTCCACCAACGCTTAAGAGTTGCAGGCCTAATATCCCACAAAAACAGTGGAATCTTATCCGGATTTCCAAAAAATGCAACTTCAAAAACCTTTCTCGGATGGATAAATTTCGATCTAAATCCGTGTTCCACACCCCCTTAACGCGAAAAAGCAATTTCAAAAATTTATAAATTTTTCATGGGAATCAGGACGCGTCGAAATTGGCATTTCACCGAAAACCTGGAAGAATAATTTTTAGATAATAAAGAATTAAGCCGAAAGGCGATAAAATAGATGGGAAGGCGGATTTATAATGGTTTCGGCCGTTTTCATCCCCAATCAGTGGTTTTAACTAAAGTGTTTAGCCATCTCCTCGTTTCCCGGAATCCTTAATATTGCGTCTATGACATCCTCTATCTGCTTCATGCTCCTTGTCCTTATGTCCATTAATAGCCATTTAACAAGCGTATCCCTGCCGCCCTTAAGATTGGCTTCTAGAGCCCATTCAGCCCTCATTATTCTAGGCAACATAACATATTTGTAAAGCCGGTCAGGTATCGCATTTTTAGGTATCGGGTGAATGCCCTTTCCATCCACCTTAACGTGGGTTTCGATGACTATATTATCTGGAAGATTAGGTATAGTCCCCTTATTCATCACATTCACGTATATTGGAGCTTTTACCCGCATTCCAGCGAATGGAATTTCATAGCTATCGGCTTGTTTATCATTATATATAGAGTCTATAAGAGATGCTATAACCTCACCGCTCGGTCTTAATGGTATTAATTGTGATATGGGCTTTGAAGTGTCGAACGCTATCCGGATCATCTCCTCAATGTTTCTCCTTACTCCCTGAATCCTCATGGCGCAGCCTATTTCTGAATCTGGACCGCCGTAGGGTCCATACCAATACTTTTTGGTCTTTAGATCCCAATGGTACTTCCATGTTCCCCCACGGACGCTGTCGCCTATGGGTAAGTAGCCATAGGTCTTATACAAGTCTATGGCGGCCGGGCATAGGTCTAGGTCCCATGGGCTTATGGTGCGCTCCCTCCATACAGCCCAGTATTCCTCAGCATTCTCCTTAATCCAGTCATCTAGGTACTTGTATGCATCCTCACCTTTATACTTGAACTTCGTCAGCCATATAACATGGTTCAATCCTTGCATCTCAAAATCGACCTCTTCCGGCTTTATGAGAGCCAATGCATCCTTATAAAGTTCAAACATGTGGGCAGCACAGTAAGGTGTTATGTTCTTGCCCAGTTTCTCTTTAGCTAAGCGCGTGGCTAGAACTTCTATAGCTGCGCTATAGCCTAGAAATCCATGGCATATTCCTGCGACATTAACTTTAGTCTCTCTACTTATCATCGTTGTGAGCTCGAGAACCGGGTTTGAAACAATGAAGAGCCAGGCGTTCGGTGCAAGTTCCTCAATATCTTTAGCCATATCTAAGTGAAGCTTGAAGAGGTAGTAGCCCCATATAGTATGATAGTCTCCAACATAGTTCCATTCGACGCTGTTGATTCCCCTATAATATCCATGCTCCTCAGATATGTCTCTCATCTCTTCATAATATAGGTAGCCTTTAGGAAGGGCGGTTGAAATTATGAAATCAGCATCCTTAATAGCTTCCCTCCTATCTTTAGTAGCATATATTTCCACGGGAAGCTTAAGCTCCTCAACGTACCTCTTAGCCAAAGTCGATATAATATTAAGCCTGAAATCATCAATATCCATAAGCCATATTTTAGAGCCGCGTAAATCCTCATTTAAGAATATGTCCACAAGTATCCTGCTAGTCCACCTGGCACTGCCAGCACCTATAAAAGAAATCTTAGGACCCCTATGCATTAATTTATCAACCCCCATAATATATGCGTCACTATAAAACCTAATTTTACACTTAATAAATC
>CAYPJR010000074.1:0-6926 GCA_964411115.1 uncultured Candidatus Bathyarchaeia archaeon | reverse complement strand
CTTGATTAAAAAAGATCTTTTTAAGAATCCTCCTTCAGAGTTTAAGGGCGCACCCTTCTGGTCAATAAATGATAGACTTGATCCGGAAGAGATACGTCGTCAAATTTCCTTGCTGGATGAGGGTGGATATGGCGGGGTGTTCTTTCACGCTAGAGAAGGCTTAGCTACATCTTTTCTGGGCGAGGAATGGTTTAAGTCTTTTGAGGCTGCTGTGAATAAGGCGAAAAAACACGGCATGCATGTATGGATATACGATGAACTCTGCTGGCCATCAGGCTTCGCTGGGGGAATAATTCCAGCTCTTAGCGCAAGATATAGAGCTAAGGCTTTAATTATGGTGCCTGGTGAAAGGGCTTATGGCGGTGAGGAAGTTATAGCTAATTTTAAGTGTAAGCTAAATGATAAGGGGCTTCCAGCAAACTATGAAGAGGCTAAACCAGGGGAGGAGGGAGGAGACTACTTATATTTATCCTTCATTATTTTCACGGCTCCCCCCGGGGAGACATGGTTTAACGGCTTAAGTTATGTTGATCTGCTGGATCAAGATGTAGTTAAAAAATTTCTAGAGGTGGCTTACTCGCCATATGTAAACCGATTTAATGATGAGTTTGGCAAAACGATACCTGGGGTGTTCACCGACGAACCTAACATTTCAAGCAGCAGGCCTAGAGCTTCATCGATTATTCCGCCTAGGGGACCGAGGATGGCGCCATTCGCGGTTCCTTGGACTAATAAATTAGTGGAGCGTTTCAAAGAATTGAATGGTTACAGCATTATGGAGAAACTTCCAGAGATCTTCTTCGACGTTGGGAATTACATGAAGACACGTTATGACTTCTGGAGAACCGTAACTATTCTGTTTCTGGAGGCGTTTTCTAAGCAGATATATGACTGGTGCGATATGCATGGGTTAAAATTCACCGGACACTACTTGGCTGAAGACAGCCTTCTAAGCCAGCTCATATGCGCTGGAGCGGTTATGCCCCATTATGAATATCAGCATGTTCCGGGAATAGATCATCTCGGCATGCATATCTGGGGCAGCCTGCTTACAGCTAAGCAAGTGTCAAGCGTTGCCAATCAGCTTGGAAGAGAAAGGGTTTTATGTGAAACCTACGGATGCACAGGCAACTACCCATCATTTGCCGACAGAAAGTGGATCGGCGATTGGCTTTACGCTATGGGCGTCAACCTTTTAAATCATCATCTTGTTCCATATTCAATGCGTGGTAGGAGAAAGAGGGATTACGGCTTAAATTTCCATTGGAGCCAACCCTGGTGGAAATATAACGCGATTCTGGAGGAATACTTCGCAAGGCTGAGCTACATGCTATCTAGGGGTAGACGGATAGTTAAAGTGCTCATTATTCATCCCATAGGCACCGCGTGGGCTCTATATTCGCCATTAAATGTATCCAAGGTTATAGAAATAAATGATCATTTTTCAAGCCTGCTGAGAACGCTACTTTCCATCCACATAGATTTCGATTTGGGAGATGAGATGTTAATAAGGAAATACGGCGGGGTTGATGGTGAGAGACTGCTTATAGGCAAAATGGCATATGATGCGGTTATAATACCTCCAAGCGTAACACTGTCAAGCGAAACTGTGAAAATTTTAAGGAGATTTGCAGATTCAGGCGGCACGCTTATAGCCATATCTCCTACGCCATACCTGGTGGATGGCGAGCTCAATGAGGAGATAGGGGATTTATTAAGTAGAGCTAGGCTCCTTGAAAGAATCGAAAGGGAATCATTAGCTGCCGCGCTTAAGGATGTTCCTAAACCAATCATAATTGAGGGTGATGAAGATGGCGATGTGCTCTATCATTTAAGGGAAGATGAGGATGAACGCATCCTTTTCATAGTCAACACAAGTAGGGAAAGATCTCATGATTTAAGAGTGCTCGTAAACGGCGAATTTAACGTTGAAATTTGGGATCCAATAAGTGGAGAACAGTTTTCTGAAGAATTCGAAATTAAAAATGGAGAAACCTCATGGAGCGTAAGGCTGGAGTCCATAGGATCAAGAATGTTTGTTTTAAAGCCATGTCCATCTGAAACTTTCAGAATCAAGCATTCGCAGACATCTAACGAAAGAGGAAATAAGATCTGCGAAGTAACCCTCAGTGGCCCATGGAGGATTAAGAGGCTAAGCCCAAACATTCTCGTCCTAGACTATTGCAGGTACAGAGTTAAGGGCGCCTGGAGCGAGCCTGTGCCAGTATGGAAAGCTCACGATGCTATAGTTCGGAATGGGTTAGGCGCTGAATACTGCCTTAGATTCGAATTTGAATCTGAGGTGGAATTCAAGGATAGAAAAGCGTATTTGGTGATAGAGAAACCGGAGCGTTTCAAGATACGTGTTAATGGCATTAACGTTGAGCCTAAAATAGAAGGTTTCTGGTTGGACTGGAATTTCCCAAAAATAGATGTTTCCAACCTTCTGGGAAAGGGGTTAAATGCTATAGAAATCGAAGGAATCGTGGATTTAGAGCCGGAATTAGAGAACATATACTTGCTAGGCGAGTTCGCAGTTAAAATTGGAGCTAAAGGATGTTCAAGATTGGTGGAGGAGACGAAGGAGGCTGAGATTGGAGATCTATGCGAAGTGGGATACCCATTCTACGCAGGGGAATTTGAGCTTGAGAAAGATGTAGAGGCTAATGTTCCGGGAAACGCCAGAGTCTTCTTGCGCTTTGAGGGATTTAGCGCCGCATTAGCCATAGTCTATGTGAATGAAAGAGAGGTTGGGAAAGTATTTTTGCCACCCTACGAGATTGAGGTTACAGATTCCCTGAAGCAGGGAGTAAACAGAATAAAAGCTGTGTTGGTTGGAACTTTAAGGAACGCTCTGGGGCCATTACATTACAGGGGAGGAGACCCGTCCTTCATAGGTCCAGAAACCTTTAGAGAAGCAGCGAATTGGACCGACGATTACGTGCTTAGGCAATTCGGCGTGAAGAATGTTAAAATGCTTGCGTTCGCGCAATAAGACCTACATCAACCATACGCTTTGCTTATCTTAATGCCTTTAAGCATGCTTATATCCTTAATATTTTTAATAGATGCTTTGACATGTAGGTGAAGGATCGTTGAATGGAAGAGTTATTAGAGTTGATTTATGGGAGGAATTCAAGAATCTACTAATAAAATATGATGTGAAGGAGTTAGTGTATAGGATTGAAATGAGCGTTCCAGCTAAATACTTAACATCTTTAAGGCTTATTTTACCGACAAGCGGCGTTCAATACGTTTTTATCGACACCGCTTCAGGAGATAAGTTGAGAAAAACTGGTATAGCAATTCATAGAGATAAATTGGGAAACATGTACATAAGAGATGAGGATGTTATAAATTTCATCAGGTCTGAACTGAATAAGAAAGATTTGAAGATTCGCTCATACTGGTCAATGTAAATTATGCTGCGAAAGCTAAAGTTCGCCTTCGCATTCGCTTAAATCCTCAAATAAGTCCTCAGATAGGCTGGGCAGGTCTAACGATGCCAGCTTGATCAGATCTTCCTTCCCCTCAGAATAGCCTGACGCTATTAATATATCGTCAGCTTCAATCCTCATATCTGGCTTAGGCCTAATGCATCGACCTTTTCGCCTTATGGCAAGTATCCGCATCCCCGTTTCTTCCGGCAGGCGAGTCTCCCTCAGAGTCTTATTCACCAGCGGAGATTTTTCGCTTACCCTAACGTAAGCTATGGTCTCCTCAGCGTCCATTATCATCATCTTTAAAACTAGGTGGGGTTCGATTCCCCTAAGGATCACCTCTGCTATTTCAGCGGCTGCATCCGCGATTTTTTCGGCTGCAACCCCTAACCTTACCAATCCAAGAAGCCCTTTAGCTTCTTCCTTGCTAAATTCGCTTAGTAAAACAAGCAATTCAAAATTTGTATGCAGCTTATCCACATACTCTTCTAGGCTGTTTACTTCTTCAGCTAGCTCTTTACTGTTTAATAGAAGCGCTGAGTAAGCTAAGCTAATCATTAGCTCAGATGTGTCCTTAAGCTCAACGAACCGCTCGGCTATATTTCTAAACCGCTCTGCTTCATCCCTTAAGGTTTTCGGCCGCTCCCCTATTCTCAATGGCTCAACCTCAGCTTTCTCCCTAAACTCTTTTATTCCTTCCTGAACACCACGTATAATGAAAACATCGTTGCTTTTTACATACTCCTCATTTCCCGGATTTATTATCCAATCCTTGTTTCTACGGATGGCTATAACATCTATTCCCATGCTAGCTAAGTCTAGGTCATTTATTTGTCTACCAACTATGGGCGAGTTTTCAGAGATCTTGATTCTCGCTAAACGCTCCTCAACCCTCTCAAATATTTCTGTTACAATTGGATGTATACCTATGTCTTGAAGAACTATGGCGGCTATGTCGCCAGCTGCATCTGAAATTTTATCCGCTGCTGATGCAACCTTGGCAACGCCTGATAGGGCTTTAGCTTCATCAGCATCCCTTGCAGCTATCATTATTTCCATATCCAAGAGATAGGCGAGTGTGTCCACATGATCCTCAAGGTCTATAACGTCTTCTGCAAGATCTCTGTCATTAAATAACGCTGCTGAATAGGCTAGGTCAATCATCAGTTCAGAAAGATTTTTCATTTCCAGAAGCAGTTTTCTAACGGGTATAGGCTTATACTCCACCTTCTCTTTCCTACGCATTTTATCTAGTTCTCTCCCTCCAAGAATATTTTCGCTTAAGATATTTTAAAACTTAACTCTTTTTTAATATTAATTATGACATGCAATAAGCGTTTTTGGGAATTTCCTGAAAAGAAGAGCGAATAATCTTAATGCAGCAGGATAATTAATATTGCTAGGCATACGGTTATCATCGCATCTGTTACAGAAGTTTCTATCGGTATAACAAAATTATCCGGATCTAAACCTTTCTTGAAAGTTAGAATCGCTATCGAGTAGACTAATAAAATTATTAATGGAGAAACCATGCTGAAAGATGCGATTACTATGAAAAAAGATTTCAAGCTTTTATCAATCAGATGCGCTGTTAACCCGTATATCGCATAATAAGTAAGCCCTGAAAACCATATTTGAACCAGATCAGAGAGCTGCCTTCTAATACCCCCTATTTTGGCTTCAATTAAACCTAAATGAAGCCTTGTTGTAGTAATCGAGCCGAAGGATGCCGCTATATCGCCAAGAGAATCTATGAGAGCTGGATAAATTAAGAGGACCCCATGAGCCTCTTCAAGTTGTCTCTCAATTTGAAGTAGGGAATATCCGGATATCATCGCTATTAACGTTGTTATCACAACGGCTAGAAGGGATTCCCTTAAAGTTTTCCAATACTCCTTTTCATCCCTAAACTTGTAAGTGTTAATGCAGGAGAAGAAAATTGCGATTAAACCTATAATATAAATCGTAATTATGCCCGCAATATTAAACCAAAAAATTGTGATTAATGAAATCACATAAGATATTGTCGATAATACGTCTGCTATCGATGAGCTGAATGGATACAAAATTATGTCCGGATCTAAACCTTTTCTGTAAGCAATAAATGCTATTATCGCCGTTGCAGGATTAATTAATCCCAGAGAGATTGCTTGGATCGCTATGCTTGTAAAAATTATCATGTTTAGATCCTCTGCCGGAGCGCTGGTCACAATGAATGCTATGAAACTTGTAAGCAGACTTGAGAGTAAAGATAAGGTTAACTGCGAACTTAAAATGGCGTGAAAATACTTTGTATTCTTAGTTAAACTTGGATTTATAAGTCCCACATGGAGCCCGGTGCTAAGTCTTCCAGCTAGAATGCCATTTATAACCCCCCTTGTCGTTAGAACCGTGGGATATATTGCTATAGACCATCTTCTAAATCTTATGAGGCTGGTGTAGAACATGGTAAATATTACTCCTGCGACGAGTCCGAGAGGAGTGTTAGAAAGTGAAAATATTGATTCTAAAAAAATTTTAAATCTTTTCCCACCTCTTTCTCTAATATCCAGCGTCTCTTTCTTCGTCGCATCATCATTAGCTATTCTCAACCTAAGCACCCATCAATTTTTCGGGAAAATTTCGCCTTCGATTTCCATCTTAAAAATTATGATTGATACGGATGAAAAGTCTCCTTGATCATTTGCATTTGCCAAAAGCGGGCTGTTGACACCGTTCTTCCTCACCATCTTGGACACCCCCTTATACATCGATGCTTCACTCGAGTCCATCCCAGCAAAGGATCATTAATAACTTTTACAATAGGATTTGCTTTATAAATAAATTTTTACATTTACCATGCTGATAAGGAGGAGGAAAGAGTATTTGAGGGATAAAATTCTTCATCTGCTTGGGATTATAGGTCCCTTAATTGCCTACATAGCCATAGGTTTATCAATCTATCTGTCGCCTTGGTTTAGGTGGGAAAGCAATGCGCTGAGCGATCTTGGGCATGCGCAAAGAAGCGGGGTTGCACCCATATTTAATTTCGGCTTACTAGCGTCAGGTTTCCTAATAACCATTTATTCAGTTAAATCCCTAAGTGAATACGCTAAATATACAAGCATGTCATTAACATTTTCGGCTCTAATGTTGCAGGCAGTGGCAGCGTTTGATGAAATATATGGCAATCTTCATTTCCTAGTATCCATACTATTTTTTGTTTCTATAGGCTTCTCCTGCATCATATATTCCATAGAGAAGAAATCCATCCTAGCAGCTTTAGCCTTCACGGTGGGGCTATCATCCTGGATTCTTTATTGGGCCGGTCTGTATAAATCTGGCGTTGCAGTGCCTGAGATCATATCGGCAGTAGCAGCCACTCTATGCATTGTTCAATCAACATTTAAAATACTAAATGCTCATGGAGACAAATCCTTTAGCATGCATGGTCATACTGGATCTACTGCGCATAAGCGATCATGAAATGATGCCTTTGCGTGAATA
>CAYPJR010000073.1:0-7059 GCA_964411115.1 uncultured Candidatus Bathyarchaeia archaeon | reverse complement strand
TTCCACATGAAAATCTTAATAATCTTCTTTAATGTATTTTATGGCAGTGAATAACCTTATGATTTCGGAGAGAATCTTTAGGGCTTATGATATACGTGGAATCTACGGCTTAGATCTAGATGCCAATGTGGCTAAGCTAATAGGTAGGGCAATAGCAACATATGTTGGTGGCGAAGGTAAAACGTTTATTGTTGGTAGAGATGTGCGGTTGAGCAGCAAACCCCTTGGCGATGCGCTTATAGAAGGCATGGTTTCCGGAGGCTTAGACGTGGAGGACATAGGCACCGTGACAACGCCCCTGCTATATTTTGCCACAATGCACTATAATAAGGATGGCGGCGTTATGGTTTCAGCATCCCATAATCCGCCCGAATGGAATGGTTTTAAAATACTGCTCAGGAAGGGTTTTGTCTGCATGGGCATGGGTATGGAGGAGCTGAGGGATATAGCCATTAAAGAAGCATTTCGAAGCGCGAAGATGGGGGTTGTTAAAGTTAATCCGAAGGTTATCTCCGAATATGAAGATTACATTTCAGAAAGGGTAAATATTGGAAAGGCCATTAAGGTGATTGCTGATCCCGGGGGAGGATCATGCACGGTGCTGATGCCGAGAGCCTTCGAGAAGGCGGGTTTAAATGCTCATGTAATTTACGGTAAGCCTGACGGTTCATTCTCCAGGCATCCGCCGGAGCCGGATGAGCGTACATTAAGCGAGTTAAGGATGCTTGTCTTGAAAGAGCATGCTGACTTCGGGGTTGGCTTTGATGGAGATGGGGATAGAGCGGTTTTCATAGATGATAAGGGCAGGGTTGTTCCGAGCAACGCTGTCTTAGCAATGCTCTCAAGGCACTTTCTCAGGAAGCATAGGGGTGCAGTGGTGGTTTATGAGGTTAGCTGCTCAATGATGGTTGAGGAGACAATAAGGGCTTATGGGGGAAGACCGGTTTTAAGCCGGGTTGGACATACATATATATACGAGAAGATGATCAGTGAAAACGCTATATTAGGCGGGGAGACAAGCGGGCACTTCTATTTCAGAGATATACACTGCTTTGATGACGCTGTATATGCAAGCCTGAAAGTTGCTGAAGCCATATCTGAAGAAAATGTGAGGCTTTCAGAAATAGTTGATTCCCTACCGAAGTATCCGCAGATACCAGTAAAAAATTATGACTGTCCAGATGAGAAAAAGTTTAGAGTAGTTGAGGATTTAGCCAAGGACTTTGAAAGCTACGGATATAAAACAATAACCCTAGATGGGGTAAAAGTGATTCTTGAAGACGGATGGTTTCTAATAAGGCCGTCAAATACGCAGCCATTAATAAGGCTAACGGTTGAGGCGAAAAATGAGGAAAACCTGAGGAAAATAGAATCCTACGCCGAGAAGATTCTTCTTGAAAAAATCAGGGATCTCAAATAATGAGGCTGAAAATGTATCATCCACCTTTAGTTAACTAACCCGGTGGATAACGTAATAGCGCGGCTACCCCGCCCAGCGCCCTTATCTTCAGCCCAGCTTCATGCTCAACGCTTATCACTCTAACCTTCCCACCCTTCTCTTCAGCCTCACGTATAAGCTTTTCTAGCGCTGAAATTTCCCCGCTGGATGAATCCCTAATCATTTCATCCGTTATTATTATTTCTTCAACGGCGCCTAGTGAAACAGCCCTTTCAACATCGCTTAAACCGTATGCTACGTCACCGCTTCCCCTGCCTAGACGTCTAAGGACTTCCTCAACAGCCTCAGCCTCCTCAATTATGCGCGCGTGCCTCAAAGACTTCGTTAATATGCCTGAGCGCATGGCCTCATAGATTCCTGCGCTGCCGCTGCTATTCACGCTTTTTACATCAATAATTTTCCTTCGCATTGCCTGCGCGTTCTCCTCGAGAAACTTAACGAAGTCGTTTTTAACGAACCCTAATCCTAAAATTACTATCGGTCCCTCAACTGAACCTACTAGGTTTTCAAGGATTTTCAAGGCGGATTTAAACATTTCATTAAGGGTTTTTATCCGCTCCCCCTCCATATGTTTTCCTGGAAGACTTATTCTTTCTTCAGCGACGATTTCTAGCCCGAAGCCCCTTAAAACAGCGGCGCAGTAACCCTCATCATCGATGCTCATTACGATTATGGGCGTAATCCCCCTCTCGGATGCACGCTTAAGCTGCTCAATATGATATTCTAGCCAGCGCTCTTTAACGATTTTCAACGGAACATTTAATGTTATGCTTAATGTATGATGTGATCCTAAAGCCCCGATCTCATCAGGTGCATCGCAAACTATTCCGTGAATCCTCAAACGGTTTAGCGTTCGATCCCATGAGACGCTTTCAACTTTAACGCCTAAAATAAGCGATATCCGTCTGCCCTTCTCTGGACGCTCGTAGCGTTCTCCAAAACGCACCTCCCTAGTTGTCCTAGAATATACTATGTCGCCCTTTTGGATAACATTATATAGCACCCAGAAATCATCCAGAAATTCTGGGATAACTGTGATTTGATCATGCTTAATGTCCATATCTAAAATCTTCACCTACAAATCCTCCATCATTTCTTGGATCCCGCTCAGATTTATTCCATACCCCACTTAAACATGCTGCTGCCACATCAATTATGATTAAGCGGCAATAATAAATATGGCGCATCATAGATTTCTCTTTAAGGACGCTATCTCTCTAAGCGGGCGAATGCGTAAGCCGAAAGAATCGTATTTATTTAGGGGTAAGTTGAAATCTCCGTGGAAGGCAAGGCATTAACTGTGGGTCTTGACTTTAACCCGGTTAAAGGGAGATTCCTGCAGCGTATAAATAGATTTAAGGTTCTAGTTGAAATTGATGGTGAAGAATTTTATGCGCATCTACCGAACTCCGGCAGGCTGATTACGGCGTTACGCTATGGGGCTAGGGCATACTTAAAGAGGGTTGAAGACGGGTTTTCAGGTAAAAACCCATATAGACTTTTCGCAGTTCAGCCGGGTGGAATACCGATCATTGTGGATGCGCATTTCTCGAATATTATAGCGAAAATAGCCGTTGAGCATGATCTTATCGATGATTTAGCGGGTTATAGGGTTTATAAAGAAAACTTTAGGCTGGATGAACATGTGGGAACCAGGCTTGACCTAATGCTGAAAAGGGGGCTGGACAAATTTTATGTTGAGGTGAAAAGCGTAACGCATGTGGTGAACGGTGCAGCCCTATTTCCAGATGCTCCAACATTGAGGGGGAGAAGACATGTGAAAAGGTTAACTGAGCTGGCTAGATGTGGATTTAAGTGTGGAATAATATTCTCAGTTCAGAGGCCGGACGCGATAATAATGAAGCCGAACGCTGAGATCGATCGGCAATTTGCTGAGCTCCTGAGGGAAGCCGTGGATAAGGGCATAAAAATATTCACGTTAAACTCAACTTTTCAACCGCCTAGGAACGTGAAAATAGAGCCCAATAAACCGATATTCATATTCTAGCCTAAATATGCGGGCATGAAAACCTTAACGGTTTTCCTTCATCAGGGGAAGTCATAAGATTTGATACTCTACTATTTTGGCGAATGCATTGGTGGCATATATATAACTGAGAATGCTGCCAGCGCGATTGCATCTTTATCTAAAAGGACTCTTTCTTCCCTCGGTTTATTACGCTTTAGGAGTTAGCGGAATAATTCAACTTCCATGCCGACCCCTTTCTCCTTAGCCCTCATGTAGGCTAACCACGCTGCGGCGCAGTCCTGTATTCCCAGACCCACCGACTTAAATAGGGTGATCTCGAAGTCGGAGGTTCTGCCCGGCTTTAATCCAGCTGCTAGCTCGCCTAATTCAGCGTATATATCCTTTTCAGTGATTATTCCCGCCTTCAACGGGATGATGATGTCGCCGGCTTCCTCTAAAGCTGCGGATTTTTGGTCGACAACGATTTTTGCCTTCTTAATTACTTCTTCATCAACTTCCCTTACATCCGGTTTAAATGAGCCTATTAGATTTAAGTGTGTACCGGGCTTCACCCAGCTTCCGTCGAAAACAGGGGTTTTTGATGTTGTTGCCGTAACTATGATGTCTGACTGAGCCACAAGATCTCTGGGTTCACATGCTTCTACTGGTATTTTAAGGATCTTTGACATTTCGCTTGCGAATGATTCCGCTCTTTCTTTAACCACGTCATGTACAAGGGCTTTCCTTATCTCTCTTACAGCGCACATAGCCATCAATTGGGTTCTCGCCTGAACGCCTGCGCCGAAAATTCCAACGTTTTTAGAGTCTTTTCTGGCTAGGTACTTTGTTGCCACCCCGCACACGGCTCCTGTTCTCATCGCTGTTATAAGCGTTCCATCCATTATCGCTAATGGAGCGCCTGTTTCGGAATCGTTCAGCATAATCGTTGCCATTATTGTCGGCATATTCTTCTCCAAGTTTTTCTCGAAGACTGTTACAATTTTAGTTGAGAGGGAACCCATTCTCCCTAGGTAAGCTGGCATCACCCCTATCCAACCATGCTTCTCAGACAGCGTTATAGTTGCTCTCATAGGTAAAATAGCGGTGCCTCTCTGCAGCTCCAGGAACGCCATTTCAACGTATTCTATAACGTCTTTCATAGTTAATATTTTTTCAAGATCAGATCTTGAAAGTATCAGAACCATATGTAACGCCGTCCCGCTGGGAACCTAAACATTAATGCCCTTAATTTTTTCTATAAGGGTTTTCAGCTCCTCCCTCTCCTCATCGCTTATGGGAAGTAGAGGCATCCTTGGGGGGCCGGCTCTTTTACCTAAGATTTCAAGGCCTGCTTTTGAAAGCTGCGCAAATTTTCCAGTCTCCTCAAGGAAGTTTAGAAGCGGAAGTAGTTCAAGGTAGAGGGCGCGTGCATCCTCAATGTTGTTCTCTTTACATGCAAGTTCAAACAATCTGCTTGTATGTTTCGGAAACATGTTTGCCGCAACACAAACCCATCCTCTTGCGCCCATTAAAAACGATTCTAATGCGAGATTATCGGATCCGCAAAAAACTGTCATTTTACCCTTTGTTAAATGAATGATCCTCCAGATTCTGGTGATGTCCCCGCTGCTCTCCTTAACATAGCGTATATTATCTATTTCAGATAGCCTAGCGATGAATGAGGGTTGCATGTCAACCTTACTTGTCCAAGGATTGTTATACGCTATTATGGGCAAATCGGCTGCCTCCGCTATTCTCCTATAATGCTCATATAACTCGTTCTCTTTAGGTTTAGTGTAGAATGGAGGAACTATCATCACTCCATCCGCACCAACGTTCTCCGCATGCTTGCTCAGCTCTATTACTTGTCTTGTAGCGCAGGCTCCTGTTCCAACGATGACTGGAACCCTACCATTCGTGTGATCAACAGCCTCCTCAGCCACCTTCTTGTGTTCCTGAACTGAAAGCGACGCAAACTCTCCTGTGCTTCCACACACAATGATTCCATGAATGCCATTTTCAATGTAGAAATCAATATTCTCCCTAAGAGCCTTCAGGTCTAGATCCTCATCTTGCGTGAAGGGAGTAACGGCTACAACAAAAGTCCCCTCAAACCTTCTCATATAAACACCTCTTTAAAAAGGAAAAGAGGGCAAACTTAATATATCTTTCGTAAAAAGCAAGATCGACCTGATACTTCAGCGGGTTAAACGCTTCACGTACGCTTACGGTTTTCATTCGATAAGAATTGAAGCGCAATTCGCTTTGAATATGGGCGAGCTTCCTTCACGGTTTACTATGATGCGTAGTTGGTTAAGATGCCCTTTAGTTTCTTCATGCGGCTTAAAGGGAAGGTTGCGAAGAAGTTGCGGAGAAAGCCTGAAAAAAATACTTATAGGGGGTATCATTTTTAGCTTGAAAATTCCATTAAAAAACAATATTGAACGTCATTTTTTAAGCTCAAGAAACCCTAAAAATTCATCACTCTTTTTTATGATGATGAAATTAGGCGGGGAATAAAGATCTTCCTCTTAATGTTTCCGGCTAAATTAAGTGTAAAATCCTTTTCCGAAGCGGGAAGACTCATAGGGCGTGAGGTTTTTTGAAATGATGGGAAAAATAGGTTTATGAGGAAAATAGTTGCCTTACATGGCAAGAAGGGGCTTGTCAGTAAGATTTAGAGGGGAGTTGCCAGGACAAGCTTTAGGAACTAAGGTTAACTGGTTAAGAGGGTTGTTCTTCACCAGTTTTTTAGCCAAGTTTTATTGAACATGACGGCCATCCAGGAATTAATAATCATTATAGCAATAGCCCTAAAGAAACCCCACTTAATCCAGCGCCTCGCAGAAGTGGGAACAACCTTCTTGGTAATCACCACAAACCTGCCAACTAAAGCTAATTTCTTAGCCATATGCTGGTCTTCCGCCACAGGAGTTTCCCAATAACCGCCTACGCTGTTAAAGGCGTTTTTTCTCATAAAAATTATTGAACCCGAAACTCTAGGTACGCATGATATGGGCACTTTCTCAAATAATTTTGAAACCAAAGCTGCTGTTGTCAAAAAAAGAGTGTGATACCAAGAACCATCGTAAGGGTATAACCGAAAGGTTCCGCCAGAAACCCGCCTGTCTTGCATTATTTTTTCAACTTCAGAAACTAAATCTTCTGTTAAAATTGTGTCTGCATCTAAATGTATGAGAATTTCATTGCGGGCCAATTTTGAACCAATATTTCTTGAAATTGAAACATTCTTGTTAGAAACTATGACTAAAACTCCAAATTTTCTCGCTATCTCCACAGTTTTATCCTTACTCCCACCATCAACAACTATAACCTCATATTTCCGCAGGTGCCGCAATACAATGGGTAAAAGTTTCTCCTCATTTAACGTTGGAATAATAATGCTCACACCCATCTGCCGCTCCCCCACTCTATATGAAATTTTGGAAGCATCATTTTGGAATTTTTCACTTCGGGGTTAGTAAATCTTTGTCAATTATCGGAATTTCATATAGAGTTGAAAAACCTTTTTCTCCACAGGTGGCGGGCCCGGGGGGAATTGAACCCCCGACCCCCGGGTTAAAAGCCCGGTGCTCTATCCTTGCTGAGCTACGGGCCCCTCTTTTTTGTT
>CAYPJR010000072.1:0-7241 GCA_964411115.1 uncultured Candidatus Bathyarchaeia archaeon | reverse complement strand
ATTCACCCTAAGAAATTATTAATGCGAAATTTTTATTATTTTCCCCTCTATTCCATGATTGCCCCTCATAAACAATGAAAATAATAAGAGCGCTTACGTTAAATCTCCACATGCACATTTAATCTCATAAAGCATTGTTAAGAGCTCATCGAACCCAAATCCGGTTTTAGCAGATATCAGCGGAACCCTCTTAGGTGGGAAGAAAACCCTCAACGCCTTTAGAAGCTCCATATTAATCTCTTCCCTAAGGTTTAACGGTTTTCTGGCAAAAATCTTAACTGGATCATTAAGGCTTTCCTCAATCTCGCCTATTTCCTCAGGGCTTAGAAGATCCGCCTTATTCAGAACCGCTATGGTTTCAGTTTCAAGAGTGAGATACGTTGTTAAAGCATATAAATAGAAGCCTAAAAGGTTCCCCCTCAGCGCGGGAAGATCACCGATAAAGAGGCAGCATCTGTCCGGGAATCTGCCAACTATCCTCCTGCCGGTTTCCCTAAAAAGGAAGGGCTCCAGCTGACCCGGAGTGTCGAATATAACATAGTCCGAATCCTCAAATCTGGGAATAGCCGTTTTGGCAAGCCTATCCATGGCTTCAAGGATAGCCCCATTGGGACCTAAATTTTCCTCACGCATTATGCTCTCAATCGTAAAATTAGACCTAATATCAAAATCCGGCCTATAGCCCGGATCCAAAACCCCCGGATCTAAATTCACAAGCCTAACCCTATAGCCTTCGCTAGCTAAGTACGATGAGAAATTCCTCGCCAGCAAGCTTTTACCTGAACCAGCCGGACCTAGAATAAATATGTTCATAGCCTTCACATTGAACCAATCTTTCCACATCATCTTAAACTTTGCTTAAAAATTATCAGACAGCGCAATATTGCCAGAGAGCCGGAACATATCTCACGCATGTTCAAAGAAGCCTGGGATTAAAGGACGCCGCGCACATACGCCATTTCTAAGCGATTAACCACAATGCCAAGCCCTATAACCATCCATCTCAGCCATCATTTCTCCACCACCAAGCTTAGGGCATACTCAACTTTCCTAATCCTTGAGAATCCGGCAAGCCTTAAGCGCTCAATTATCCCCCTCAAATAGTTTTTTCCCTGCCTCACCCCTGGCCTGCCAACATAATGCAGAACCCTCCCATTATCTTTGAGAACCCTGAAAAGCTGCCTATAAAAATCCAGCGAATAAAGTTCTGGAGCAATGCTTATTCTCGGCGGATCATGAATGATAAAGTTGAAGAATCCATCGTTAAATTTCCGCACCTCCCAAAATGCATCACCAATTATCAGCTCAATCTTCTTATTGTTAAAAAGATCCTTTGAAAAAGGGTTTTGCTTAGCGATCAGAATAACATTCTCATCCTTCTCAATAGTTATAACTTTCCTAACCTTTTTCATTTTAGCCGCTAGTATAGCCGTATAGCCTAAACCTGTGCAGCAGTCAAGGATAACTCCATAGATTTTCCCAAGTGCTTTTACCTTTAGAAAAGCGTCGGTTTTCGGATCTACAGTGTCAGCCCTATGCATTCGTATACCGGAAACCTCAAGATAGGGCCAGGTGCCGGTTTTAATAAGCCTATAGAATTTTCTAGTTTTTTCGCTGAAGAATTTTATCTCATCAGTTGACCCATTGATCCCTGTACGCATCTGCTTGCAGGATAAATTTTTCAATGCACGCTTCATCTTACGCTTCGTATTTTTCTCCAGGCTTAAGCAAGACAACCTTAATCTTTGAGGACGACTCAACTCTTCTCCTGAACTCTTCCGGATCAGTGTCCCATCTATGCATTGGAATGACAACCTCAGGGTTTATCGCTATAGCCGCCTCAGCCGCTTCAGGATTATCCATCGTGTATGTTCCTCCGCTCGGCAATAGGGCTAAATGAATCTTCCGATCTCTTAAATCCTTCATTTCTGGAATGAAGTCTGTGTCTCCAGCATGATAGATTGTCTTGCCATTAATGGTTATCAGATAGCCAACGCCGAAACCTTTCGGATGGAAGGGGTTCCCCGGAGATCTGAAGCGTCTCACATTATATGCGTGAACAGCCTCAATGGTTATGTTATCCACGCTTACTTTTTCACCAGGCTTAATCGCCTTAACCTTTCCACCTATTTTTGACGCGCAGTCGGCGGGGGCAACGATTAACGTGTCATCCCTGCGCACCGCCTTAATCTTCGATGCGTCACAGTGGTCGAAATGGGAATGCGTTACCAAAACTATATCCGCCTTATCAAGATATTTACCCTCGTATGGATCAACGTAAATGTTTTTACCATCGACTGTTATTTGGAAGCTAGCATGCCCAAGCCACTTAACCGCTATATTAACCATTCCCCAACCACCTTAATTCTCCGCTTTAAACCTGACGTAATATATTGGGCTTTCAGCAAATTTATTTTTATCGATCCATCCGATTAAGCGTTATCGGACTCCGCAGATGAAAGAGTTACCTAAAAACATTTACATTACGTTTTAGAGGGGCGATAATTTGCTAAGGCTTAAAAGATCTTTCATCTAAGAATTAATTGGGGAAAGTGGTGGGAAATATGCTTCAAAAAGAGGATTTCAGGGTTAAAGTCGGCTTCGTTCCATCCCACAGAAGCATCTTTGATGAAAATTGGGCCATCAACATGCGTAAACGATGCATCGATGTTTTTTCAAGCATCGAGGGGCTGGAGCTCATAGTTCCAGATGAAAACATAACTAAGAAGGGGCTTGTTTCAGACGAGGACGACGCTGATAAAACCATTCAGCTATTCAGGGATAACAATGTGGATGGGGTAATTATTGGAACAATGACATTTGGGGATGAGGTTCCAGCTCTGAAGGTTGCAAGCGCCTTTGCAGGTAAACCTATACTATTGTTCGGAACTAAGGAGGGACCCTTCACCCTTGAGGGAAAAAGGCTCTCGGATTCCTTCTGCGGAACATTATCGATTTCCTCCGGGCTTCACCGTAGAAAGATACCTTTCCTATTCGCTGGAATAATCTTTCCGGAGGAAGAAGAATTTAAAGAATCAGTTGAAAACTTCGTTCGGGTATGCGCAATCTGCAAGGGATTTATAGGTGCAAGAATCGGGCAGGTTGGTCCCCGACCGAGACCTTTTGAGACCTGCATATTTAATGAGACAGCCCTAATTGAACACTTTAAACAAACCGTTATCCCAGTGCCGCTATCTGAAATCTTTGATGCAGCTAATAGTTTAAGCAACGAAGACCCAAAGGTTCAAGAAGTGCTTAGGGAGATGGAGCTTCAGGCTGATGCCTCCCAAATTGAGCGTGAAGTTCTGATTAAACTTGCGAAGCTTGAGGTTGCTCTAAGCAGGTTTGCTGAGGAAAATAAGGTGTCTGCCATGGGCGTTCAATGCTGGACCGCAATGCAAGACATATATGGAACATCATCATGCTTACCAATGGCCAGATTAACCGACAGAGGAATAATGTCATCCTGTGAGGTTGACATTTACGGCGCACTAACAATGCTAATACAGTATTTAGCCAGCTTAAAGAAGACCCCGCCGCACTTCATTGATTGGACAATACAGCATCAGGAAAAAGAGAACGTTTTCCTAGCGTGGCACTGTGGAAATGCGCCTCCATCGCTGGCCTGCGAGGGATGCCCAAGAGTTGTAAGAGGACATTTCGTTATGGAAAACACTAAGCCGGGCAGAGCGTTTGGAACCATTGAGTTTCAACTTAAGCCAGGCGTTGTCACAATATGCCGCCTAGTTGAGTACGACGGTGAATTCAAGATGCTCATAACGAAGGGTGAAATTAAATATAGCCCAGATAATCTCCGCGGATCATGGAGCTGGGTTGAAGTGCCAAATCTAAAATTCCTCTATAGGGTTCTTGTTGAAGAAGGATTCATACATCATGCAAGCATGATCCACGGCGACTACACTAAAGCCATAATGGACGCATGTAAATTCCTTGGAATAGAAGCAGTGGTCGTCTAGAAGGAAAATGTTCCTCCAAATCTTCTTATTTTTTCTTCACTTTATAAGAATTTAGCATTTTAAGGAGAAATAGATTGTAAGCCGAGAAATGAAAGACGCGGTAAAAGTTTGTTGCAGCGATACATTGCTAAAGGCTATATAAAGGCTATGTATAGCATAGGGATCATCCTCCGCTCCGGATGGATTTGAAATACAGTTCTCCGATTAATAAAGATTTAATGATTCTTCAGAATATTCTTTAGTGAAATAGAAAAATGTCCATGATAAGGAATCATCTTGCATATGGGAGGTTTGTCGGAAAAATGAAAAGTGTAGTGGAGGAAGAGGAAATGGAGCTCGTTGAGGTTAAATTAAGGCTGCCTAAGCAAGTGATTGACTTCCTAAAGATATTCATGACTGAAGATGAGATCTCAGAGTTTCTCTACTACAAAATCATTATTGCCGGATTAAAGGATAGACTGGCAATAGAAGCCAAAGATTGGGTTCTGAGACTTGCGGATAGATATGGATTAAATAAAATATTCGAAGAAATACCTGAGCAATAAACTCCAAATCCCCCCTTTTATATGGAAGCCCTAAACGCCTAATTTGCTACGTTAGATGTAAGGCTTTAACCTCATATAACCTGCCGCGCTCCTACAAATGCTGCAAACCCTAAAGGATTTGATCAATCCGCCCTTCTATAGCCCATGAGAAAAAATGCCTCGCTTTCAGTTTTTTAGAACATAATTTGCGAGTTAATAGCCACAAAACTTATAGGGCGCATTCAATCGGTAATAAAAAGTATTAGCCTCCTTTTCTGCTGCATATGCAGTTTTCCATATTGCATCTGCTGCCCAAAATTTTCATTGCAATACTGCAGAATAGAAAATGTTAATTGAGTCTTGAGGGTATTTTCTAGCATGCCAAAATGCGGGGTTTAATTTGATGGTTAAAGCAGGCGGGTTTCTGTCGAAAATCGTGCTTTTCGCGTTTGCTTCTGCGCTTCTACTGCTTATGATCGCCGCTATACCGCTTGGCTTTTATCTCTTCTTTTTTGAGAGGGTATCTGATGTTTACACTTTTAAATCGAACTTTTTAATTGAATTTTTAAATTTACGCGTTGAGGTCAGTATGGGTTTTCTCTTCACCGTATTTTCCTCATTATATATTTTATGTTTTTTAATATCCTTCAGGAAAGGGCTTGCTTTTGGAGGTTTTAGAGGGCTTCTTAAAGGAGACGTGAACTTTTTGTTTATGAGAAATCCATTATTTGCTGCATCACTTCTATCATGTTTAGCATATGTTACCTCAAAAATTATACATTTAATTGAGGAGGCTTACGGCATACTTGTCGGTCAAGCTCCCGTCTCAGCGGATCCCCTTGTGGCTTTCCTGCAGATTTCAATCTCGCCTTTAATTGAAGAAGCTGTTTTCCGTATACTGCCAATAGGTGTCTTCTCAACAACCTATATTTTAACCTCGCTCAGACTGGGTGAACCTAAAGTTTCATGGAGGAAGAAAATTAAACTTTCATTTTTAATCTTTATGAACCCTGAGCATGGAAAGCGGATTGCGCATTTAAAAACTATTGCGGAATGCGGCTTCATAGGGGGAATAAATTCCAGCGAGTGGTTAATGGTGATTTTAACTTCAGCCATTTTCGGATTCTCGCATTATGCTCCCCCAACAACATGGGGCGCTGGGAAAATACCATCAGCATTTATTCAAGGCGTGATTATGGGATTGGCATATTTAGCATATGGCTTTCAGGCTCCCATCATAATACATTGGTTTCTTAATTATTATTTATACGCGTTCAGCCTTGCAGGTTCGATTCATCCGCGCTTCGCCATCATAAATAAATTAAATATTTACATTATACTAGTGCTTGGGTCGCTCAGCCTAATAACAATCATTTTATTAGGGATCAGAAGCGTTATGAAAAATCAAATCTTAAACATGGAAGTTCTGCTCCAATCCCCTAGAAAAATCGAGCGTAAATTAAAAATTGAATATGGAAAGGCGTTAAATAGTTTTAGACACGTAAGCCCTAAATCCCTCATGAGCTTCGATTTTGCCATTCTATCTTTAATCCTATTCTTACTTGCTCTTAGACTGTTAATTGTGAATTTTCCGAGACCTGAGCCTGGGGAGAAATATTATGAAACCGGCTTCGTATTTGATGAAACATATTACGTTAAGGCTGCGAGGCTGCTCCTTAAAGGAGAATCAACTAATCATGAGCATCCGCCGCTGGTTAAAATACTGATAACGGTTGGGATCCTAATTTTCGGAGACAATCCGGTTGGCTGGCGGCTCCCTTCAATTTTATCCAGCTCAATATCAACTGGCTTATTGTATTTACTCACATTAAGCCTCACGGGAAACCGGCTTACATCATTTTCAGCAGCATTGCTATTTGCTTTTGACATAATGGCTTTTAATATTGGGCAGATAGGCATGCTTGACGCAGTTGCCTTAATGTTCGTTCTCGCTGCAAGCATTATGCTGGTCAAAGATAGATATGACTTTAGTGGTTTACTATTCGGTTTAGCGCTCCTATGTAAGCTAAGTTCCATTTTCAGTTTCGGCGTACTTTTCTTTCTATTGGCTAAAAGGATCTTTGAAAATGGAAGATTTAAGGCGAAAACCATTTTTGAATGGCTTATCATAGCGGTAAGAATGGTTCTTATGGCTTCAGTCGTTTTTCTAGTAGGATTATGGATTTATGATGTTGCCTATAGTGTTTTCAGCAGCAACCCGCTTAACCACCTGAACTACATGTTTAATTATCATAATATTCTCCGATATGATGATCCTGAAAAAGTTATACTTCCGCTAAGATGGATTAATCCCTTAGACCCATTCCCTCCAATCCCATATTATGTTGCTGCAGTGAGGGAGATCGTTGACGGAGGTTTACATGTATATTATCCCATAGCGTATTATGGCATATATACGCCTCTATGGTGGAGCATATGGCTAATTACACCAGCAAGCCTCATAGAAGCATTGAGAAAAAAGAACCCCTCAGACTTTCTAATTTTCCTATGGATTGCAGCAAACTTTCTCCCATACATCATCTTAGCTTACGTTTTACGTAGGTGGGTTTACCCATTCTATTTCTGCACAACCCTGCCCGGATTATACATGGGACTATCCCTATATTCAGATTACCCTAAAAAACTAAGAAGAATAACGCTTGCATCGCTAACTTTAATACAAGCCTTATGGTTCACCATATGGTTCCCTGTTAAACCGAGATTACCATAGCATCATCTC
>CAYPJR010000071.1:0-7298 GCA_964411115.1 uncultured Candidatus Bathyarchaeia archaeon | reverse complement strand
TGGCGCCGGGGGTGGGATTTGAACCCACGCGGCCCAGAATGGGCCACAGGCTGTTCAGCCATTTTAATTGGGCTCCAGGCTTGGGCTCATTCTTCTGTTGATCTGCTCCCTACCGGATTTCCCGCATATTCGCTTATTGCTCTAGGAGACCCCGGCTTTCCCCACTCACTTATATTTTGCGTATTATTTAAATTGTTTGATTATCGCCAGAGCTTTGGATATGTTCCCCTAGGCATTAGAACCTTCTCTGTTTTAACCATTATTCCATGCGTGGCTTTAAGAATATCTTCAGCTCTGGCTAAGGCGGTTCCTAGGGCTACTGCTTCACCTTTCAGTGTGAATATGGCGACAGTGTCCTTCGGGTTTATTCCAGATTCGATGTGTGTTATGCCAGGAGCAGTTAAATGGGCGCCGTGACATATGGCATCTACGGCTGAGTCTCTAATGAAGACTTTCGGCAGCAGATCCAGAGCTTTTTCCATGGGAAGGATAAACCTTCTAAGCATTCCTATGTCTCCGGTTTCCTGCCACCTACTGTAAAGGTAAAGCACATCATGCAAAGTAACCATATTTTCACATTCAGTGAATGGTCCAGCCCTAATCCTACGGAGCTCATGCATATGTGCGCCGCAGCCTAAAACCCTGCCAATATCATAAATCAATTTTCTAACGTATGTTCCCGCTTCACAACCAACCCTGAACAGAATGTTTCTGCCTTCAATCTCTAGGGCATCTAGGTAATAGATTGTTCTTACGCGTATGGTTCTCTTAACTGATGCCCGTAGAGGAGGCCTCTGGTAAATCTTGCCCTGAAACTCTCTGAAAACATCCCTAATCTGCTTTTCAGATAAATCTCCATGAATCTTCATTACACCAACATACTCTTTACCAGCCCTCAGTAAAGCCTGTATAACCTTCGTTGCCTCCTCCAGAGCCACGGGTAGAACACCGGTCACTTTGGGATCTCCACGTCCACTAGCTTAAGCCGCTATTGTGGGCTCTAAGGTCCCTCCGTGACCGGCATGTTCGATTCCAATTATTCGCTTAACCCACGCTGTAACCTCATGGCTTGACGGCCCGGGGGGCTTATCCAAGTTTATTATGCCAAACTTTACTATGTCCGGGTATGGGCGCTCCTCAGGCCTATGTCCATATTTAGGATCGGTCTCATCCTCAGACTTCGTCAGCAGCTCCCGCTTTATACTCCATGGGGGCTTAATCTCCTGCATTTCACCCTCCTCAGTAATGTCAATAATGAGCCGCTATAGTTTCTCTTTCTCCATGTATTTCTCAAGATTTCCTGATTCGACGAGAGCCTTATAGACCTCTTCGTCCGATGCGCCCCGCCTTATTTTAATCACTTCTTCAGTCGGCTTTAAATGGTTGATATTCACCCTCCGCCTTCTAACCCCAGTAACGTTTTTCGGACCGGTTACAAGTACAAAGTTCTTATCTATTATGTCAAGTATAACGCATCGTCTGCCAGCCTCTCTCCCCTTAATTTTCACGCAGATTCTGCCAACCTCTATTGCAGGCATAGCGGATCAACCTCTTGTTTTTCTTCAAAAATCATCAAGGTCTTATATATTTATTTATTATTCAATCAATCTTTAAACAGTCTTCCCCGAAATTGAATATTGGAACAAAGAGGGGATTTAAATGCCATAATTGCTGTATATGCTTGGTTTATTTATCTTCTCCCTTCTAATCATAAACTGGTTTTTCCATCAATTTCTCTTTAACTCCCAGCTTGCCTTCTTTAGAGTGAGGTCTTCTGATTAAAGTATCTGAATATTTCTCTATTTCCCTAGCTTCTTCGGCTAATCTCGCGGCTGCTTGAGCTATTTCATGTGTGCAGGCAACAAGCGGAATATACTTCTCCTTCTCCTTCTCTGTGAAGCATGCTCTCACATTAATTTCCGCAACCTTCTTAGTTAGCTCATAGGCGGCCATAGCTTTAGCCCTAGCATAGGGATTTTTAAAATCGGATCTCTCCATAATTTCATCTGAGTCCAAGATTAACCTAGGCAATTTAGGGGTTAAATCCTTTTTAAGCTCATATATGACTCGATCGATCTCTTGAAGCATGATTTTATAAATGCCAGTGATAGCTAGCACCTTAATAATGTTGGAGTTGAAAATAGCCATCTCTGTTGGATCTAAGAATTCCCTTCGCGCTCCAATGAGGGGATCTCCCATAACTATTATGTATCCAAAACCATCTTCCTCAAGATTTTTAACGATTCTCTTAGCTGGGCTATCGGATATAATTATTGTCGGTTTGCCTGAATTCTTTAGAAGATTCCGTGCTTCAGAGGGTCCCGAAGTTGTCTGCGCTGGGCCGACAAAGATTATTAGGTCAACGTTCTGCTCTAGGATTTGTCTAGCAATCTCTATGCACTCATCTACAGTAACCTTAGCGCCTGAACCGACAACCCTCACTTGCAGGTCCTCTCTTTCAGCTCTTTCATCTAAAAGAAACTCTATTAGTGGCAAAGAGCCTATACAACCGGCCTTTAATATTCCAACCTTAATTATATCTTTCATATTCTTCCAACTTCCTTAATCTAATTATTTGCTATATTAATATTTTTTAATAATTTTCATCGTCCTTTTAAATAGATAATTTTATACGGGAAATATGTATTCTCAGAAATATATAGTGCGTAGGAAGGTGTGGAATTTGATAATTACCGAGCAAAAACACTTTGAAGAAATTTTAAAGATGCTGGAGCCATTCAAAAAAGTTTTCATTATAGGTTGCGGAACCTGCGCAACAACCTGTCAAACTGGCGGCGAGAATCAAGTAAAAGAAATGGCGGAGAAATTAAGGCATGAAGGGAAAGAAATCGTAGGAACAGTTATTGTGGAAGCGCCCTGCGATGCAAGATTAGTTAAAAGAGACACCCAAAAAGTTAGGCAGGTGATTGAAGGTTCTGATGTATTGCTTTGCATGATGTGCGGGGCTGGCACTCAAGTCATAGCTGAAAAGTTTGATAAGTTAGTTATTCCAGGCTTAAATACTAAGTTTCTTGGTGAAACGGAGAGGATTGGAGAATTCTATGAGCGATGCAGAGCTTGCGGAGACTGTATACTTTATGAAACCGGCGGAATATGCCCAATTGTTAGATGCCCCAAAGGTATGCTGAATGGACCATGCGGAGGAATGTATAATGGGAAATGTGAAGTTGGAGGATATACACGCGACTGTGCATGGGTTCTTATTTATAACAGGCTCAAAGATTTAGGCATGCTTGACTCCTATAAGACCTACAGGCCTCCAAGAGACAATTCTAAATTAAATATTCAACCTAGAGAGATTGTTTGGATAAAAGCTTAGAGGGTGTTTGATATGTCCAAGATCTTCATAAGCGAGTTAATGGCAAACCTGAAATCCGGAAAGTTCATCTTCACAGGGGAATTGGAACCGGAGAAAACAACGGATTTAACCGCCTATGTCGACGTTGCCAAAAGAATTAAAAGTTATGTTGTAGCATGCAATATAACTGATAATCCGCAATCATTCGCATACATAAGCAGTCTTGTAGCTTCATATATTGTCCAGAAGGAATCAGGTTTAGAGGTCATATATCAGATAACATGTAGAGATCGAAATAGAATAGCCATATTCTCCGATCTTCTCGGCGCAGGCGCCCTAGGAATAAGGAATGTTCTTGCATTAACCGGTGATTACACAACTCTTGGGGATACGCCGCAGGCTAAACCAGTTTTTGACCTTGATTCTGTGCAGCTTATTCATATAATAAGACGGATGGTTGATAAAGGAGTTGACTTGAACGATAAGCCTATTGAATCTCCACCCAAGTTCTTTATAGGGGCTGGCGCAAATCCAAATGCTAATCCCATTGAGCCGGAACTAATAAAATTTGAGAAGAAAGTTCATGCTGGAGCAGATTTCTTCCAGACTCAAGTTGTCTTCGACATTGAGAAGGCGAAAAGCTTTCTTGAGGAAACAAAACGATACAATGTGCCGGTAATCATCGGCATTTTCCCACTGAAATCATATGGGGTCGCCAAATACTTTGACGAAAATGTGCCGGGTGTTAAAGTTCCTGAAGACCTTATGGAGGCTTTAGTAAAAGCCAGCGAAACATCGGACAAAGAGATTAGAAAAGCAAAATATATGGAGATAAATCTTGAATACTTCTCAAGATTTATCAAAGAACTAAAGAAAACAACTTCCGCCGCCGGATGCCACATAATGTCTGTTGGCTATGAGGAAATCATACCGCCTCTAGTTGATGCTGTTAAGTGAGAATGGTTTGATTTCTTGGATGTTTACATCATGAATCTCATAGATACGCATGCGCATTTGGAGGATGTAACCGATCTCAGAGAAGCCATTAGAAGAGCCGCTAAAGTTGGCGTTATAGCTATAGTAGCCATGGGCTCAAACTACAAGTCTAATCTTTGGGTGATGCGTGAAAGCAGTAAATATGAGGTTGAAGGATTAAGAATTTATCCGGCTTTAGGGATTCATCCATGTGAGCTGGACGGTATAAATATTGAGGAGACAATAAATTTTATAGAAGAAAATGTTGATAAGACCGTTGCTTTAGGCGAGATTGGATTGGATTACTGGTATAGGGATGCCAGAAAAGATGAGAGTAAAAGAGAATTTCAGAGGAAAATTTTTAGGAGAATGCTTGATATAGCGAGGAGGAATGATAAGCCAGTTTCCATCCATAGCAGGGGTGCATGGACAGACAGCATTAACATGACGGTTGAAATGGGAGTAAAGAGGGCTGTTTTCCACTGGTTTAGCGGCTCCATAGAAGATCTAAAGAAAATTCTTGATTATGGATACTATGTTTCCGCCACGCCGGCGGCAGCCTATAGCAAAGAGCATAGAAAAATAATTGCGAAAGCACCCCTAGAAAACATAGTCTTAGAAACAGATTCGCCTGTTGTATATTCCGGCGAGGTGGCTGAGCCAGCTCACATAATTAAGGCATTAAATGCGGTTGCTGAGCTAAAGAATGAAGAAGTCAGCGTGGTCGCCGAGGAAACTACGAAGAACGCTAAACAAATATTTGGAATTAATTAGGTTTCAAGTGTGAAATTTAATATTATTTCTGGGTTCATGACTTCCGGATGAAAGAAGCAGCCGTAAACATCTCTATATTCATGTTTAACCATGCATGGCTTTTCACCAGCTTTAGCTAATATGTCCAGGGAGCCGGCATCGCTTGCAACTTTTTTTGTTAAAAAATACGCTTGAAAAAGCCTTTTGCTCACTAACCTATTCTCTTTAACTACTTTTACTTTAAAAACGCCGATTTTCACTCTATCAATCAGTCTCCCATTAAAAAATTTCACAAGAGCCTGTGAACTTGAGCCTATGCCTAAAATTGGCTTACCCGCCTCATACAATTGTATAAGCCAATTTAAATCTTCCAGAAAAGCCGCATCCTTTAAGGCTGTTCCGCATATGATAACCTTATCTGATGATTCAATATCTTTGCATGTTACTTTATTGTAGTGTTTAGTGTGAAAAATTATTCCATGGCTTTTCAGGATCTGTTCAACCGGCTTAACAAACTCTAATTCACTTAGTGGGTTAGAGCATAAATTTATCAGGAGAGTTCTCATTTATCTATTAACCTCAAACCCTTTATCCTGAAAACTCCAGAATTATCTTTATATTGAACTTCGTAATCTGTTATCTCTATTCTCTTCTTGAATAATGGTGCATCTAGAACCGTTGTCTCTATTTCACCGCCTTCTCCCGCAATGTTCAAACCGTATCTTCTCCAAAGTTCTACAAGTCTTTTAATAATATGCTCATCTATTATTCTTCCAAGAAAGCTTTCATCAAGCGGATATGCAAATACGCCTGATATTAAAACTTTAAATTCCCTATCTATAATCTCATTCAGCAATTCCGCTTGATCCATAAGCCAAAGGGGATTAAAACACCAAAGCTGAAGCCTATTACATGTTCTCTGAATTCTAGTCGCTTGGTAGGTGGATCTTATCGCACCTGTCAGGACCCCTTCAATCCCGAATTCCTTCATAGCCAACTTCAGGGCTTTGGATAAATCTTCCACTTCCTCATTTCTTCTTCCACTTGTTTCCATCTGGATTATCGGCAGCCCAATCGCCTCTGCCTGAAATCTAGTAACCCATACGTTTGGAAAGTGAAACATGTAGCTTTCTTCACATCTGGGAATTAGGCTTATTAGACAAGCGATTTCATGTATTCCCCAAGCCTTGTGAATCGCCAAACAAGAATCCTTTCCGCCGGAAAATAATGCTCCAAGCCTCATTTAAATCATCATGAAGCGCTACTAAGAATAATTAACCTTTAATAATTTACAAGTTTAATAATGTTTGCTCCTGGATGAACATTGAGGGATTTGGCGACCACTAAACATTTAGTTCTAAGCATGTAAGCGATGGGCTTAAATAGAGCATTTTCTATCTCCGTTACACTTTCGTAGTATCCCTGCCCCTTCGCAATTATTAAGTCGGCTCCTTCAAGAAATCTTAAGAACTCCTTTGAGCATTCATCTAAGTTTAAGCCTATCGAGCTACTGCCAGTAGTTATAACTTCTGCGACGCTGTTTAATCCAATCTGTAGGGCATCTTCCATTGTGGCATCATTCATGATGGGGGCCGACTTAACAACGGCTAAGATCTTAACCGAATAATTATTGGTAATAAAATTGATGAAAATTTTATCAAACACTATTTCGCCGGCATTATCCATAAGATATAAAACCGATTTAGCCTTCGAGAGGGCGCTCATTAGTTTGGAGGTTTCATCGATTGTTAAGTCGCTCTCTAAGCATTCCATCAGGGATTTCTCTAAATCCTCCATTGACACTTTGTAACCCTCAACCTCAAAATCTATGGAGTTTCCGCATATTGCCCCTAAAGCCGCAAGTTTGAAGCCGCTTCTAAAATCCAGCTTTCTTATCTTATCCTCCAGAAGCGGAGCTAACCTCATAGCTATCCTATTAGATTCCCTCTTTAAATATGCGAAGGGATCACTGTTCCCGGTAATCTTCTGAACAAGTCTAAAGACATACGTATGCAGCATAGCTGGCGTCACATTCATAAGGTTGCTGTTCCCGCTTAGCCATCTCAACGTCTCGGCGATAACCTTCCTCTGCAGTTCCTCATCATTAGTTGCCTTAGTAGCTATATCGTACGCTGCCCTTAAAGTGCATGGTACGCAGAGCAGATGCCCCTTCATCTAATTCTTACCCCGCTTATAGCGCCTTCACCAATAAAGACGAGATAACTTTTATAAGCATAACGTCAACCAAAAG
>CAYPJR010000070.1:0-7617 GCA_964411115.1 uncultured Candidatus Bathyarchaeia archaeon | reverse complement strand
GACTAATCTATGCGTATATTTATATTCTCGCGGCAAATCAGGGCGGAAAAATAAGCGTTTACTCTATTCTAATTTCTTTCTGATAGTTCTCATTCTTTCAATTTCACGTTGAATTTTTTCTAAGCAGGCTTCCCGTACGAATGATGATCTGCTCGGCCAGTAACCTAGCTCCTCAATAATACCATCGATCTCCTCTAGTACGGGTAGCGGTATGGAGACAGCGCTAAATGTTACCCGCGCCCTTTTTACATATTCCTCAGACTTTGAAACTCGCATGTGAACTCGCCCCGCTGCTTTCAGACTTAAATTTTATTTGTATCACCACTATATATAGCTAATGGATGTTTACCAGTAAAAAGTTAAAAAACAAATATTTTAAAACTAAAAATAGACATGCATAAGTTAAAAGCTGCCAGTATACGCTGATTCACTATTTTGCTATTATTTGAAAAATAGCGTACTAAACGCTCTTATATCATCCGGTTTTCCTTTGAAGCCTTAGCAGATTCTCGGGATGGGATCCCCCAATGGCCTAGAGATGATTCTTCGGCCTCCGATGACTGTTTGCATCGCAACCCCGCTAAAATCTTTCGTAGCTTCGCCTATTATTTCCGCATGTTTACCCTCCCTTGTCTCCCTTAAAAGGTTTAGGGCTTCCTCAGCTTTCTCCTTTACAACGCCTATCACTATTTTTCCTTCATTGCCTATTTCCAGCGGATCTAAGCCGAGCATCTCGCAGGCGGCTTTAACAGGCTCCCTAATTGGGATCCTATCTTCATAGATTAGTATGCCAACCCTGGATTTCTCGCTAAACTCATTCAGCGCGTCGGCTAAACCGCCTCTGGTGGGATCCTTCATTGCGACGATGCCGCCAACCTCGCCTAGGAGACGCTTTATCATCAAGTTTAACGGTTGAACGTCGGATTTTATTTCTCCGCTGAAGCTTAATCCCTCCTGGGCTGATAGAACCGCTAAACCGTGATCGCCTATTGTTCCAGAGAGTATTATTTTGTCTCCAGCTTTAAGGTTTGAATCAATTATCCAGCGGCTGCTGAATTCCGCCCTATACTTCTTGACGACATTAATGTTCTTCTCGAGGGCATCTGTTCTGACGCCTATTCCGGAAGTGTTTATTACGCACCCGCCCATATTGCCCTTCTCAACAACCTTAGTGTCCCCGGTGACTACCGCAATCCCCGCTTCAATACATGTTTCCCTCATGCTCCGCAGAATATGCTCCAAATCATTTAATGATAATCCTTCCTCAAGTATGAGTCCGCATGCAAGCGCAAGAGGCTCAGCCCCGAGAACAGCTATGTCATTAACCGTTCCGGAGATGGCTAAGCGCCCTATATCTCCGCCTGGAAAGAATATGGGCTTAACAGCATGCGAGTCGCTTTTAAGCACGATGTCGCCGATGACAGCGGCGTCATCTAGGGCTTTAAGGGGAACTTCCCCCCCGCCAAGATCTTCAAAAAACCTCAAAATATATTTTTTAATAAACTCATGCATAACTAAGCCTCCGGCGCCATGCAGCATCGTCACGTAGCCTTCTCCTTCAGTATGCGTTTGAGGGTTCATGTTAACTCACAGCCTCCAAAATTAAATGCTGCTTCAAGCATTTTAGATACTTTTAAATAAGGTTGAATCTAAACTTTTCCCATGCATGAATGGGCTCTGGCGGAAGCAATAATATCGGCGGTTTCCAGCATAGCTGAAAAGGAAAATTTAAAGGAGGTTAGAGAAGTGCATCTGAAGCTGGGGGAGCTTCAGCAGATTGAGGTTGAAATACTGAAATTTGCCCTATTGCAGATGAAAACAGGCAAGCTCAGCAACGCAAAGTTTACGGTGAGAACAGTCAGGGCGAAATTCAAGTGCAGAGTCTGCGGTCATATGTGGACTTTTAGGGAAATGAAGATTGCAGATGACATAAAAGAATCAATCCATTTCGTTCCGGAAGTAGCTCATGCATATATTAAATGTCCAAGATGCGGCAGTCCAGACTTTGATGCTGTGCATGGAAGAGGTTTATGGATAACCAGCGTTAAGGGTGTGAAGTAGCCTATGTATGATCCTAGAATAAGCATAATTGAGGAAAGGCTTAGAAGAATAGGTAAAGTAATCGCTGTCTCAAGCGGCAAGGGAGGGGTTGGAAAAAGCCTGTTTGCATCAGCCCTCGCTCTGGCGCTTACCAAGAAGGGCTTTAGAACAGGTCTTTTCGATATAGACTTCACAAGTCCAACAACCCACGTTGTTTTAGGCGCATCAAACCTAAACCCAGCTGAGGATAAAGGGTTGGTTCCTCCGGAAATACATGGCTTAAAATATATGTCCCTAGTTTTTTACGTCGGCAACCGGGCTATACCCCTCAGAGGCGCCGACCTCTCAAATGTTCTGGTGGAGATGCTGGCTACAACTTTATGGGGAGACCTGGATTTTTTAGTGATCGATACGCCGCCGGGTATGAGCGATCTGCTGCTCGACTTGATTAAGTACATGAGTAAAGCGCAATTTATTGTGGTGACGACGCCATCTAGAATGGCTTTCGAAACAGTGAGGAGGCTGCTTAACCTTCTAAGAGATCTGAAAGTGCCCATACTGGGCGTAATAGAAAACATGAAGATGGATGATTCAAACTATATTGAACGTGAAGTTAAATCGTTAGGCGAAAAATTTCTTGGTGAAATACACTTTGACAGCGGGCTTGAGAAAGCCCTTGGGGATGTGAAGAGCCTCCTGAAAACAAGTTTCATGAGCGAGCTGGAAGAGAGGATACTGGCGAGGAACCCGGAAATAACTTCCTGAACAAAAAAAGGTGAAAGGGAAAAATAGGGGCTTATTTTAGACTTAGTCTCATAGGCTTTAGGGCACACGCTTCCATATTGGTTCGCTGAACTTCTGAGCCTCCGGACCAAGTATTATCGGCTCTATCCCAGCTATTTCGCATAGATATTTAAGCGCTCTAACATGGTTTCCGGCAACGCCAAGTATATGGTTGCATGGAAAAACCTCTATGAACTCGTCGAAGCTGCAGTTTAATCTGGCATGAACATGAGGCCATGTTGGATTAGTCTGCTCATTTATTGCCCTACGCTCTTCAGGAGGAAGCTCAACAGCCTCACCTAAAACAACAACCATATATAGCTTGTCGTCCCAAAGCCCGAGGCGGGCAAACGTTATGGTTCCCGGGGCAGCGTCAAACTCGACGGATGCGCCTCCAGCCTTAAAGTAGTATTCCAGCGCAGGGTGGAACGTCACCTTCTTAAAATTCTCCTTTGGGTCCATGCTTCTTGAAGCATACCAGCTAGCGTGGTTGCCTGAATTGCAGAAGTCCCAGAGGTTCCTGTCGGGGTGATATAGCCTAACGTCCATGAATAGAACCGGGAGGCCGCCGCTTACATATTTAAGTAGCTGCATTGTTACCGCTGCAAGTGAGTCAGCCTCTGTTGAGCAGACGATTGGCTCCTTAGGTCCATTCCAATCATATGGGTCATTCATGAGCATTTCAGCAACATCGGTTATGCACACATGCTCAGAGAGCTCACGCTGCCCCTTGATACCGCAGAAGTCGAAACCCATCTCCTCATTGATCTTTCTCATCGCTAAGTAGAGGCGTATTTGCCTCTTTAAAGTTTCAGGCGTAAGCATCTTCCCATCGTACTTTATTCTGTCGCCAAGCATATTATGGAACCATTTCATTGCTTTTTCAACCTCCCCCTCGTCGACATCCTTCATCCCTTCAACGAGCAGCAGCTGATCAATCTGATAGACGGTTACGCCTAAAGTCTTAATTATCGGGATAAGATGGAAGTATCCGGTTTCCATACCCATCGAGTGTCCGCCATACATGCCGTAAACCTCATTTTGAATCGCTGTGTATGCCTGAGAAGCCCTAACCCAATCAATCACCTTAGCCTGAACCTCCGGGTCATTCATGTCGCCAACTATCCTATGAGTTCTTAAGCCAACCTGCCTCAGAGCCCCGTCAGTGGCAAGTAAACCAACATTGCCGGGATATTTACCGCTGTTATTTGAAAGGCAAAGCAAGGGTTTATCTCTGCCAACACTGTTCAAAAATGGCCACACCAGATAGGGAAAATCCCAAACATAGAAGCATAGTATTATCTGTTTGCAGTTTGCCTTAGCCAGTTCCTCACCGACTTTCTGAGCCACCCTAACAGACGTTATTGTTCTAGAGCCGACGACAACATCCGGAGATGTTCCATCAACATTCTTAACTCCTCTGCGAATTATGTCGGCCCATTTATAGAGAACTTCCATGCATTCTTTCTCATTCGCCTTCCACACGTGTTCCCTCTCATCATTTATTAGGGCTATTCCAATCGGTGAGCTCTTCATAGAATGATCCCCAAAATGCATATTTAATAAAAAAGGAATAAAAATATTTTAGCAAGGTTCATATACCCTTCGGGAAGGCTGAGCGATTATTTGGCAGGCGGAAAAATATTCGTTGTTGGAAATATATGCGCCCTATGTGAGGAAACCTACCCTAGAAGCGCCCTTTACACATGCGATAAATGTGGAAAAATATACTGCGGAAACTGCATCCTTTTCGAGGATGGTGAAAAAATATGCTTAAAATGTGCTGTGAAGGGCTTATTTAATCATGTTCCAAAAAGCAAATACGCCTATCTAAGCATGCTGCTTGCCAAAGCATCTAAGTTTCGCAGTAAGATCACAATGAGCTTCGCTGAAATCGAGGATGTAATTGGCGATAAGCTTCCAGCTTCAGCCTATAAATATAAGCATTGGTGGAGCAACATTAGAAACCGCGCGCCATCAGAATCATGGTTAACAGTCGGATGGAGAGTGGAGGAGGTTAATCTGGAGGAGAAAAAAATCACATTTTTAAGGGAAGAAAAGCCATATGGGGAAAAGACGGAGATTAAATGCGGACGGAGAAGCCGCAAACCCAGCTCGGAATTTAAGGCATTAGCTCTGAAAGCCAAAGTTAGAAGGAAAACCCCGATATCAAAGACTAAAATATCGATGCTTCAGGCGCGGCTAAAAAATATTGAAAGAGCAAGACGCGTAAGAAAACATAGGGGCAGAAATCCCTAGAAAATAAAGGTTCGCTGAGAAAATGTGGATGGCGGGCGCCTAAGGGAAAAGATAAATAAGTTTAACTCAAATTTTTTGGGTAAGAAATCGCTTCAAGCCTTAAGAGGTGGCTTCCTTGGCAAAGGTTAAGGTCAAATATTTCGGCAGATTACGTGAGCTCTTAGGCATTAAAGAGGAAGACTACTATGTTGATGGGGCAACATTAGCGGATCTTCTTCTTAAGCATATACCTGAAAGGCATGGAGACAAGTCTAAGGAGTGGAAGGAAACCGTTTTTGTAACGGTTAGGGGGGAAGTTGCCATAAATGCGGCTGGAACACCGATGCTTAAAAACCACTTCATCCTAGTTAAGGGAAGAACACCCGAACTTACATATAGGCTTGAGGATGGAGATGAGGTGGCAATCCTCCCGCCGGTAGGAGGGGGAAACTATGAAGGTTAGGATCTCGGAGAATTTAAGCAGCCTAAATAGCCTAATCAATGAAGTTAAAGGGTCATCTGATGAAGTTGGTGCAATAATTATTTTTATTGGGGTCGTTAGGGGAAGAAACGCGGGCGGGGAAAAAGTTCTAAGACTTGAATATGAAGCCTATGAGGAAGCTGCGGTAAAAACCTTAGAAAACATAATCTCAGACATAAAAGATAAATATGGCATACTGGACGCCATAGTGGAGCATAAAATTGGCTCAGCTGAAGCCGGGGAAGACACGATGTACGCTGTGGTGGCATCTAAGCATAGGGATGAAGGCTTCAAATCCCTGATAGAGCTGATCGAGAGATTAAAGCATGAAGTACCCATATGGAAGAAGGAGATTACTGAGAAAGGTTCACGTTGGATAGAAAATGTTTAAAGCAGTAGTGAAGCGAAGGGTTTAATTGAAGCTGTTTAAGTAAGCAATGTTTTGATGGCTGAATTTTAGGGTGCTACAACGGCTTTTATCAGCCCACCTATTTTCATGTTCACATCGTTAAAGGCGTTATTTATCTCCTCAAGAGGATATTTATGTGTAATAAGGTTTTTCAATTTAATCTTACCCTTTGAAAGCAGCATCATGCCTATCTGCATTCCCTCCATGTAGACTTCAGGCTCCCTCTCATGTGCATTTATCACGTCTAAGCCCTTCCAATTCCACATTTGCATATTGATCAAACGTGGTTCACCAACGTGATATCCGAATATGACCAGTCTGCCTCTGATCCTCACCATTTCAGTAGCCATGCTTAACGGCGCCTGCTCTCCAGTAGCCTCTATAACAACATCCGCTCCCCTTCCATTAGTGACGCCCTTAACATACTTAATTGCGTCAATCTCGCGTGGATTAACCGTTAAATCTGCTCCTAAATCAGCCGCTAACTTTAGCCGCTCATCATTTATGTCGACAGCCAATATCCGTGAGGGCCCACGTAGAGACGCCAGCTGAATTAGCAATAAACCCATGAAGCCGCATCCTATCACCACAACGTTGTCGCCAAACTGAATATTCGACCTTCTGATGCCGTTCACCGCGCATGCTACAGGTTCACCAAGCGCCTCCTCGAAGGGGATATTATCTGCTATCTTAACAATGTTACCCTTTTTTGCCTTCGCATATTCGGCGAAGCATCCGGTTTCAGATAGAAATGTTACATGATCCCCAATATTTAACCCGTTGACTTTTCTGCCAGCATCCTCAACTACGCCGCTCGGCTCATGCCCAAGATATAACGGGAAGGCTGCGTCTTTGATCTTGCCATTCCATAAGTAAAGCTCGGAAGTGCATATGCCGCATGCTTTCACGCGCATTAATACCTCATCTACCTCTAAACTTGGTATGGAAGCCTCTTCTATAACAAAGTTTTTAACACCCTTCAAGACGGCTATTCTCATGAATTTTTCCTCCAACGCATCCTCTTAAAGAAGAATTTATATGAACAAAATTTAACTTTGTTGTTTATAAATGAAGCTTAAATCCGGAAGGATCCTCTATGCTGATCTGCCGCTTAACCAGCCCAGTTAATCTGATTTTAATGTGAGCATCCCTGAATGGCTGGAAGCTTAGGTAGGAATCCGCTACTAATTAGGCCTTTAAAATCTTTTTATCCCTATGCTTTTGCTTTTTAACGTTCCAGCATGCTAAATAGTAGATTCAGCATTAGGTAATTGGGAAGGAGAATATTTATAATTATAAAGATAAGCACGCTTTAATATTTTTAGACTTCAGCTTTCTTGCTTTCAAGCCATTCTTTAATTAACTTTAAGTTTCCTACGGTCTTAGGAATAAATCCGGAGTAAGGTAAACTGCTTCTGTAACCCTCCTCCACCCCACTTATAACGTAATCGATGTTTTCTCTGGTTAAATTCTTTATTTGTTCTTTAAGTTTTTCAAAATTCTTTATAGCTTCTTCGACTTCACGTGAGAAATATCTATATCGACTTAACTCCTCTATGCACTCGTTAATTTTATCCTCAATTTCAGACATTGATTGCACCTCTATAAATAAATTGATATTCATTTATTAAAAATTTGGACCTGGCAACTTAGTATATAAAGGCTT
>CAYPJR010000069.1:0-7730 GCA_964411115.1 uncultured Candidatus Bathyarchaeia archaeon | reverse complement strand
AGAGACTACTTGAAATGCAGCGGATGCAGAAGATGCGAGATCGCCTGCTCACTATTCCACGAGGGATGGATATGGCCTGAGGCTTCAAGAATAAAAGTCTTTATGCTTGTTCCAGGCGTTGAGATACCTCATCTATGCGCCCAATGCCACGATTACCCATGCGTTGAAGCATGCCCAGTCGGCGCGCTTTCAGTTGACAACGCAACCGGCGCTGTTCTAGTCGATAGAGATAAATGCACCGGCTGTGGGGTATGCATACATAAGTGTCCTGGAAATATACCGTTCCTTCACCCCAAAGATGGGAAAGCAACAATATGCGATCTATGCGGTGGAGAACCACAATGCGCCAAAGTATGCCAGGAAGCCAAATTTAACGCCCTCTGGACCGTTAGGGAGGAGAAGATCGGCTGGGGAAGCATAAATAGGAAACTCTTCGCTAGGCCGCCTGAGGAGCTCACCGAGGATGTTGCATTAAACCTCTATGGAGAGAAATCGGAGGAGATGATCTAAATGCCGAGAGGATACGCTGGGAAATTCCTCGAAGTAGACTTATCCTCAGGAAGCATAAAAGACACCGTTTTCAGCGACGAAATACTTAGAAACTATGTTGGAGGCAGAGGATTAGCCTCAAAAATCCTTTGGGACAGACTTGGCGAAAGATGGGAAACCGTGGATCCGCTTGGGCCGGAGAACATTTTCCTAGCCTTAACCGGACCATTAACGGGTATAAACCCAGGCGCCAGAATATGCATATCGGGCAAGTCCCCACAATGCAACGGCATAATTGGATCAACTTTAAGCGGGGAGTTCCCTGTGGAACTTAAATGCGCAGGATATGATGGCGTAATAGTTACGGGTGAAGCCGAAAAACCCGTTTACATACTAATAACAGATGACCATGCTGAAATTAGAAGCGCAGAGCACATATGGGGTAAGGACGCAATAGAAACAATAAGAACCCTAGTGAAGGAAACCCGCAGCCTGCTCATGGAGAGAAAACCCAATGTGGGGAAAATTAAGGAGCCATCCATGATATATTGCGGCCCAGCCGGCGAAAGCAGGGTTAGGACCGCTGCTGTCCTGCAGAAGATAAGCCACGCCGCCGGCTATGGGGGCTACGGCGCAGTTATGGGCTCAAAGAAACTTAAGGCGATAGTTGCTAAGGGAACCAAGCCCCTGCCAAGCGTAACTAACCCCGAAACCGTTAAGATCCTCCTAAGGGAGATTGATAGGAGACTTATTGAAAGGGATAGGATGAGACGGTGGGGAACCGGCTACGGAGGATATGAAGTCGGCGCAAGACAAAGCTCTGAGCCCATTAGAAACTGGCAGGAGGAGTGGCATAACGAGGAAAGATTCAGCGGGCCGAAATTCGACTTAAGATACTGGGTTAAAAGATACTGGGGCGACTTCAACTGCTCAGTATGCTGCATGAAAATATCCGTTATTAAAGCCGGACCGTACAAGGGAGCCGTAACGGATGACCCTGACTATGAAATGCAGGCGTATCTCGGACCTAACCTTGGAATATTTGACCCGGACAAATGCATATACCTCTCAGCCTTAATGGATTACTTAGGATTCTCCGGAATAAACGGCGGCAACACCCTTGCCTTCGCAGCTGAACTATACGAGAGGGGAATAATCACCAAGGAGGATCTGGGCTTCGAACTAAATTGGGGAGATGCAGAAGCATTCGAGAAGCTTGCGAGGAAAATAGTTAAGCGTGAGGGGATAGGCGACATACTTGCCGAGGGAACATATAGGGCTGCCCTGAAAATATCTGAAATTAAGGGTGTGGACGTCACCAAATACGCTGTGCACGTTAAGGGCGTTGAGGTTGGCGCTCATGGAACAAGAAGCGGGCTGGACTATAACCCGATTGGATACGCATGCTCAGCTCAATGCGGCGATCACACCTCAGGGGTCTACGACGCGTACAACGATATGGGGATGGTCTTCTTAGACTCAGCGGTGATATGCAGCTTCTGCGCCCATGAACTCCTATGGGACCTCTATAGGGCAGTTACAGGATGGGAAACCACACAGGACGAGTGGAACAGGGTTTTAGGGCGCAGAATAATTCAAATCCAACGGGCAGCCCTTCTCCTAGGGGGACCGGACATATTCTGGGATCCAGCCCTACATGATGATAACCCACCCAGATTCTATGAACCGCTCCCCTCAGGACCCTTCAAGGGTAAAACCACTGATAGAAAAACCTTTGAGGAAATGAGGAGGCAATACTATAAAGCAATCGGCTGGGACGAGAATGGGATCCCAGAATCCGAAACCCTCAGGGAGCTGGGACTTGAAGATGTTGATAAAGCCCTAGAGAAACTAAGAAAAAATAGGAAGATGGGCTGCTGAAAACCGCTTATCACCCAATTTCCCATTTTTTATGGTGAAAAACCAATGAAGGTGAAGGTTAGGGTTTTCGGGGATCTCATAGATTTTTTAGGCAGCGCCGAGTTAACAATTAATCTGGATGATGCGGCTAAAGTCGCCGATTTAATCTCAAAGATTGATGAGGTAAAAGCAGGGTTTAAAGAGAAGATGGAGATTCTATCTAGAAGGCGAGGCGCAGCCGACTTCGGATTAACAATGCTTGTAAATGGAAAAAACATAAACGTTCTAAATGGTTTAGAGACCAGATTAAAGGACAATGACACCGTGGTCTTTCTGCCGCCGGTCGCAGGAGGATAATTAAATAGCGAGCCGAATATTAAAAACGCATCTTAAAACGCAGATCTTCTTAAGCGCTAACATGAGGATGTCAGAACAATCTCCCCATCCTTAATGACCTTTACAACCCTCAATCTTTGCTTACAGACCCTCAGTTCTCCGGCAGCGTCGGGAAGGGGGAAAGATCCATCCTCAAGCCTTAATATGGCGATGTCCCCGCGAGCCCCAGGCTTAAGAGTCCCAATAAAATTTTCCTTTCCCAGAACCTCAGCCGGTTTGGCTGTAACCGCCCTCACAACCTCCTCAACCGATAAGCCCAAATATAGAAATTTCGACATCGTCGTAGGCAAATCGTAAACCGGACCCTCGTAGCTTCCAATATGGAGATCAGTGCTTATCGTATCCGGCTTTATTCCCTGCTCAAAACCTTTCTCAGCAACAGACCATCTGAAGCTGGCCGCTCCATGGCCGACATCTAAAATAACACCGCGCTTTACAGCGTCAAAAAATTCAGGCTGAACATTCCCCTTCTCATCCAGCAGCCCATCATGCTGCTCAATCCTTAAACCGTGATAGATATGTGTTACAACATCACCCTTCCTCAAATACTTCAAGGTCTCAGGCTGAAGATGATTCTCAACCATCAGGAGGCAGCCAGCCCTATCAGCAGCCAGCCTAGCCAATTTAACACCCTCAATCCCATGATGAGCCCACTTTATCCCTAAAATAACATCCCTATTCCGCCTGATCACATCCACAGTTCCATCAACATTAATGAACATATAATCCCGCCCAGTAATTAGACCAGCCCACCTCTGATTGGGGCGGGAAAACTCAATCATCCCTTGAGACTCAATATTCAATAAGGCGTAAACCCTAGTTTTAACGTTCCCAATCACGTACTTTCTAAAACCCATAAAATTTAATTCTCCAGTTGAACCAGCATCCAGCACGGTTGTGCTGCCCTTAGCCAAACAAGCCATATCGGGGTTAACCGCAAGATGGGCGATCCCGTAGCAGCAGTGGACATGAAGATCAATAAGCCCAGGTGTAACTATTGCCCCAGAAGCATCGATAACATGCCTTGAGCTGGAAGCATTTATACCCCTCCGCAAATCAACAACCACACCGTCTAATACGGCGACATCCATAACCTCATTTATTCCCTGATAGGGATCTATAACCAAACCGTTCTTCACAACAATATCGTAGCCATTCATCCCGAAAAACCCTCCTTTAAGCATGCTGAAAACTCAGCGTTCAAATCATCTTCAGGATCTCCCTTATTCTACGCGCTATTATTTCCCACTCCCCATCCTGGAGACACTGGGGATTTAAGATTAAACAGTCACCTTCGAGAAGCGTATATATGGGCGGATCACCCTCTAAAAGGAGCCTATGAAGATCCCTAACAGATAAACCTGGGCGCTCACATCTTAAAGTTATCTTAGCCCTAGGCCATCCCTGAGCCGAATACTCATGCCTAGAAGGATCGGGCATAAGCCTCTCAACCCCAACATTTTCATCGGAGAGCTCCCTAATAAAGTACTGGACAATCTCCTCCCACCTGCGCCTTCTAGCCTCAACGGCTTCAGGGGTGTAATGCTTCAACGCCACAATGAGGCCAACTATATCCTCCTTGCTCACCTTCATCGGCCTGCCGATGTAATGATGTGGGCAACCATGCGCGGCAACCGCCCTTATAAGATCAGCCCTGCCCACTATGAAGCCTGTGTCATTCGGCCCACGTATATCCTTTCCCCCGCTGAAAGCGACAAGATCAGCCCCAGACGCAACTATATCGCGCAGATTCTCAATTGGGGGAAGCTCAGCGGCTGCATCCACGATGACAGGCACATTATGCTTCTTTCCAACCTTAACAACCTCCCTTAAGGCTTCGAGATCGCATCCCTTCTTCGAGGTGAAGAAGACGAAGGCTATGGCCACCGTCTTCTCATTAATTGCCCTCTCAATATCCTCCGGAGAAAAACCCTCAGCGTTTCCCACCTTAACTATTTTTGCACATGGAATGGCGAGATTACGGCAGTAGGGATTATCATGCAGAGCCGGCAGGATAACCTCGTTCCTGAAGCCCTCAACGTATGGTATTTTAGCCATCTTTTCCGGATCATCTCCGGTCATGCATGCTGCAACAGCCAAGACCAAGGCAGCCGCAGCCCCGGAGGTGACATACGCAGCCTCAGCGCCGGTTATTTCAGCTATTATTTCACCAGCCCTTCTCTGGAGCTCCTCCATATTGACGAAGGACTTAGCAGCCTCACGCATCGCCTCAAGAGCTTCCGGCAATATTATTGAGCCGCCTAGGAAGGTAACTGTTCCCATGGCATTAATAACCCGCTTAACGCCCAGCTCCTCATATATGCCCATTTCAACCTAATGCTCCAGGCTTTAACTTGACCTATAGGCAACCGCATCGATCTCAACGAGAACATTCTCCCCAGGCCTAGGCAGCTTTGAAACTTGGACGCATGTTCTAGCCGGCGGAATCTTAAAGTATGAACTGTAAACCTCATTCATCTCATTATAGTCGTTCATGTCAGCTAGGAAAACGGTGCATTTCAAAACGTTCTCCAGGCTGCTTCCAGCCTCCTCAAGTATAGCCTTCATAGACTCCATAACCCTCCTAGTCTGCTCCCTTATACCTCCCTCAACAACCCTCCCAGTTTCCGGATCATGGGGACCTATACCTGAAACAAACACCAAATCTCCGAAGACCACTGCCTTAGAAAGAAATTTACCCTGCCCAAAAGCAATCTTGCCCTTAGACATAAAATTGACCTCCACGGTTTTGCCGACATAAAAATTAATTACCGCCCATATAAGGCTTAAGCAATAATTGAGGATGCAGAGGGCAAGAAAAACCATGCCTATTTACCTTATATATGCTCATCCACCCCTCCAAATTTAAATAGGGAAAAATATAGAATAAAAATGGAAAAATGTTCACTGCGCTACTGGGGTGTCAAGTTTGGTTCTGCCGGCTAAAATATTCGAAATAAAAGAGGAAGTTAATATGGGCTTTGCCGCCCAGAAGCTTAAGCATTTCCATGAGGAGGAACCGTACACAACAATTAACGGTGAGACAATAAATTTAACCGCGGAGATTTTAGATCTTAAAATGGATGAAAATTCAATCTCAGGGGTTTTCAGCAGAGACTTCATACGCAGCCGCCCCTACAGACGCAAAATAGTTGAGACCCCGGTGACTGAGGAATCGCCATTCTGGATAAGAAGGTTCAACGGCAGGTTCTTCTTAATAGTTTTAGCGCCTTCAACAGCGCGCGGCGTGAAGAAGCTGCTGACAAACTATGTTGCGAACAAATTAAGCAGGGTTCTATTCATAAAACCAAACGTCATACTTGAGGTTGAAATCCCCCATGAGAAACTTAAAAGTTTACATGAATCAAACCCTCAAGCGACAAAACTAATATGGTTTGACAACGTTGACATACCAGGCGTTGAGAAGCTCTGCCTAGCAGGCTCGGACATTGCGGACACAAGCCTATATCAGGAGTATCTTAAACATGGGAAAATCTGGTATGTCGTCTTCGAGGTTCAGAAGAGGGGGATGGTCATCGGGGTTGCGAGAAACTGCGTGGTAACCCTCTTCAGCAAAAGCCCAATAGAAGACTACGTAAACTACATAACCACCGATATTCTTCCACTCATCGAGTGACGACTAAGAGTCCAAGCCGTATTCAGCGCAGCAACCTGCTATTCGGCTTCAGCTATTGATTTCGGCTCCCACTCGCCTAAATGAACCTTAGGTTTATAGCCCCTCAAAGCTTCCGGATTAAACCTTATCCTCTTCCCCTTCTCAGCCGACATGTAAGCCGCCATCATAAGCTGCGTCACTAGAAGACCGTCCCTCCAGTTCTCCTCAGGCTGCACACCCCTAAGGAAGCATTCAACCATATATCGGTTCTCATCCTGATAGCCGTAAGTTACTGCCTCATTCGGTATCATTGGCATAAGCCCCTGCTCAGCAGCCTGCTTCTCAACAAACTCCTCAGTCGGCGGTATCTTAACATTCCTGCTGAAGAATACGCTTAGCTCCTGCTGCAAACTATTTATGGTAACTGAATACTCCGGACCTAAAACCTCAAAGGTAAGCCTTAAGCCTGGACCGACGAAGCTCCAGGAAGTCCTAGCCTCAGAGAGAACAAGGCTGCCATCCTCATCCTCATAAACCACAAGCGTTAGGGCGTAATCCTCAGCCGGCGTCCGCCCATAATCCACGCCGAAATCCCTTTTAATCCTAGACAGGTAGGGCTCCTTAGTCCATTTAAGCGAAGCTATCGTCGACTGAACAGTTAGGGGCTTCAGCGATTCCCTAGGTTTCTCAGGATTCATGAGCAGATATCTGCTGGCCTCCAGGCTGTGGCATGTCATGTCTAATAGAACCCCGCCGCCGGAGAGCTGCGGGTTCCAGAACCACGCTGAGTGGGGGCCGCCATGCTCCTCAGCAGCCCTAGCCAAATAGGGTCTCCCAGAATATTTGGCGCCGTATCTCCATATGGCTTCCCTCGCCCTAGAAACGGATGGAGCGAAAACCTGGTCTTCAAGATAACCATGCAGAAGTCCGGTTTTCTCAATCAGCTTAACCATTTCCTCGGCTTCATCAGCGGTTCTTGCAAGCGGTTTTTCGCAGCACACCCCCACAATATTCGTTCTGCCCTGCGAAACCTCCTCAGCGATTACCCTTACAACCTCAAGCCTCATAAAGTTCGGGTTAACTATCCAAACAGCATTAACCGAGGGGTCGGAGAGCATCTCCCTTAAATCCGTGTAAACCTTCGGCTTACCAACCCCTAGAGACTCCGCAAACTTAGATAGCTGGCGGGCGCTCCCCTCCCTAACATTATATATGGCCGCTATTTCAGCATTCCTTATTCCAGTCCACGATAATGCGTGAAACCTCGCAACGAAACCTGAACCTATAAAACCAACACCCAGCTTATCCAACATCATTCACCCTAAGAAATTATTAATGCGAAATTTTTATTATTTTCCCCTCTATTCCA
>CAYPJR010000068.1:0-7913 GCA_964411115.1 uncultured Candidatus Bathyarchaeia archaeon | reverse complement strand
AAGAAGAGATAAAGTTTATATGATAGATATCAATCTTGATATCGATGACGATAAAAATATTTAAAGGTGAGATGTAAAAAGAATCCCGTTGCCATAAATTTGATCTGAAAAAGTTTGAGCGGATGATGATGGCTAGCGTAATATTGAGAGTCTACAGGTATATGGCTAGAGATTGGAAAATCTTAACTCTTACCATATCTCTTCTACTTGCATCCATAGCTTTGGCGATGATGATACCTTGGTATGTTAGGGACCTATTAAATTCTATAATGACGTTCGATGTAAGCAGGCTTCTACCCTCATCCCTAATGATAGTGATCTTAACTTTTCTCGAGGGAGTCATTGCTTTTTTCAACAGATATTTGTTTGAAATGATAGCTCAAAGAACAATATATCGTCTTAGGCTAGACATGTATAGGCACCTTCATGAGCTCTCTTACGGCTTTTACGATAGGGTGGATGTTGGCGAGATAATAGTGAGGATCACGAACGACATGGATACATTGAACGGCTTTATAAGTTTTGCAACCATGCAGTTTTTGAACGCCATTTTCTCCGCATCAATAGCGCTGTCTATACTTTTAAGTTTAAATGTTGAATTAACCCTTGTAGCGGCCACGCTTCTCCCGCTTCTCATGTTAATACGCATCCTCTTCGACAGAAAGATTTTCCCAATCGCTGAGAAGAGCTGGAGGGCGATGAGCCAGTTTAACAGCACAATTCAGGAGTATACTTCAACGGTTAAGATTTTGAAGGCTTTAGGCGTAGAAGATGTTTTCGGAAGAGTCTACAGATCTAGACTTGACAACCTGTACGATTTAAATATGAAGTTTGAAAGGTACATGTCGATTTCATGGCCAGCAGTTGGGCTTGTAGCTTCCCTCATACAAATCACGGTTTACTTATACGGCGGGTCTAAGGTGATTTCAGGAGCTCTGAGCATAGGCGACATCGTAGCTTTCCTTTTGTATCTTTCAATGCTTAATTGGCCATTAATGGGCATAGGCTTCTTTTTCATGAATTATCAGAGAGCATCCGTTTCAGCATCTAAAATATTTGAAATACTGGATAGGGAGCCGGAAATTAAGGAGCAGCCTAACGCCTTCGACCTTAAGAATGTTAGGGGGCACGTGCAGTTTGACAATGTAACATTCGGCTACGACCCAAATAAACCAGTTTTAGTGAATGTGAGCTTCGAGGTTAAACCCGGGGAGAAAGTCGCCATAGTTGGTCCCACAGGTTCAGGCAAGTCAACGCTCATCAAGCTCATACCGAGATTCTATGATCCCGTAAGTGGACGTATACTTATAGATGGCGTGGATATAAGAAACGTAACGGTGAAATCCCTTAGGAAGAACGTAGGCATCGTCCATCAGGACGTTATGCTATTCGCCGGCACAATAAGGGATAATATAACTTATGGCAAGTCAAATGCCTCTATGAGCGAGGTTATTGAGGCCGCCAAAGCGGCTGGCATCCATGACTTCATAGTCAGCCTGCCTAAGGGCTATGACACAGATGTTGCTGAGAGAGGTGTAACACTTTCAGGCGGACAGAGGCAGAGAATAGCAATAGCGAGAACGCTAATACTTAACCCGAAAATACTTATACTCGATGATCCAACGTCGAATCTTGATGCTGAAACCGAAGCTATTGTGGTTGAAGCGCTGAGGAAACTCATTGAAGGCAGAACTGTTTTTATAGTGACGCAGAGGCTTTCAACGCTTAAATTAGCCGACAGAATCCTGGTTTTAGATAATGGCAGGATAGTTGAGGAGGGAACCCATGAGGAGTTGATGAAGATGGGAGGCGTTTATGCGAAGCTTTACAATGCGCAGTTCGCCCATCAGGAATCTTTAGTTGGAGGTGCAGAGAAAGTTGGGTTGGATGATCGGCAGATACGCTAGGGAGGGAGCGGAGGGTAAACCTAAAGGTTCCCCCGTGAAGATAATGGTGAGGCTATTAAGGCTCGTATGGAAATATAAAGCAAGGGTCATAATATTTGTGGCGGCGGCTACAGCAGTCTTAGGCTTGAATGTGATAGCGCCCTATATTGGTAAAAGAATTGTTGATGAGGGCATAGTTGCCAAAGACATTAACGCCTTAACATATTATTCGATCATCTTCACGGCAATAGCTATCTGCATATGGGCTTTGAGCACCATTAGAGGCTACAGCATCGCATGGTTAACTCAGAGGCTCCTATATGATTTACGCTCAGAACTGTTCGCTCACTCAATGGAGCTTGATTATGCCTTCTTCTCCTCCACATCCGCAGGCCAGGTAATTTCAAGGTTCACCAGCGACGTTAACGCTGTTGGACAGACGGCTACAACGGGCTTTATAGACGCCGTATTTAATACTCTAACAATTATAGGCGCGCTGATCGCCATGTTAAGTTTAAACTTTAAGCTTACTTTAGTAACCCTCTCCCTTGTGCCTTTAATAGTTGTTTCAGTGATTTTCCTGGCTAGGAGGAGTTATAGGGCTTATAGAAATGTTAGGGCTAAGGTTGGTGAATTAACAACAAATATTGAGCAGACCGTTTCAGGAATGAGGGTTTCACAGTCTTTCTCTGAAAGAGATAGAGAGAACCTCAGACGTTTTGAGAGGGTGAGCTATGAAACAATGCGGGCAAACCTTAAGGCAACCCTCGTAATGGCGCTTACGCGTCCAGTGCTAAGCATTATAAGAGCGGCAACTGTTGCTTTACTGGTTTTTTACGGCGGAAACCTAGTTGTTAGCGGGGAAGCAACAATAGGCACGCTCATAGCATTCTACAGTTATGTGGAGATGTTTTTTAACCCAGTCATAACCTTAACCATCTATTATAATATGCTCCAGTCAGCTCTTGCCGCTGCTGAAAGAATATTTGAATATCTGGAGGCGAAGCCCTCCGTTAAGGAGCAGCCTAACGCTGTTGACCTAGAGATTAATAGGGGCGAGATAGTGATGGAGAACGTATCCTTCAAGTATAGCGAAGCGAAAGTCTTTGAAAACTTCAATCTTAAAGTTAAGCCCGGGGAAATACTGGCTGTTGTGGGGCCAACCGGCGCTGGCAAGACAACCCTTGCAAACCTAATATTGAGGCTCTATGATCCTCAGGAAGGACGCGTTCTCATAGATGGCGTGGATATAAAAACTGTTAAATTGAAGTCTCTTAGAAGCCAAATGGCCCTGGTGCCTCAGGAACCTGTGCTTTTCAGAGATACTGTTCTGGAGAATATCCGTTATGGTAAGCCTGAAGCCGAAGATGATGAGATTAGAGATGTTATCCGCGACTTAGGTTTAGACCCGCTGATAGAATCTCTGCCGGAAGGCCTTAACACGATGGTTTCTGAGGGCGGTGGAAACCTCTCAGTTGGCCAGAGGCAGCTTATAAATATTGCTAGAACTCTCCTGAGAAGGCCGAAAATAATAATTCTCGATGAGGCGACAAGCAGCGTTGATCCATACACGGAAAGCATACTACAGGAGGCCTTAAAGAAGCTCCTCAGGGGAAGAACATGCATAATAATCGCTCATAGGCTTTCAACAACTTTTCTGGCTGACAGGGTTATAGTTCTTGACCAAGGCAGGATAGTTGAGGAGGGAACCCATGAAGAACTGCTAAGGCTGGGCGGACTATACGCAAAACTCTATGAGCTCCAAATAGGTAAGCTGATGGAGACGGAGATATTAGCGCAAGCCCAGCGGCATGAACTTAGCAATATTCCTTAAACATATACGCTTAGCTCCGCTTTTCTTTTCATGGCACTTATACAGTTTCTACTTATGATTATTGAGTTTTCATTTAGAAGGGTGAAGTGGAGCCATCTGCAAAATCTTTTATACTTTTATTTCAGTTAAATTTCGGATTGAGGCTGATGGAATGTCCCGGTTTAGGTGGCATCTTATTGGACACGCGCATATAGACGCTGAATGGCTTTGGACTTTTGATGAGACATTGAAGGTCTGCGAGGACACATTTCGCTCAGTGTTAAATTTTATGCGTGAGTATCCAGGCTTCACTTTTTGCCAGAGCAGCGCATGCTACTATGAAGCCATAGAGAAGATTCAGCCTGAACTATTTGAGGAGATTAAGAAGAGGGTTAATGAGGGACGCTGGGAGATCGTCGGCGGCTCATGGGTTGAGTTCGATTCGAATATGCCGTCAGGCGAATCTTTGGCGAGACAGTTCCTGTATGGGCAAAGATATTTCAGAGAAAAGTTTGGTTTCTACGTCGAGGTCGGCTGGCTGCCGGATAGCTTCGGATTCGCATGGACGCTGCCGCAGATAATGGCGAAGTCCGGCATAAAATACTTCCTAACCCAGAAGCTCTCATGGAACGATATGATGTATTATCCATTCTACGTTTTTCTTTGGGAGTCACCTGATGGAACAAAAATATTGTCCCATCAAACAGTTGGAAGCTATAGCGAAGAAATTAAAGATGAGAATTTGGGGCGTTTCAACCGTCAGTCGATAAGGCTTAGGCTTCTACACGGCATGGATGATTTACTAATACTCTACGGTGTGGGGGATCATGGCGGCGGACCGAGAAGGGGCGACTTAGAGACGATATTAAGGTGGGCTGGAAGCGCGAATTTGCCCGCTGAGGTTGGTAACATTAAGGCTTTAGACTACTTTAAGATCCTCGAGGGATATTTGGGTAGGGTTGAGATCCCAGTGGTTTCAGATGAGCTTTACCTGCAGTTTCATAGAGGAGTCTTTACAACGCAATCAAGATTTAAGCAGATTAATAGGAAATCAGAGGTTCTAATGGATTCCGTTGAAAGATTCTCTACTATAGCGAGCCTATTGGGTGGAAAATACCCGAGGGAGGAACTTAGGGAGCGCTGGAAGAAAATACTGCTGCATCAATTCCATGATACAATGTCAGGTTCGGGTATAAAAGAGGTCTATGAAGATTGCGAGAGAGATTTCAGAGAGCTTGAAAAGTTTGCCTTCGAATCGCTTAATGCCGCGTTAACCACGATTGCCTCTAAAGTGGATACTCAGGGCGAAGGAACACCGCTGCTCGTGTTCAATCCATTATCGTGGGAGAGATCCGGAGCAGTGCATGTTGAATTAGAAGACGGTGAAGGACCCTGCGAGGTTATAGATTCATTTGGCAATATTGTTCCATGCCAGCCCAGCGAGGATGGAAAGAAAGTACTGTTTATTGCTAATGTTCCATCGTTGGGTTACTCGCTATATAGGCTTAAACGGTCAGAATCATGGAAAACATACCAAACGGACATTAAAGCATGCGAGGATGGAGATCAGATAACGCTTGAAAATTTAAGGCTCAGAATATCTGTAGATAAACATTCGGGCATTATAAAAGAGATTTACGATAAAGATTTGGGATTAAATTTCATAGATGACGGGGGCTTAAGAATTCAAATATTCGAGGATTACCCGCGCTATGGTAGAAAAACCCTCTTTTACGATTTTGACGCGGTGAGCTGCGACGCTTGGGAGGTTTACATATATCAGCAGCCGGGCGGAGTAAAATATGTGGAGCTAAAGGAGGCTGAAGAAGTTAAACTTTTGGAGAATGGTCCTGTAAGGGCTACTGTGCTCGTTAAGTATAGGTTTAGGCAGGAGGGCAGGGAGGATTCAACCTTCACGGTATATGTTAGGCTATATTCAAACATGCCTATGCTTCATATGGATTTCGACGTGGATTGGCATGCAGCCCACAGAATGGCTAAGCTCGTTGTGCCAGCGGTTTTCCAAAGCGATTTTAATACTTGCGAGATACCGTATGGATACGTAAGGCGCAGAAACCCGCTCTCGCCTGAGGCAACATTATATGAGAGGGCTAAGTATGAGGTTCCATGCCAAAAGTGGATTGACTACAGCAGTGAGGATGAAGCTTACGGGCTATCCATACTGAATGACTCTAAATATGGATATGATCAAGCCAACAATATTATAAGAGTCTCGCTGCTTAGAAGCCCAGCGTACCCGCCTAGATGGGGTGAAACCGGCGGATTAGAGGGGTTCGCTAAAGAGCGGGAGATAGCGGATCAAGGCAAACATAGGTTTAGCATAGCCCTATACCCGCATAAAGGATGCTGGAGAAAAGCTCAGACAGTAAGAAAAGCATATGAACTCAACTACCCGTTAATTGTCAAAATTGAAAGCGAGCATTATGGAGATCTCCCGGTGAAAAAATCTTTTCTAGAAGTAAAGCCGGAAAACGTAATAGTGTCAGCCCTAAAAATGGCTGAAGACGATAACAATGTGATAATAAGGGTTTATGAAGCCCATGGAAGCGATTGTGAAGCCGAAATCGCGTTTCCCTGGAAAATTAAAGAAGCTTACGAAACAGACATACTTGAAAGAGAAGTTCGAAAAGTCAATAGCCCACTTAAAATGCCCATTGGACGCTGCGAGATTAAAACTCTAAAGCTTAAACTTTCTTAACTTCCTATTTTATTTATCAACGTTAAATCATTGTCATATTTAGTGCTCCAATTGCTAAAAAGTTAGGAAAAACGCTTGTTTCTCAACCCAACGCTTCATCATAGGAATTATGAGCTATGCGATAAGGGCTCAGCTGGAGTTGTGCAGCAAAGATCTAATGATATAGAAAAGAAATAATGTTTTTTAACTTGGCGGCTCTTTAATTTACTTAGGGCATTACGGGTTGTACCTTCTTTCTTCGATTAAAGTGAAGCTGCCTATAAGCCTAATATCCCTTGATGAAGCGCCAACCCTCAATTCATATTCGCCTTTTTCAATAAGCCATACCTCTCCATTAAAGCTTGCAAGCGATTTAAAATCGATCTCCATCTCTATCTTCTCTGTTTCGCCGGGATTTAGGAGCCTAGTTTTGTGAAAGCCCTTTAGCTCTTGATAAGGTTTATCGATTCTTCCCTTCGGCGCTTTAACATAGATTTGGGCGATTTCCTTTCCAAGAAAGTTTCCGGTATTCGTGACCTCGAACGATATTCTTACTCTATCACTTAGTGTCTCTATTTGGAGATTTTTGTACTCGAAGGTTGTGTAGGATAATCCGAAGCCGAATTCGTAGGCGGGTTCCACTCCGAAGGTGTCATAGTATCTGTAGCCGACGTATATCCCCTCCTCATAAGTTACTTTCTTCGGGTTCTCTTTAGGTTCTCCCGGAAAGCTCCATGATGGAACATCCGAGTAGTCTTTCGGGAAGGTTGTGGGGAGTTTCCCTGAGGGATTGATTTTTCCAGCAATTGCGTCGGCGACCACTCTTCCAGTCTCTTGCCCCGCTTGCCATGCTAGGAGGATAGCGTCCACCATGTTTCTCCAGCTGTCAACCTCTATTGGAGAACCTATGTTTAGTATGGCTATAACTTTTCCTCCACGTTTATGAAAGGCACGGGATATTTTTTCCATGAGTGCGACCTCATCGTCGCTTAGATAGAAGTCGCCCTTCTCAGGTTTTCTATCATAGCCTTCACCCGATATTCTGCTTATCACGATGATGGCGTTATCGTTTCTCTCCGCAAAACTTTCTATTTCTTCCTCGCTGAGAAAATCCTGGGGGAGCCTAGGTGCAAGCGGCTCGCCGAGCAAGCCTCTTCTTATCCTATATTCGTCTCTTCCCCTCATCTCGCTTATGTATTGCTTATAGATTTCAACTAATTTATCGTCAACCCTAAACCCTTTTTCCATCATGCCCTCAAGTATGGAAATCACGTATCTCGGATGCGTGTCGCCGCTTCCTGTTCCGCCCTTAATGGTCTCTATTTGTCCTGTTCCGAAGAGGGCAACTTTTGCGTCCACACCTAATGGCAGAGTTCCATCGTTCTTTAAAAGGATTATTCCCTCTGAACCCGCTTCATAGGCTATCTTAGCATGGGCATCAAGGTTTGGACTGTTAGAGTGCTTATATTCTCTGAAGGATGGTGAGTTAATGAGCACCCTCAGTATATTCTTCACA
>CAYPJR010000067.1:0-7922 GCA_964411115.1 uncultured Candidatus Bathyarchaeia archaeon | reverse complement strand
TTAAGTTGCCACGTCCGGAAAACCTATACTGAACTTTTATATATTTTAATCAGTTCAGCCGCAACGTCTTTAAGAATCTGATTTTTACTTTTTCCCCTTTTTTCTGCGATTATAAAGCCTGTTTTAATCCATGGGAGACGTGAGTAGGCTGCTTCTGGAAAAATCTCATATTTTAGACCGAGATTCTTCACGGCTTTTTCCAGCATCTCTATGTTTGGTGAGGACACGCTGAGATTTCTAGGTAAACGTCTCCCTACGCTTCTACTCTTTGAAGAATCAAAGTAAACTGGCCAGAGCACTACCTCGTTTTTTCTCCGCATCTCTAGGCTACTCTTCCTTCTTGCTGATTAACACAGCATTTAAAATGCCATATTGGCCCGGCCTTGATGTTACGCGGGCTGTTCCCAGCGGGGTTTCTATGATACATCCCTTCGTTATTACGCCTCTTCTATCATAATCCACGTTGGCTGGATTCTTCACCACCCTGAGAACTTCAACCTTCCTTGTTTCCCCGGTTTCCGGATCTGAAACGTTCACCCATTTCGCGCTCACTAACCTGACCTTTATGTTCCCACCCTTCCTCCGGCTTTTTTTAGTCACATGCTCCCCTAAGGTTGTCTCTGTTGGAAATGAACCAATCTCATATTTTCTCTTTCCCCTATATGGTTTCCTCTTTCCCCCGCTCGGCTTCCTTTTATGCAGATCGCCATGCCATACGGACATCAGTATTCGCCTCTCTTCTTGAGAATTTAAGGGATATCCTCGATTAATATAAGTTTAGCGGCTGAAAGATGCCTCATTAATGAAGGTTTCCAAATACTCTTTAAGATCATCCATGTCCAGCGACAGCTTAGGAACCTCCTCGCTGATCAGTGTCAGATCTTTAGCCATCTCATGAGGCTTAATCTCATTTAAGGCGCATTTAGCGCATAATGCAGCCCCTAAACCGGTTGCCTCAGGAAATGTTGCCCTCAGAATTTTGCTCTCTGGGAAAAGTGCTGAGAGGGCGGTGAGATATATATTGTTTTTAGCGAAACCTCCCTGAACTATTATGTCAACATTTCTCTCCCCAGCTATAAGGTTTATTGCAACATAGGATTCCACCGCCAAATATAGATTTAGTAAATGATAGGCTTCTTTGGCGCCTATATGGAACATTTCACCAATTATTCTTGCTTTCGAACCTTGAAACTGTCCGGAACCTTCCACTAAACCGGGTGTTATAATATCTTTACGTCTTAAAATTTCCTTTAGAACGTTTATGTCCAAGTTTATGTTCTCAGGTTTTACTGCGAATTTTTTCTCTATAATCATCTTGTAGTGATCGTATTCGAAGCCCCCCTTAAATCTTGAAGATCTAACAGGTCTGCTGTAAGCATCCACGTAATATAGAACGTCTCTATACAGATCCTCACGTCTAGGTCTGAAATCTTCCGTTGGATACATGAACACGCACCATGTTCCGGTTGAAGCCAGAAGAAAATCTCCCCCTCTGATTATATATGGCAGCAGGCAGGCGTTTGAGTCATGTATACCCGGCGTTACAAGCAAATTTAAGGATTCAATTTTAAACTCGCCTATAGGGCTCCAAACATCGAATATTTTCGGCGATCTAACGTTAACCCTAAGTTCTTCAGCAACTGAGCTCCATCCCCTCCTTGTTATATCGTATAGGTATGTATGGCAACCTAGGCTTGTAACCTCACTGGACTTCAAACCTGTAAGCGCATATGTAAGGTACTGCGGCAGAAAAAGGATTTCATCCACATCATTGAATATTTCCGGAAACTTCTCTCTAATCCAGAATGCTTGTATCCCAGCGTTTAAGAGCTGACCGTACGGCGGCGTGCCGGTCAGCATGTAAAGTTCAAGGGGGCTTCCAAATTCAGCATAAAATTTTTCCTTAATCTGCCTCTCAACCTCTTGATTGTAGGATATTACCGGCAACCTTAAACGTCCGCTTTTCAAATTGGCAAATGTAGCGCCGAATGTTGTTATGCTTAATGCTTTAATAGGCCACTTTTTACAGGCATCTACTAATTTAGCCCGCATCCAGAGGAGCATCGATTCAGCATCATCGCATATTAAGTTGTCAACCCTAATCTCATCTATTCTTATCGACTCTGAATATATGGGTTCCAAGTTTTCGGAGAAGACCAGAAATTTCTTATTGGATTTTCCAATATCAAAAACCGCGATGAAGCCTTCCATAAAGGTTTTCCTCCACTAAGAAATTTACGCCGCAACTATTTTGAAGTTTCGCTCTGCTGCCCCTGCATTCCAGCAGCACCGTCAGCCGGCAATTTCTCTTCCCCGCTTTTATTAAAGATTCTTTTTAGCTGACGCTTCATAACCTGTATGTTACGGCTTAAACCAAAGTAGTCGGCGAAGTAATCGGTGGTTTTTAAAATGAAATCTCTGCCGTTTCTTTCCCGATTGATCAGGCCCATTTCCACAAGTTCGCTTATGTGTTTATAGGCATGTTTACCTCTGACATCAATAACCTGCTTTTGAGTGATCGGCTGCCTATAGGCTATGTAGGATAGCGTTCTCAGCGGGCCGTCTGTAAGCAATGGTCTAATGGCAAGCCTCTTAACCTTGTCTGAGCATTCGCTTTTGAGCTGTAGAACGAATCTGTCATCTTCAAGCTCAAGTATTTCTAGGGCGGTATTGCGTCTTTTATATTCGTCAATCAGCATTCTCGCAAGCTTTTTAACTTTCCTCTCGGAGCGCGAATTGACTATGCTGCATAGAGTCTTCAAGTCTAGCGGGCGGCCTGCGACATATAATGCTGCTTCGATAAGCCTCAGTTTTGCCTCTACATCCTCCCTACTTGCTCTTTTCTTCTTCTCCTGAATCATTTGAGCGCTAAGGGCGCCGTCACTAGCCACCGCCTTCAACATTGACCGCTCCATTAAGCGTTATGTATATTTCGCCCAGATCCTCCTGCTGCCACAGGGTTATTCTACCTTTATGCGCCATAAAAAGAAGGATCAGGAAGACTTTTATCATCTCGATTTTTCCCAAGCCTTCAGTCAGCTTTGAGAATGATAAAATCTCGCCTTTTCTCGATAAAATAAGCATTTTATTATTTAATCTCTCCATTTCCTCCTCGATTTCCATCAGGTATATGCTTATGTTAGGGATGATTTCCGGCGGGGGCAGTATCGGTTTAGACGGCGCCCTAATTGAGAGGATATTTTCGCTTTTAAGGGCTTCATCCAGGGCTTCCAGAAGATGCTGAATTGTCGTCGTGGTCAGCTCGTAGCGTAGCGGAAGAACAAGCGGGGGAGGAACAAAATCAATAGCGCCCTGTTTTTGCTCGACTTCAGGGGGCTCCTCAAGCTTTAGAAGAAGGCTGGATTTCATAAGATATATGGATGCCGATGAGTCTAGGGCTACGCCTGAAGCTCTAAAATCTACGCTTGCCCTTCGCTCCATCTCCTCAAGAAAGGAAGAAAGTAGGAATGCTATGTCTATATTCCATGGGTTAATCTTCCGCAGTCTCTCTAAATTAAATAATATGTCCCAGGGCGGATGCAGATAGAACGGTTTGCTGGATTCTTTTTCCATAATTATACTACACCCTTAAATGTTGTTGAAACCACATATGAAACCCCATTCCGCCCATACACGCCATATATCCTATTAGCTTTACTTATCATCTCAGGCTTCAGCGTTATCACTATAAATTGCAGCTGCGACCTAGATGCTTCCTCAGCTAGAAGCTCACCAAGCCTCTCAACATGGAAGGCGTCTAAGTGGGCATCTATTTCATCGAAGAGGTAGAACGAGGCTGGTGAAAACTCCTGCAAGGCGAATAAGAATGCAACCGCTGAAACTGATCTTTCACCGCTGCTTGCTCCACTAACAAGGATTGGCGGCTTATTTGGAAATTGAACTATCATGTCGACTCCTTCAGTGAAGGGATTCTCAGGGTTCTCAATCTTGAGGGAGGCGTTTCCCCCGCCAGTTAATCTAGAGAAGTAGCTATTTATCCGCTTATTTATCTTATTGAAGGCGTCCATGAAAACCCTATATTTTTTCTGCTCAATCTCTTCAATAAATCTTATAATAGCCATCTTCTCCCTTTCCAGCTCATTTAATCTTACAGATAACTCCTTGTATCGCGAGGCTTGCTCCACATATTGTATGTCAGCGAGCTGATTAACTGCGCCTATACTATTGATCTCCATCCTTATGGATTCAATCTGGGAATCTAGATCCTCAAGCGTGCCCTGCGCAATGTCCAACGGCGCTTCATAGCCTAGCGTTCTTAGGCGTTCCATATGCTGATCCAATTGGAGATTTATTGTTTGGATCTTCAGTTTTAAATCATTAAGCATTTTTACCCCTTCCTCGTATGTTTTCTCGAGCTTCAGCAATTCATTATCTAGGGCATCTATTTGCGAAGTAAACTTTTCCGCCTCTTTCTTATCACTCAAAATTGACTTGGATATCTCAGCTTTAGTCTTCTCCAGCTCCTCGATTCTTTTCCTAGTTTCCCGATCCTCTTTTAATGCGTCTTCAATATCTTTTTCTAGGGCTGAAATCTGCTCCGTTGCATCCTCAAGTTGCGCCGCAAGATCGTTCAGATTAATCTTTAAAACGTTTTCCATCTTAGATCTTAAAGTTGAAATTTCAGATTCTAAGCGGTTATATTTCTGCCTTAAAAGGATTATTTCGCTAGATGTTGATTCACGCCGCGCCTCAGCATCATGAATCCTGAGTAGATTAACATCGCCTTTTAGGCGTTCCACCTCTTCCCTTTTTAGCTTCTCTATTTCGCTGAGCTCTTGGAGGTGCGACTCAAAGAGGGCTATTTGCGTTTTCTCCTTCTCTATACGACTCAAAAGATCAGATATGTTGTTTTCAACCTGCTTTATGCTCGACTCCGCCTGGATTACGCTCTTTTTAATCCGCTCAATCTCGCCCTCAAATTTACCCATAGACTCAGAGATCTTCGCTATCTCCCCCTGCGTCTCAGCAATGTCATTCTCCATCTCAGCGATAATCTTCTCCCTGCTTTCAAGATGCTCTTTTAGGGCTTTAACCGCCCGCTCTAGGTTCTTCAAGGTTTCATCGTTCGGCATGAAGGATGAAAAATCAACAGGGGCTCTGTAGTAGCCGCCCTCAAAACCTCCGCCAGCCTCATATAGGTCCCCGCTTAAAGTAACCGCCCTGAAACCATCCTTCGAAACCCTTAATGCAGCATCGTCACTTAAAACCAGCAATGTATCGCCGAAGACAAAGTTTACCGCCTGCTCATAACGCTTTTCGCAATTTATAAATGACGATGCCTTTCCAATCACACCATCAATCTCAGGAACCTTGATGCTGCTATTGGGCGACAAACCATTTAAGGGAATTATCTTCACCCTTCCGAGCTTCACCCTTTTTAATGTTTCCAGGCATGTAAACGCAACATTCATGTCTTCTACAATAAGCGAATCAAGCCATCCTGAAGCCGCAGCCTCTATTGCTCGCTCATAGCCCTTTTCCACCTTTATTAGGTTTTTAAGCCTTCCATGCACACCCGTTATAACTCCCATAGCTGCGAGATCTTCGATACTTTTCAACGCGCTTTCCTCAGATTTGATCTTATTCGCCACCCTCCTCTGCGCTTCAAACTCAATTAGCGCCTCCTTTGCGTACTCAGCGACTTTCTCAGCCTCCTTAATCTCCTTCTCCATTAGGTTTTTCCGTTTAACGCGTTTTTCAAGGGTTTCCTTAAGATTGTTTAGCCGCTCCATTTGGGCGTTCATTATTTCTTGAAGTTTAGATAGCGATTCTTGAAGTCTTTCATATGAATTTTTCAGTTCGTCCCTTTTCGTTTTTAGATCCTCAAGCCTCTGCGTAAAAATGTTCATCCTAGTCTGAGCTTTCGCATGCTCACTTTCTATCGAAACTTTTTCTTTACCGATTTTACTCAGATCGTTCTCTAGCTCATCAATTCTCTTAGCTTTATCCCCAAATGCTGATCTTACCTCAGAAAGTTCTCGCAGTATGGAATCGTGAAGGGTTTGTTTCTCCTTTATTTCTCCATCGAGTCTAGATCGTTCAATCTCAAGCTGCTTGATTTTCTCCTCGGTTTCTCCAATCTCCTTCAGCACTGAATTATATCGCTGCTGGAGGGTTTCCCTAATCTTCTTAAGTCTCTCAAGATTATTTCTTCCAGAACTTATTTTAGACGCTATCTCATTCAGTTTGGATTTAAGGTTGCTTATGCTCGTCTGGATTTCTAAAATATTGGCTTGCTTTTTCTCAACCTCATCAAAACCGATCTTTCGCAGCTCAGCCTCCATCTCGCGGCGTTTAAGCCGCAGATTCTCTCTGCTCTCTAAAATGATCTTGTTTTTTTCCTCGAGAGCCATTATTTCACGCGATATCTTCTCCGCTTCGGTTCTTAACCTTTTTATTTCCCATGAGGTTTTCACAGACTCAAGGTATCCAATCTCTCTCCTAAGAAAGTTGTAGCGTAATAGATTATTTCGCTCCCTCTCCAGATCCTCAAGCCTCTTCTGAACTTCGCTTATCTGACCTAGGGCAGTTTTTATCGCTACATCAGCCTCTTTAAGTTTGGATTCGGCTTCAGCCTTCTCAGCGTCGTATTGGGCTATTCCGAGCATATCTTCAATTATTTTCCTCCGTTCCTGCGGTGATATTTCAGCCATACGTGTAAGCGTGCCCTGGAGAACAATATTGTGCCCATAAGAACTTATGCCGGCCACTGAGAGGACTTCGAGCAGGTGATTTCTAGGAACTTTTCTCCCGTTTATTCTATAGATGCTTTCGCCGTTCCTGTCAATTTCACGCGATATGGTGACGGTTGACGTTTCAACCGGTATGCGTCCGTCTGAATTATCAAATTGAATTACAACCTTAGCCTCATTCTTCCTGACACTTGAACTTGAACCGCCATTAAATATTAGATTGGAAAAGTTCTCAGATCTAAGCCTTTTAGCGCTTAGCTCGCCTAAGCAGAACAGAACCGCGTCGATTATGTTAGTTTTGCCACTGCCATTCGGTCCAGTTATAACTGTAAAGCCCCTCTCAAATGTAAGCGTTGTTTTCAAACCGAATGTTTTGAAGCCATTTATTTCCATCCGCTTAATGTATGGCATCCCTAGGTTTTTTCCCTCCTCAATTCCCCATCAAACTTCTACTTCCCGCATTTAAGTTGCGGAACCATCTTTCCTAACAGCGCGGGATATTTCAGCCATTCTTTTAATGAACGCCTTAATTTTCTCCTCCTCACCAAATATAAGCACGTACCTTTCTTCCTGAACCTTGGATTCTAAGCCGATTTCATCCGCGATTTTCCTAATCATTTCAACCGGAATTTCATCACTGGACTGAATTCTCATCCACTTCTTTTCTTTCGGGATACCTGGATGAAAACCCGCCTGGGTTTCCGCTTCAGCTTGAGCGCGAATCTTCTCCGCCTCATAGAGCTTCCTTAATAGGGCATCTACATAACTTGCCCCAAGCCTGATTTCAGCCGCCGAAAGAACGTAAGATTCAACGTTACTTAAGCATTCTTCAAGGCGGGAAACATGCTCAGAGCGGGCTCTATCAACCTTAATGATTTCCATCATTGTTTTCGCTGAACGCAAATCTCTAATAACGTTTGGGGGCACACTTTCACCGCTCCTGCGTAAATCAGTAATGGCGTCCGCCAACACTTTCCAGCGTGCTTCCCAACTCATAAAATATACCTCATAGGAAGATCACAATAAGGTAGCTTACCACAATAATATTCTTTATGCTTCAGAGATCTCAGCGCTTTATGATAAATAGGCATCAATGGAGACTCCTCTCTTTGCAATACTTTCCACCGATGCTTAAATATCAGTTTCTAATATGCTAATCTACATGTGCATCAATATTTTAGCGATTGGAAAAAGGTGAGCTACCAACCC
>CAYPJR010000066.1:0-7926 GCA_964411115.1 uncultured Candidatus Bathyarchaeia archaeon | reverse complement strand
TTTTTCAGCCTATTGTGAAAACATGTTTCCTCACCTAGATGACATGCTGGACCCTTTTGCTTCACAATGAAAAGTAAAGCATCATAATCGCAGTCTATGAGAATATCTAAAACCTCCTGAACATTCCCGGATTTTTCACCCTTCTTCATAACTCTGCCGTGCGAGCGCCTAAAGTAGTGGGCGTATCCAGTTTCCATTGTCTTTTCTAAGGCCTCCCTGTTCACATAAGCTAAGGTCAAGACCTTTCCGGAGCCATATTCCTGCACAACAACGGGTAATATTCCGCCGCACTTCTCAAAATCTAGTTCTTCTATGCTTAAGATTTTCAGGTTTTTCAAAGCCTAACTGGCACCCCTCTTTCATGTAGAAAACGCTTAACCACGGGTATGGGATATTTGCTATAGTGGAATACTGAAGCCGCTAATGCAGCGTCAGCCTTGCCCAATGTGAAGGCTTCAAGGAAATGTTCAGGTCTTCCTGCGCCGCCGCTTGCTATAACCGGTATATTAACACGTTCAGCAACGCTCCTAGTTAATTCAATATCATATCCATCCTCCGTCCCATCCTTATCCATAGATGTTAGGAGGATTTCGCCGGCGCCAAGCTCAGCGCCTTCAACAGCCCATTTAAGAGCATCCATACCCGTTGGCTTACGCCCACCGTAAGTGTAGACTTCAAACCAGCATGGTCCCTCAGTGGTTTCCACAACAATCTTGTTCGATGCGTATTCGTATCTCCTCTTTGCATCTATGGCTAGGACAACGCATTGAGAACCGAAGTTTTCAGCGAGTTCTCCAATAAGCGCAGGGTTTTCAACAGCAGCTGTGTTAACTGAAACCTTATCGGCGCCATTGCAGAGGACTAAATGCGCATCCTCAATGCTTCTTATTCCACCTCCAACCGTGAACGGTATGTTTATTTCAGCCGCAACAGACCTCACAACATCTTTAAGTATGCTCCTCTTCTCCGGAGAAGCCGTTATATCTAGGAAGACAAGTTCATCGGCGCCTTCTCCACTGTAGCGCCTTGCAAGTTCAACTGGGTTTCCAGCATCCCGTAAGTTAACAAAATTTATCCCCTTAACAACTCTTCCATGATCTACATCTAAGCACGGTATTATTCTTTTAGCTAAAACCATTTTTCTTCCATCTCTCCTATTAAATGGCTGCTTTTAAAGCTTCTCTAAGGCTAAATAAGCCTTCATAAAGCGCTCTGCCCACGACGATGCCGTAAACACCGAGCTTTTTTAAGGTTGCTATATCATCGAGGCTTCTTATTCCGCCAGAGGCTATCACGTTAATGCCTAAATTCAAAATCTTAAGCAAATTCCTCACATCAGGCCCGCTCATCATTCCATCATGCTGAGTTGATGTTACCAAAAAGAATTTAATTCCAATAGATGAGAATCTCCGGGCGGCTTCTTCAAGCGTTAAGCCAGTTCGGGCTCTCCAACCGTTGATAACTATTTCGCCGTTTAAGTGATCTAGGGCTATGAGAATTCTCCCGCACCCAAACCTTTCTAGGAGAGATTTAACGGCTTCCATATTTCTAAAAGCGAGCGAGCCCAGTATGACTTTTTCCGCTCCAGCCTCAATTAATCGGCAAGCCCGCTCTATACTTCTAATTCCTCCCCCAACTTGGACTGGAACCTCAATAGACTGGATTATTCTACCTATCAGCTCGGTATTTTCCCCCATCCCAAACGCTGCGTCTAAATCCACGATATGTATCGCCGGCGCGCCTTCAAATTCCCATCTCTTAGCAATTGATAATGGATCGCCTAGAGACTCGTAAGATTTCAACAAGCTGGGGCTGCCCCTCAGTAATCTAACAACCTTACCGCCCATTATGTCAATGGCAGGAATCACATACAATAATGCTCACCATTAACGCTTAATTATCCTAACGAAGTTTTTAATTATCTGCTCGCCGGATTTACCGGATTTCTCGGGATGAAATTGAACCCCGAAGATATTGCCCTTCATCACAACTGAGGGGAATTTTACACCATACTCGGTTTCAGCGGCAACTATGGACTTATCCTCCGGAAGCACGTAGTAGCTGTGAACGAAATAAAAGCAATCCTCCTCACTTATTCCATCTAGGAAATCTGAGGGTTTAATTATTTCAAGGGTGTTCCAGCCCATATGGGGGATCTTAACGCTTCCAGGTAATTTAACAACTTCACCGTTTAATAGGCCCAGACCGGGAAGCCCTGGGCTTTCATCGCTCTCTCGAAAAAGTAGCTGCATACCTAGGCATACGCCTAAGGTTACGATGTTTTTTTCAAAAAGGATCATAAGTTCATCTTTAATCTTCAGCAACTTTTCAGCGCCAGCCTTAAAGCTGCCAACTCCTGGAAGAATAAGGGCGTCAATATTTGCAGATCTTAAATTTGAACTTATCTCAACGCTTAAGCCGGCTCTTTCTAAGGCGTGCCTTATGCTGAAAAGGTTTCCAACGCCGTAATCCAATATGAGGGCTTTCAAGGTCACCTTCTATAATACCCCCTTAGAGCTAGGTATGCTCTTTCTATCCGGATCGGTTGAAAGAGCCTGCCTTAGAGATAGGGCTAAGGCTTTAAAGGCGGCTTCAACCTTGTGATGATCGTTTAGTCCATATTGAACCCATACATGTATGTTTGCGTGTAAAGAATTCGTTAAGGTTTCGAGGAAATGATATATGTCTTCGCAGGGCATGTCCTCAATACGTTTACCTTCAAACTTCAAGTCTATCTTTGAATACGGCCTATTGGAAAGGTCTACCGCTGCGAATGCCAGTGAGCAATCCATTGGAACAATTGCGTATCCAAACCTTCTTATGCCCGCTGAATCCCCAAGAGCCTTCCTTATGGCTTCACCTAGGCATAGGGCTACGTCCTCAATAACGTGATGGCTTAAGTCTCCGGATGCCCTTACAAATATGTCGATCAGGCTGTGCGTGGCAAGGGAGTTAAGCATGTGATCTAAGAATGAAACTCCGGTATGGACGTCCGCTAAGCCGGATGCGTGAAGTTTTACTTTAACCTTGACATCCGTCTCAAAAGTCTTTCTTGATACTTCAGCTTCTTTCAGATTTTTCCCTCCTTAACAAACTCTATCACGTCCGGTATATCATTAACTGAGGGCAGAATAAAGTCACATCCGTGATTAATAAATTCTCTAATCAGGTCTTTATCCATGCTTGAATATTTATAAACCCCAACGGATAAAAATCTCGGATCATCCTTTATGGCTTCATTAACCATTATCACATCCTCAATTGAGTCGCCAACGTAAAGCGCAATATTGAGGGGCTCTAAGCCGCTGGCGGATTTAAGAAGCGAGAACGGGTTCGGCTTCTTAAGATTTACTCTTAATTTTTTCTTGAAATATTCGTCTTCAGCCCTTTCAACATCATCAAGGAAAACGGTGGCTTTTGGATCAAACCATCCCATTAGGTCGCGTAGGATGTAGCGTGCCGGCTTAAGCCTGCTTCCCGAGGCTATTCCAAACCTTGCTCCGCCCAAAATCGAGGAGAGACGTCTTAAGGAATCATGGTTGACAATAGGCTTCCCATTCTCAATCATCCCTTGGCCGCTGTAGAATATTGGCTCAACGCCATAGGTTTCCCTGAAAAGCTTAGATCCGCAGAATATTTCCTCAAAAACGGTTGCAATAATACTTTCACCAACCTTCTCAGATTCATGGAGAAAAGCCCTCAGCAAGTTATAGAAGCCCCTCGAGATCTTTCCCGAACTTAATATAGCTTTATCAACTGACGATGCGCCGTTCACATCTAAAAGATTTGTGAAGCCCTCAAGATTGGCCGCTGAATTCTCTGGGAAACTCCCTAAATCTAACTTATCAGCGCTGAATATCTCCCTAATCGTTAGTAGACGCTTCGATATGTTTTTCTCATCGATAAGCGTCTTCATTATTTTCTCAAGTTTCTCACGCGCCCCACTGGGCATTTCGCATAGCAAGAACATTGTTATGCCATAAACGATATCCCAATCGTTGTTGAAGCCGCCGCTTCTCCTGAAAAGAAATATGGTTTTATCCGACACTAGATTTTCAGGCATAGCGCAGCCAGTCATGCTCTCAAATATGTATGATGCTGCCTTTACAATAGCCCTATCGTAGGATTCCCTGATATCGATAAGCACCCCATCGCAATCAAATATGACCGCATCAACCTTTTCGAGAAGCCTAACTTTATCCCTTCTAAGATATGCCGCTCCAGAATTGGCGTCAAGAGTAATGTATTTTCTAGGCACCAAGTTCATCTAGGACCCTCCCTAATTCTTTTATAAAGCGTTTCATCATTTGGGATGGAGCAACAGTAACCCTCAAGCAGTTCCTGAAACCTAAAACTTGCCCAACATTTCTGATGATGATTCCCCTCTCTAGAAGCGCCCCATAAACTGCTGATGAATCAACATTTAGGGTTTGGAATAATACAAAGTTTGTTTCAGATGGGAAAGCCCTAACTCCCCTTATGCTGTTGAGCGCATCAATAAGCCTAGATCTTTCAGCCTTAATCTCAAAAATCTTTCTCTCTATAAATTCAGAATTTTCCTCCAAGAGTTTTGCAGCAACCTTTAAGGCTGTTAAGGAAACGGGATATGGCGTCTGAAACTTTTCATTCATTATCTTGGCTAGATCCCGATTTGTAACAGCATATCCAACCCTTAACCCAGCTAGGCCGAAAACCTTTGAGAAAGTCCTAAAAACTATTATGTTTTCAAATTCTCTAGCTAAATCTAACATTGTTGCGCCAGCGAAGTCAGCGTATGCCTCATCAACAGCAACAAGCCCATTAAAGTTTTCAGCTATGCTTAATATGTCTTTGCGGCTGAACTGATTTGCGGTTGGATTATTAGGGGAACAGAGAAAGATAACCCTAGTATTCGGCGTTACTGAAGAAAGTAAGGCTTCTACATTGAGGGAGAAATCGTCTCTTAGCGGCACGCTTTTATACTCCGCGCCCTGTATTTTTACGCATTGCTCATAAATTACAAATGTTGGAGATACCGAAAGGGCTTCATCGCCCCTTCCCAGAAACATTCTGGAAACCAGATCGATGATCTGATCGCTTCCGGCGCCTATAACTATCTCCTCAGGCGAGACCTTCAAACGTTTACTTAAGGCATCCTTTAAATCTTTAACTTCATCTCTGGGATACATTCTCGGGTCGATCTCATCGATAACCTGCCTTAGGATATTCCTTAGAAAATCCAGCGGTATGAAGAGGTTTTCATTAGAATTTAATTTTAAAATTTCAGAATCCTTCATATTGATCCTTGAGGCTAAGCCCCTAATTGTCTCGCCAACATCGTATTTATTCAGCTTTTCAGCGTACGCAATTACCTCTCCGATAACTCTCTTTCTTCCCAAACTCAAGCCTTAATCCTCTCCTCTATGGCTAATGCATGATTCAGCAACCCCTCACTTTCAGCTAAAACTTTAGCAGTAAGCGATAATTTTTCCAGAGCATCCTTTGAGCACTCAGCGATATTCATAAACCTGACGAAATTAAGGACCGATAAGCCTGAGTGGACCTGCCCAAACCCGCCCGTTGGAAGAACATGGTTTGTTCCTAGGCAGTAGTCGCTTAGGGAGGTCGGCGTATAATTGCCAATCAATACAAGTCCAGCGGAATATATTTCTTCAGATAGTTCATAGGCATTTTCAGCCATTATCTCAAGATGTTCAGGTGCAAATTCATTTATCAGCCCTATAGCTTCATCTATGTTTTCAGATATTACTATTAAACAGTTTCTTTCTAGAGATTGTGAAATCATCTCTCTGTTTGGCGCATCACTCATTAGACGCTTGATCTCCTCAACCACTGACTTAGCGAGACATAGAGATGTTGTTATAAGCATTGAAATGCTGTCAATCGAATGCTCAGCCTGAGAGAGCATATCCCTCGCAATTAAACGTGGAGAAGCCTTCTCATCGGCTAAGATTGCTATCTCGCTTGGTCCAGCTGGAAAATCAATCGGTACATCACGTGAAATTATGTTTTTAGCGGCTAGAACGTACCGGTTACCTGGGCCGACGATTTTCATAACGGGCTTTATTGTCTCAGTTCCATAGGCGAGTGCTGCTACGGCTTGTATGCCGCCGACCCTATAAATCTCATTTGCGCCGCATATATCCGCAGCCACTAGTGTTAACGGGTTGATTTCACCATCCCATCTGGGAGGGGAGCAGACGGCAACTCTGGGAACCCCCGCAACCTTCGCCGGCACAATGGTCATGATAACGGTGCTTGGATAAGCGGCTCCCCCTCCAGGTATATAGCATCCGACGCTTGCAATTGGACGATGGACTCTGCAGATTTTCACGCCGCAATCTTCATAATTAAATAGGGAATGCGTTAGAATGCGTTTTTCAAACTCTTCAACTCTAATCTTTGCATTTTTAATAGCCGATATCTGCTCATCGCTTACTTTTCCATAGGCCTCCTCAATCTCTTCTCGGCTAACTCTTAAGCGGTCAGCGGTCAACTTTACATTATCAAATTTCTCCGTTAACTCTATTAGGGCCAGGTCACCCCTCCTTTTAACATCCTCAATTATTGACTCAGCATATTCTAGCAGCTCTGAATCTAAGCATTTCCCCCTTGGCCATCTGCCCTCCAGAATTTCCTCGCGCGCTTCATCAAGATTCACAATCTTTATCGGCATCTCCTTAGCCACCATCCGCCTCGTTGGAGGATATCTCCTCTAATGGCAGAACCTGCCTAGGCTCGTAAACAACCAATCCCTGGGCAAGCCTTCTTAAAGTTGGAAGAATCTCTAGGAACTGATCCTTATCTATCACGGTGTTCACTGAATACCAGTTTTCATCTGAAAGAGGAGCGATGGTCGGCTTCTTAAGCGCCGGCAGCCTTTCCAGCAGCTTCGGGAGGTTATCTCTGTGCACGTTCACGAATATGTGCAGCTTTTTTCTGCCATCAACAACGCCCTTGAGAAGGGTCAATATGTCATATATCTTCTCACGCTTCATCGGGTCCTTTAGAGAGTTTCTGTTAGCTATGAGCACCGCTGTTGATTCCATTATTGTTTCAATCGGCTTTAAGTCGTTCTGCTCTAAGGTCTCACCGGTCTCGGCAACATCAATTATGGCATCAGAGTTTTCGGGAGGTTTAGCCTCGGTTGCACCAAAGGATAGATAAATCGTAACTTGATTATTCTCGCCCTTCCTCCACCATGGCGTAATAAGCGTGGGCTCAGATTTGCCGTAAAGCCGCCTATAGGTTTGGTTAGCCATAAGGAACTCAGCTGAAATATTAAGGTATTCAGTGGATATTCTAAGCACTTTTCCCTCATCGTGGAATGTTTCCAGTAGGCTTGAGAGGCTATTTATGTGCGTCCACGCCTTAGGTATTGCCAGCACAAGTTTAACCCTGGCATATTCAAGGTCTAATAGGACATCAACATCCGCATGGGTCTCATGAAGCCAATCAAGCCCAGTTATACCTAAATCGTGAAGCCCCTCGCTGACAAATAATGGGATCTCCTGAGGTCTGAGAACCTTCAATTCTATCTTCGGATCATTTATTAATGGCCTATATGTGCGTTCCTCGCCTGAAATAACGTAGCCAGCTCGCTCCAATATTCTGAATGTTCCATCGGCTAGGTGCCCCTTCGGTATGACTAAACTAACCTTACCCATTATGTTTCCCACCATTCATTCGGAATCTTCATATTTTGACCATAAACAGTGAATAGATGTAAAATCTTTAGGTGAAAATTGAAGAGGCAACCTAATGTTCTAGGAAAATACGGTAGATTAAGCATTAATGATGCTGATGGGAGAAAAGGAAGCTTACTGATGAACGCAACCGCCTCTTATGAACGCAATCCCCCAATTCCATACACCACTCAAAAATAGGCTACGCAATAACAATATAAATCTTTCTATCCCACAGCCG
>CAYPJR010000065.1:0-8148 GCA_964411115.1 uncultured Candidatus Bathyarchaeia archaeon | reverse complement strand
TGGTGGGCCGGGCCGGACTTGAACCGGCGATCTCAGCCTGTCTTAATGTCTGCCTTATTGTTCGTAAGGGCTGCTTTAGGTTCCTAAAGGGGGATGTCCTAACCGCGCTAGACTACCGGCCCACCGATTTAGTTTATTGCTGAGCTTTTATATTTTATTTTCTTTGCGGCAATAAATTTTACCGCCTCATTTTCTCCGTTGTAAGGAGAAAAACCTTTGTTTCTACTAGATTCTCTTCTTCTTTTAGGTTTGCTGCCACGTAATACTCATTGCACCTCAAGGTTTATCAGTTGCATATAGAGGTTATCTTTTTCAAGTTTTATAGCTTAGAATATGCTGAACCCATTTGACTTTTGCACCCTGGTTTTCCAGCGTCGAAATGATAGGGGCTTTGACTGCTTAGATTATTTATATTGTTGCCATTTTTCATGGAACGTCAACGCTTAAGCTGAAAGTTAGATTTTGAAATGAAGGCGATTTACGGCGGATCCCGCAGCGAAAGCCTAATTTAACCGCGCTGGATTATCAGCCCGCTTAAAGTTTCTTCTTCATATTTATGCTTTTAAGACAGCGTTTATTCGGTTCTGGTAATGTCTTAATTATTTTTTGGCGTTTAATCAAATTTAACGGCTGTTTCCCAGACGGTGCTACAAAAAGTTTTATCAAATGTTACCCCATATAATTTTTAGGTGCATCTATATGATTATTGATTGCCACGTTCATAGTTTGGGTTTGGAAACGGTTAATGCTGTCGTTAAGGGGATGGATGAGGCTGGAATAGATAAGGCGGTGATTTTCTCACCATACCCGGTTTCAATCCCCTGCGATAGGATAATTCCTAAAACCGTCGCTGGCGTAACTAGACATCTAGAGTTCAGCTATCCTAATGTGACTTCTGAGAAGCAGAGGGAGGCTGTGGAGTTTATTTCTAGGCTTCAGAGTGAGGCGCCGGATAGGATCATCGGCTTTGTCTGGCTTGAGCCTAGGCTTAAGAAAGCTGTTCAAATTTTAGAGTGGGCGGTAACATCAAAGGAGATTAAAGGCGTCAAGATGATCCCAGACCATTGGTATCCGTATGATGAGTTCATGTATCCAATCTATGAAAAAATTGAGAAGCTCGACGTTCCAGTAATTTTTCACTCCGGCATACTATTCGGCTTTAAGGATTCGTCGAGGTTTTGCAGGCCAGTAAATTATGAGGTTCTTCTGAGCTTTCCAGATCTTAGATTCGCCTTGGCGCATATAAGCTGGCCCTGGGTTGATGAATGCTTGGCTTTATGGGGCAGGTTTAGGGCGTCCCTTGAGGAAATCGGAGGGGAAATGCGGATGTTTATAGATATAACTCCAGGCACTCCATTAATGTATAGAAAAGACTCCCTTCAAAAACTTATAGCCTATGGGGCTGAAGACCATATGCTTTTTGGCACAGATTGCATTGCTGGCGGATTAGAGCGTGGAAAGCTCCATGTTGCAAGGGATACGTCTATTTTAAGGCAGGTTATAGGCGCCTCAAGAGAGGTCATTAATAAAATAATGGGCGAAAACGCGCTTAGATTTCTAGGCTTAAAATAAATCTGGCGTGTGATTGATATGAAATGGGAAGAGCTTACTGCTGATGAACTGGCAGACCTCGCCAAGAGGGACGATATCGTTGTGGTTCTTCCAATAGGCTCCTTAGAGAAACATGGACCTCACCTCCCACTTGGAACCGATGGATTAATAGCCTACGAGATTGCGTTAAGGGCTGCTGAAAAGGAGCCATGCATTGTGCTCCCTCCGCTATTCTATAGTTATGTGGCGGATATGCGCCAATTTCCAGGAGCCATAAATATAAGGGAAGATGTTCTCCTAAACCTTTTGGAAAGCATCTGCGAAGAAGTCTCCAGAAATGGTTTTAAGAAGATTTTGATAATAAACGGTCATGGAGGAAACATAAATATTTTGAGGCTATTCGCCGCAAGCAGACTTACAAGGGAAACCGGTTATTCCCTATACATAATGGCTGAGCCCTGGGCGTTTGAGCGGGAAATCCTACCTAAAATTAGGGAAACAAGCGAGATTGGGCATGCGTGTGAAATAGAAACAAGCTTCATGCTTTATTTATATCCAGATCTCTGCCGTATGGAACGGGCTAAACCCGCTAAGACAAAACCTAAACCTTTAGAGGGATTACCCATCGTTACGCCGCTTGACTGGGTTATATATTGCCCAGAAGGATACGTGGGAGATCCAACGAAAGCAACCAAAGAGAAAGGTGAAAAACTTGTTGAGGCATTGGTAAACGGCATTATCGAAGCAATAAGAAAAATAAAAGCGGATAAAAGCCCGAAATAAGCTGCTCTTAAACTCCCGCCTTAAACAGTGGATTGAAAATTTTATTAGGCTGACCTCTGTAGTTTAGAGTTATGAATGTATCAACATTTTCAGATATTGATTCATCGCTCAAGATTAATAGTATTCTTCCATCTATAATTAGGATTTGTCTTTTCTCATTTACGCTTAAATGTTCACATATGTTCTTGAGCAAGCACGGCACTTCCTCTTCATCAATTTTAGGTTTAATGGGCTTACTAAAAATGGAATCTTAAATAAATGGGGTGGGTCAGTTGTCAGATTGCTCCTTCTTTACCTTTTTTAGACGCTCCCGTTCGATTTTCTCGATGCATGCTTCCCGGGCGAAGGATGATCGGCTTGGCCAATAGCCGAATTCTTTAATGAGTTTATCTATTTCCTCAAGGATGGGCATTGGGACGGAAATTGCCCCGAATTCAACCTTAGTTCTCCTCTTATGCCTCTCAAAGTTTGGATTTCGCATGTTTGCTTATCCCACCACTCCCATATATTATATCATTTCGGCTATATATAATTAATGGTATTTCAAAACTAAAACAAATATAATTAAAAGCAAACATGTTCTAAATCTGAGCAACGCTAAGCAGACCGCTTAATCTCAGCTATGCTGCGCGATAAGATGAAAACTGCTAAAATCTGGATTATTATAGCGTAGCACGCCAAAAATGCGAATTGAACGTTGAAAGCTATTAGTAATCCGTAGAGTGAACCGCTGATAAGAAATCCAACGCCATACATAGTGTTAAAGATTCCGTAAGCTGTTCCTCTTGAAGATATTGGGGTAAGATCTGAGACAGCGGCCCGATAGATGGATTCCTGCATTCCGAGAACTAGTCCAAAGAAGACGGCTGAAATCCATAATAGTAGCAGATCATTGTTGGCAAAAGTAAGTAGGGATGGAACGATGGAGATTAAAAATGGCGCTGCTAAAATTTTTATTCCAACTTTGTCATATATGTATCCGAAGATTAAGGCGGTTGGCGCATCTATTCCTTGAATGAGCATATATATGAGGGGCACAATCCACTGCTCCCCATAGGGCTGTAAAACTTTTGAGGCCTTAGCCAGTATGACCGTGTATGGAACAAGCCCCATCGTGTTCAATAGAACCGCGACCGTGTAAATGTAAAAATTTTTTCCAAGAGAACCCTTTAACTTAAATCTTTGCATTTCTACAACCGCTACTCTTGGGCCTACTCTTTTATAGGCATAAACCAGCACGATTAAAAGGATAGAAAATGGTGCAAAGAGAAGGGTGAAGGTGAATACGTAATTGCTGGCGCTCATCAGCATCGAAGTAGCCACTATAGCTGGACCAATTATTGCGCCAATCTGATCTAAAAGCTCATGCAGCCCAAAGGCTTTCCCAGCGCCGACATCCCTGCTTATCAGAGATAGCACCATATCCCGCGAAGGAGACCTAAGGGCTTTTCCAATCCTTTCAAGCATCACTAAGACTATTGCCACCCCTAAGCCTAGCGCATTTAATGGTCCTAGAAATGGGATTGCAACTATCAGCCCGTAGCCTAAGAAGATGAACGCCCAATAGGCGCGCGTTGTATCGGCTAAATATCCGCCCAAAAGCCTCATAGCGTAACCCAAAAACTCGCTTAATCCACCAACTAAGCTTACTACTGTCAACGTGGCCCCTAAGAATGTTAGATAGTCTGGAACAATGCCTCTTGAACCCTCATAAACTATGTCGCCCATTAAACTTACGACGCCCAGAGATAAGATGCCTAAATAGGCAGCCCTATGATTATCAAGTTTAGATTTCTCATTAGCCAATGCTGAGCCTTCTCCGCATAATTCTAAAGTTTTCCAGTAATTAAGCCTTAACAATATGGGGAAGCTAGAGAGTCCCGCTCTGCCGCGAACATGCTTCCCTCTTTTTCAATGAGCCCCAATGCAGTTTATGAGGGCCTCAAGCATATTTTAAGGCTCCAATTTTTCAAATCCTAGAAACTGTGGAGACCATGTTTATATGGTAGCGTGCGCCATCTATCCATGACTGATTAACCGCATGTCTAGGGAGAAACTTTGCCGCTGAACCGCATGATTGAGAAAGCCTATAATCTTATCAAAGAAGGAAGGATTGAGCAGATCAGCGATGACGCATATAACGTTGTGGGGGAGCATGGAACATACATTGTTATCCGCAAAATAGACGGTTCAGTCACATGCAACTGTCCAGGTTTCATAACTAAAAAGAAGTGTTCGCACTCGCTTGCGGTCATTATGCTGAATCAGCCGGCTCTGCTAAGAAGCATAAAAAGAGAGGTTGAAAGATCTGAGAAACATAAGGGGAAGATGGGGGAAACTAAAGGCTAATTAAGGAGCGTTTAAATATTTAGTTTCTTTAAGATGCCAATTTAATATAGCAAATAAATGATCGATAGGTATGAGAGATGAGCGCAAAAAGAACATCGCTTGAGATTTTTAGGCTCAAGAAGATACTTGACGCTCTAGCCTCTAAAGAGGGCAGGGGAACAGAACTTATATCATTATATGTGCCTCCCGGCAGGCAGATAAGCGAAATAATCGCTATGCTTAAAGATGAGTGGGGGACAGCGTCGAACATTAAGTCGGCTACAACGCGAAAAAATGTTCAGGACGCCATCGTGAGAGTTATTCAGAGACTGAAGCTCTTCAAGGAAGTTCCGGAAAACGGCTTAGTCATTTTCTGCGGGGCGATCCCGCGCGGCGCCCCTGGAAGCGAGAAGATGGAAACATACGTTATTATTCCGCCTGAACCAATAAACATTTACCTTTACAGATGCGACTCAAAATTCCATATAGAGCATCTTAGGGATTTAATTAAGGAGAAGGAAACTTACGGCGTTATCTTAATTGATTCAAGCGAGGCGACATTTGCAACGATAAAGGGGCGCCGCCTAGAAATAGTTAAGGAAATAACATCCGGCATCCCTGGGAAGCATCGAGCTGGCGGGCAATCGGCGAGAAGATTTGAGCGTATACGTGAGGCTCAAGTTCAAGATTTCTTTAAGCGGGCGGCTTCATATGCAAACGAGATTTTCCTGCCAATAGAGGATTTAAAGGGGATAATTATCGGCGGACCTGGGCCGACAAAGTATGATTTCGAGGATGGAGCCTACATGGATTATAGGCTTAGGGAGAAAGTGATAGCTGTTGTTGATACCGCTTACACCGGCGAGCAGGGCGTTAAGGAGGTTCTTGAGAAAGCCCCTGAAATAATGAAGAGTGTAAGATATGTTGAGGAGAGACAGATAGTTCAGAGGTTCCTTTACGAGGTTGGCCATGATACTGGTTTGGCGACGTATGGTGAAAAAGAGGTTAGAAGGGCTTTAGAGCTGGGCATAATTGACACGCTGCTGCTTTCAGAGGCTCTTGAAACAACCCGTCTCACCATAGTCTGCTCATCCTGCGGCTACACGTATCATGAAACCATGAGGTCCTCTGAGGTTCTAGGTTTCACCCAATCGCTGGTGGGAAAGCCCTGCCCTAAGTGTAATGCGCCTTCGCTTGAGGTTTCCGAAGAGAGGGATCTGATCGATGAACTGGCTGAAATAGCCGAAGCAGCAGGTTCCAGAGTTGAGATAATCTCGCCGGAAACTGAGGAGGGGCAGATGCTGCTGAAATCGTTCGGGGGAATAGCGGCGATTTTAAGATATAAGGCGGAGCAACATTAATAATTTGCCAAATAAAATAAATAGCATGTTCTAACGTGGGTCAGTGACCTGAAATGTCTGAAAAATCAGATCTGGAGCTTGAGTTGATAAGGCAAAAGAAGCTTAGGGAGATGATGAAGCATCTTGAGAAGAAGGGTAAGGATGAAGCTGAGAAAACAAGCGTGATGGATACGCGGAGAATCCTGGACAGATTCTTTGTTGACAGAGCTTGGGAAGTGCTTAACGCTGCTAAAGCGCAGTATCCTGAAGTTGCAAATTACATTGAGAACTTGCTGGTCAAACTCATAATGGAGGGTAAAATAAGGGAGAAAATAAGTGGTGAGGAACTCTACGGGCTTTTCTTACGTTTAGGCTTCAGAGTTAAGCTTTCAACGCGTATCCAAATAGTTGAGCATGGGAAAATAAAAAGCTTAGAGGAGAAGATAAAAGAGGAAACAGGTTAGCGCGCCGTGTTTTTAATTCATGAATTTCCTCACCGTTCTCAGGGCTTCTAGGAGGGCGCCGCCCCTCTCAGTTAATCTATAAAATTTTTTATCGCCGATATTTTCTTCCTTCAGTAAGCCCTTTGAAACCAGAAGATTAACTACACGTTTCGTTCTGTCGACCGGCATTTGCACGCTGTAAGATAACTTTGTTATTGAAATTTTTCCCTTCCTCCTCACGGACTCGAGCATATCGAAATAAATTTCATATTTAGTCCTTTTCCTCAATTTGCGTCACATTAGTAACATATTGTGAAGCAGATTTTTAAATGGGAGCTGCCGGCAGCTTATCCACTTTTTTAGGTTCCACCGCAAAGTATACGTCTTTCTCAGCTCTCAATTCCTCCACATATTGGAGTTCACCCATTATTCTGCAGCCATTTTCCAGGCGTACCCTTTTCACATAAACGTTTTTCGCTTCCGCTCTCTCCTCCATGAATAAGATTTCCGCATAGATATCCTCGGCTTCCGCTCTCTCCTCAAGCATTACCTCCTCGGCTACAACTACGCCGCGTATCTTTCCTCTCCTGCCTATTTTAACTCTGCTAGCCTTTAGCCCCTCGACTGTGGCGATTTCGCCGCCTACATCAACCGATGTTATGGTTTCTATGCGGCGCGCTCTTAAGGCTCCGCCAACTTTAACGGATTTAGCATTCAGTTTTCCACCTAATTCGGCAAGTCCGCCTACATCTAATTTACCAGTTAACGTTAGATTTCCGCTAACTGTTAATTTTCCGCCTACGTCTATGTTAGCGCCCTCGGCGTTACCAAGTATCTCAACTGTTCCGCCGACATCTATATCGTTGAAGGTTATGTCCCCCTCAACCCTAAGTGTGCCTCCAACATCGATCATTCCGCCCTTAGATGGTCCAGTTAACCTTACGCTTCCACCCACATTGATTAAATTAAACGTTAAGGGTTTGCTTGAGCGCATAGTGCCTCCAACATCGATTTTATCCGCTTCTCCCCCAGCAATCTCAACTGTTCCGCCGACATCAAGGATCTTTAAAGATACATCTGCCTCAGAATGGAATGATCCGCCAACGTTGACGCTCCCTGCTTTAACTGTTCCCTTTCCCCGGAACGATCCGCCCACATCCATCTTCTCAGTTTCAACTTTTCCATCTGCTTCGAATTTTCCTCCAACATCGATATCTTCAGCCTTCGCATCTCCGCCGATCTTCAGTTTACCACCCACATCAACCTTCTCAGCGGTTAGATTTCTCCCAACGTAAAGTTCCTTGTCAACCTCGATCTCCATGGCGGATAAATTGCCCTCAACCCTGAGGGATCCATCCGCAGTAACCCTTACCGATTTATTGATCAGAAGGTCTCCATTAACGATTATTTCGCCGTCCCTGCCCCTTAATGAGAGGGCGGAGACGCTGCAGTCGAAAGTGCAGTCGCCCTCACAGTGAATTGCTCCAGCGATCGTGATGAATCTCTTATCCTTCGCTTTCACAGTGCTGTTCTCAGCCACATGGAGGTCTCCCTCAATACTATCGATTTCAACTGTGGAGTTAGGCGGGATCCTAATGCTGCTCAAACATTATTCACCAGATAAACCATGAAAAGTATATGAATATAAACCTAAGTCACAATAAGAGTGTACATTATTGGTTAAATATGGTGATGAGCATGCG
>CAYPJR010000064.1:0-8226 GCA_964411115.1 uncultured Candidatus Bathyarchaeia archaeon | reverse complement strand
GCTGAAACTTAAAGGAATTGGCGGGGGAGCACCACAAGGGGTGAAGCTTGCGGTTCAATTGGAGTCAACACCGGGAACCTTACCGGGGGAGACAGCAGGATGAAGGCCAGATTGAAGGTCTTGCCAGACAAGCTGAGAGGAGGTGCATGGCCGTCGCCAGTTCGTGCCGTGAGGTGTCCTGTTAAGTCAGGCAACGATCGAGACCCGCGCCCCCTGTTGCTACCGGCCTTGAGCCGGGCACACTGGGGGGACTGCCGCCGATAAGGCGGAGGAAGGAGCGGGCCACGGCAGGTCAGTATGCCCCGAATCCCCCGGGCCACACGCGAGCTGCAATGGCAGGGACAATGGGTTCCGACCCCGAAAGGGGAAGGTAATCCCTAAACCCTGCCTCAGTTGGGATCGAGGGCTGCAACTCGCCCTCGTGAACATGGAATCCCTAGTAATCGCGCGTCATCAACGCGCGGTGAATACGTCCCCGCTCCTTGCACACACCGCCCGTCGCTCCACCCAAGTGAGGCCTAGATGAGGCGTAGTCTCCTGGCTGCGTCGAATCTAGGCTTCGCGAGGGGGGAGAAGTCGTAACAAGGTGGCCGTAGGGGAACCTGCGGCCGGATCACCTCCTAAGAAGAAGGCTTAGGGTTGGCGGGGGATGATGTCAAGCCTATGAACTCAAGTTCTATTTTTGTAATATATATGCCGATGAAGAGATTATGGCAAGATTTTTAAGTATTATCGATCATTTCTAATTTTGTTTGGTGATGATTAATGGTGAGCAAAGATCAGATTGTGGGCGCGCTTATATTTGTTCTATGCTTACTTATCGCCGTGGGCTATATTGCTGTGCTTGCTTTTCCAAGAATATTAGCCGGACCATTAAATTTAAGTGAGCGTGACGTCCGCTTCTGGGCTGTTGCCATAATTGTGCTTATAGCGTTTTTGGCGGTAATGTTCATCGGGGCATGGATCGGATGGACCATGGCGACAACCCCGCCGCCAAAGCCAATAGAAGAGATTGAAAAGGAAATTGAAGAGGAACGTAAACCGGAGAAAACTGAGGGCGCTGAGCGGGAAACTGGGCAATGAAAACTCTGAATTGAGTAAGTATTAAATCCTTTCTCAATCTTCCTTATTATTAATGGTGGGACCAAAATGGATAATGTGAGGGGAATTGTTTTATGCGGAGGCCCAGGCACAAGGCTTAGACCCATTACGTATTACTTCCAGAAGGCAATGATCCCCATAGGTAGAATGCAGAAGCCTCTGCTTGAGTATGTGGTTCGCCTCCTAAGATTTTATGGAATAAAAGATTTAACCTTTCTTGTCGATTACAAGGCTGAGCAGATAATAAATTATTTTGACAACGGTTCAAGATTCAATGTGAACATAACTTATGTTTACGATGATCCGGCGCTTAAGGGAACAGCCGGCTCAATAGTTAACGCCTATAGAAGAAGGGTCTTAAACGCTGAGGATACGCTTCTAATTTATTACGGCGACATTTTAACCAACATGAACATGCGGGACTTCATAGGGTTTCATAGGGAGAAAAAAGCCACAGCCACCGTTGCCCTATCAAGCGGCTTCACAGTAAGGGTCGGTGTGGCGGAACTAGACAGCGATGGGAAAATCCGACACTTCGAGGAGAAGCCTAAAATAGAGAAGCCGGTCAGCATAGCGATAGCTGCCCTAAACGGTGAAGCGCTGATGGAGGCGGACAGGCTGGCCAGCGGCAGGAAGGAGCTGGATCTAATGGGGGATGTAATACCCCACCTTATAAAAAGCGGAAGGGGAGTTTACGGGTACATAACTGATGCGTTCTGGTACGATGTTGGAAGCACAGAAGCCTACGAGAAGCTAAGCCCTGAACTGATTGACAAAATATTCAGCTTCCTCTATAAATGAATGAGAAAAATTAGGGAGAAGCCGCAAAGTTTCATGGCGAAAGAGGGCGAGAAGCTTAAATTATGAAATGGCGAATTCTCATTTATGTCGCTGCCAAAAATGGTTAAGATCCGCCAAAAAATATGCGCCCCAAAAATAGATGATCCCACATCCATTTTAAGGGAGGAAATGAGGAAGGCAGGTTTAGGGGAGAAAATTAAACCCGGCTCAAGAATAGCTATAACCGCTGGAAGCCGTGGAATAGCGCATATATGCGAGATTCTGGCAACTATAGTTGATGAAGTTAAGAAGCTAGGTGGAAAACCATTTCTAGTGCCAGCTATGGGAAGCCATGGTGGGGCAACCCCTGAGGGGCAGATAGCTGTGCTTAAGAGTCTAGGTGTAACGTCTGAGTCAATCGGCGCACCAATCTACGCCTCCATGGAGGTTGAGGAGGTTGGCCGGCTCGATAATGGCGCACCGGTCTATGTGGATAGGATCGCATTAAAATCCGACGGCATAATAGTGGTTAATAGGGTGAAGCCGCATACAGATTTTAAGGGGAGAATAGAGAGCGGCTTAATGAAGATGATGGCGATAGGGCTTGGGAAGCAGAAGGGCGCTGAAACAATACATAAATATCAAATGGAGGGATACCTTAAACTCATCCCTGAAGCGGCTAAACTAATCATGAGGAAAGCCCCAATAATAATGGGGATAGCAATATTGGAAAATGCCTATCATGAGATAGCGAAAATAAGAGCCTTAAAACCCGAGGAAATCGAGGGGGAAGAACCTAGGCTTCTAGAAGAAGCAAAGAGCCTTGTGGCGAAGATACCGTTTAATGAGATAGATGTTTTAATAGTTGAGGAGATGGGTAAGAACATAAGCGGGGTGGGAATGGATACCAACGTAATCGGCAGATTTTGGGCAATACCTGAAGGATACAAAACTGACACGCCGAAGATAAGGAGAATCGTCGTGCTAGATTTATCTGAGGAGTCCCATGGAAACGCTGTTGGAATAGGCTTAGCGGACATAACGACGAAAAGGCTTGTGTCTAAAATAGATTTTGAAGCAACATTCATGAACTGTTTAACCGGAACATGGCCGGAGCTGGGCAAAATACCGCCTTTCCTACCTAACGATCGGGACGCGATAATGATGGCTTTGCACTGCTGCGGGCCGATAGATCCTTCAAGGGCGAGAATAGTTAGAATTAAAAATACGTTGGAGTTGGAACACATGTGGATCTCCGAGAGCATGCTTGAAGCCGTAAAGCGGGATAGGGATCTCTCCGAGCGCATAGAAATATTAGGCGAGCTGGAGGAGATGCGGTTCGATATTCTTGGAAACCTGATCCGTTAGCGCGGATCATTTCTCCCTAGGCTGGCTTAACTTCAGGGATCAGCGTGAAGTCGCCTGTGTAGGCGGCTTCCAGAGTTGGCTTCATTAATCTATCTATGTCTCCAGCATCGATGCTCATCGGTATGGGCATATTCTCCAGCTTCATTTTTAGCTGCGGATCCTTAGCGGCATTCACCATCCTCTCAATATGCTTCTCAGATGCACCGGCCTCCTTAAGCGTTGTTGGGAACTTTATTCTCCTCGCAAACTCCAGCATGCCTTCAGCAACGGCTTCCGCAAGCTTCCTACCCCTCAGCTTCGTTTTCCCCATATCCACATAGCCGTTTTCGGCATATATCCTGATTAACATTTTAAGCTGATCCTGTATTACTGGCGAAAATAGTATCGTGTAGTATGGGTTTAGAACCGCGCATGCCCTACCATGAGTTAATACATCGACAAGCGAGAAGCTTCCAAGATGAGCCCCGCTTGTCCCGCCAAGCATTATTGAGTATCCACCTAAATCGGTTCCCAACCCTAAGGCGTACCTAGCCTCCAGATCCTCGCTGTTTTCCAGGGCTCTAGGCAGGGCTTCAACGATAAGCTTTATTCCAGTATAAGCAACCTCGCTTATTCTCTCATAGTTCTCTTTTCCAGTTGCGCCCATCCAAACCTCCCAGCAGTGGGATATCCCATCGAGCGCACCATCCTTGGTTAACTCCGGCGGCATGCTTCTTGTAACATCATACTGGAAAATCGACGCCTTAGGCACAATTGAATCGTCAACGATAAGCTTCTTTTGGAGGGCCATAATGTCCGTTACATTTGAATATTTAGTTAAATGCGAAGCTGAGCTGCTGGCAGTCTGTATGGCTATTAGGGGTATTCTCTTCCCCCTAGACTTCGCTGAAACCCTTCCAGTTCCAAAGTATTCGTCGATTACGCCGCCGTATAGGGCTAAAACCAGGGATGCCTTAGCCCCGTCAAGAATGCTTCCTCCGCCCACCGCCACTACGCCGGTGCATCCCAACTTCAAAAGTTGATACGCAAGCCTGTAAACATCCTCTTTCGGAGTGTTCTGGCGGGCACCCTCAAGAACCCCTAAAACCTCGCAGCCTCTCCTCTTGAGGGTTTCACTTACTATGTCAACTATGCCTGTTCTCACGCCTGTTCCGCCGGATACGATGGCAACCCTATCTCCAACCCTGCTAACGTATCTATCAAATTGTTTTAGGGCTTCATCCCCAAAGGCGTAATCTTCCCCCTTAAACTCGATAAGGAGCCTTTTAGCGGTTTCCATCGAAGCCTTATCCAACTTTCCCACCACAATATCTGCTAAGAAATTTTTGGGATAAATATTTTATTTTCCTTCTTCGTGAAATAAGGTAATAGTGATTCCCCATGGAGAACTGTTCCCTAAGAAAAAGGGTTTTCGTTACGAGAGAGCTGCCTGAAGAAGCTGCGAATATGTTAAAAGCCAGATTTGAAGTTGAGTTTTGGCCTTATGAAAGCCCTGTGCCGAAAAATATTCTAATCGAGAAGGTTAGGGATGTTAATGGTTTAATCTGCATGTTAACCGAGAAGGTTGACAGCGAAGTTATCGATGCTGCTGGACCACAGTTCTGGGGCATAAGCCAGGTTGCGGTGGGCTACGATAATATTGATGTTGAGGCTGCAACAAGAAAGGGCATATACGTAACTAATACGCCTGAAGTTTTAACTGAAACAACAGCTGACTTCGCCTTCGCCCTATTAATGGCAACCGCGAGGAGAGTTGCTGAAGCAGACAGATATGTTAGATCGGGTAAATGGAAGATACCGTGGGGCTTAACAATGTTTCTAGGCCAGGATGTTTGGGGCAAAACCATAGGCATAATTGGCATGGGTAGAATAGGCACAGCCGTCGCTAGGAGGGCTAAGGGCATGAATATGCGGATCCTCTATTACGATGTTTACCGAAACTATGCTGCTGAGAGGGAAATAGGCGCCCAATATGTTGACTTAGAGACCCTTCTTAGAGAAGCGGATTTCGTGACGATACATGTTCCGCTAACGCCGGCGACATACCACCTAATAAACGAGGATAAACTCAGGTTGATGAAGAGAACAGCCTGCCTAATAAACACATCGCGCGGACCTGTGGTTGACGAAAAAGCGTTATATAAGGCTCTTAAGGAAGGCTGGATATGGGCCGCCGGATTAGATGTTTGGGAGAGGGAGCCGACTGATCCGGATAATCCGCTCCTATCGCTGGAAAATGTAACTGCGGCGCCGCATATAGCAAGCGCCAGCTATGAGACAAGAACAAAGATGGCGATGATGGCCGCTGAAAACATGATCGCAATACTTGAGGGCAGAATTCCACCCAACCTTGTCAATAAGGATGTTTTAAAGGTCAGGGCGCCGACAAAAAATTAAGGGAAAAATCGGATTACCTTAAGGATCTCCTGATCTCCTCAAGTTTTTCATCAACATCGTCCAGCCCTAGACGTCTAAGCTCCTCAGAGGTTGGAACACCATTTTCATCCCAACCTACGGCTCTATAATATTCATTTATTGATTCACGCATCCTCTTTCCATCAACGGTTTTACCGCTAAACGGGCCTTTACTTAACGGCTCATACCATCTCTTAGGCACATCATCATGGATTTTCGGATTCCATCTGATGTCTGGACCGCCTAGGAGTAAAGCCGCCCTTTGAATATGCAGTATTCTGCGCGCTGAAGTATTATACCATTCTTCAGGCGTAATCTTCCAGCCTGTGACGGATTCTAGGAGATCCCATAGGAGATTTTGGGTTTCAGGGCTGAAGAATGTGAACATGCAGAATACGCCTGAATCGTAGATCATTGCCGCCAATTCGCTGCCTCCATGATCGATCGGTATATATGCAACCGATGTGTGGTCGCCGCCCTGAACTGAGCAGGCATATGACACGTAATGCGGATAATCCTTCTCGCTTCTTATTCCATGCGCACCTATCCCTATGCCCTTAGAGACAACAGCATACTGCAAGGTATCAACACCTTTAATCTCGCTTATCTTTAAAGCCGCCCTGTAGGTTCCCTCAGCAAGTATGTCGCCTATCCCCTTACGCTCAGCGATCAGCTTCATTAAGGCTGCGAACGCTTCAGCATCGCCCCATTTTAGCTCTATGCCCCCTAAATCTTCCCTAGTCAATATGCCCCTCTGATAAAGTTCAGCGGCGAAGCCGAGCAGATTCCCAATTTGAATCCCGCAGAAGCCCAGATCATCCGCTAACGCGGTTAGATAGATGTTTCCCTCAGGCTTAAAGATCCCAAGGTTTGTTCCTAAATACGCCTGGTTCTCATAGTCCGGATTATCTGTTACCGCGCCCTTAAATGGTCCAGATTTGATCACGGCTACCTTCAAGCATGTTATGGGGCAACCGTAGTCTCCCCAAAACCTTTTAACCCAGAACCTTTCAAACTCGTTAACGCCGAAGCTTTCCTCGTTATGCCACTCCTCCTGCCAGTTCATAATGGGCTCGGAGCTTGATTCGGCGCCCGTTGAATATCCCGCTGAGGCTGTGCCCCAACGCCTAAAAAGATCCATTCTTAATCCAGCATCCACAATTTTATTGTGAATCTCCACCGTTCTCTCCATGTCATGAACATCTGGAAGCGGCCCTGTTCCCTTAACCACAATTGCCTTCAACTTCTTCGAGCCCATAACCGCGCCGTATCCACCGTAACCGGCTGCATGCGCCCACTTATGCGTCACAGCCGCCGTTCGACATATTCTTTCACCGGCAGGTCCAATATATAACATCGCAGGCTCCTTCAGTAGCCCCCGCCTAGAGTAGCGGCTCTCAAAATCTCTCCGCCATTCCTTAATCAATGTTAACACTGTTTCCCTAGCGTTTTTCCCCCATAAGTGTCCAGCATCCTTTAAATCGACATCAGAATCCTTAATAAACAGATATACAGGCTTCTCTGAAACCCCAGTGAATATTATCCCATCATACCCTGCGCATTTAAGCTCTATTGGAAACTCCCCGCCGACCGTTGATCCAACTATGCCGTTGCATTGCGGGGACTTTCCTGAAACGCATATTCTGCCGCCGGGCATAAACCCGGTTAATGGTCCGGTCAGCACCAGCAGCATGTTTTCCGGACCTAGAGGATCCACATCCTCCCATTGTTTCCCTAAACGGTCCCAAAGAATCTTTGCGGCTAATCCCCGTCCGCCAATATACTGCCTCAGAACATCCTCGCCGATCTTTATCTCCTTAATGTTCTCAGATGATAAGTCCACTTCAAGAAATTTCCCAGCGTAGCCTCTCATTTTAAACGCCCTCCGCTACTTCTTCACCGTAAAGTTTCGCGGTGAGATCCTTAGTTATTTTCTCAGGGGTTTTCGCATACAATTTTATATCAAGCTCGTTTCCCCATCTTCGGATGAGCTGAAGGGCGTTCCATCCGCCTTTACCGCAGACCTTAACGCATTCCGGATCTCCACCGCAAAGGTCGCATATAACAGCATAGTTTTCAGTTGGATGTATAAACGGAACCTTGCCCGGGCAGGCCTCTATGCATTTACCGCATGCTATGCATTTATCTTTATCAGTTAGCACAGCGCCTGTTTCCTTGCTTGTTGAGAGAGCCCCAACTGGACATGCTTCAACACATGGATAGTCATAGCATTGAACACATAGATGCGGAACCTCGATTCCGGGAACGAGCATGAAAACCCTGACCCTTGAGGCTTCCGGCCATATCTTGCCCTCATGTTTCAGCGAGCAGGCAATTTCGCATCTTCTACATCCGCTGCAATCTTCATAGTTCCTGTAAATCCAAATAAGACCTCTATCGCTCAACCAGTTCACCCTTTAAATTAGAATATCTTAATATTGAGCGTGTTATTTATAATTTTCGTACATTTGTCCTGCTGAAAAATCAAGAAACTTCATGCTTTCAAGATTTCTTTTTAAAGATAATTATTGATCAGAGAGAAATCTGAAGAAGCCCTTCAAA
>CAYPJR010000063.1:0-8265 GCA_964411115.1 uncultured Candidatus Bathyarchaeia archaeon | reverse complement strand
CCCCCCTTTAATTTATCAGCGAATTCGTCTCGCTCGCTTTCTTGGCATATATGAACAACGGAGAATGACGCTGTCGTAGACCTACTAACACGGTCAGCTTCGCTAACCCTTAAATCTGTACTATTGTTTATATTAATCTGACTGATTTGAACAATTTGTAGGGAAAATTTTAATTTTTGGACTCCCATCCAAGTCAAGAGGGATTAATTGATGCCTAGGGGAATTCATTCTCCTTCTCTGCTTCTGACAGCTACGGCTATGTGCGCTGGCCTCTATGCTGTTGGCTGTTATGTTACAGCCTACATTCCCTCCCCTTGGGGATTCGGGCAATTTAGACCGGCAGTTATAATTCCCGCCTTTTTCGCAGCTATTTTTGGGCCTTTACCCGCAGCGTTAGGAGCAGCTATTGGAACTTTAATAGCTGACTCGATTAAGCATGGCCAGTTGTATATGGGCAGTTTAATAGCTGCTGTTCCAGGCAATTTTATAGGCTTCTACATTTTTGGTTATATTTTGAAGAAGAAATTTAACTGGGCACGTTTCATCACCGCTTCTTTAATCACGCTTACTGTCGCAAACCTGATTGTTGCTTTTCTTTATATTTTTGTCTTCAAGGTTCTTTATCTTCAAGCCCTAAATCTTCCTCTAGAAGCGTTGATTTACCTTTCAATTGGTCTAACCATTTGGTGGTTTGCAACAATGCTCCCCTTCACCCTTCTTGTAACGCCACCGCTGATTAGGGCTGCTGCTTCAGCTTTCCCATCAGTAGTGCCGGAGGAGGTTAGGGTTCATAGCCTAGCTGATGACATGCCAAAAGTTACATTTAGTTTGGCGATGCTAATTCCAGGATTGTTTTTGCTCTTAATAGGCTTAGCAACCTCATTCACGATTCTCGGAACCTACACCGTCAAATTTTTCGGTGAAACAACAACCTCATTTATAGGGTTAATGTACTACCTAAGCGGAGGAGCGCTTTCATTCCTTGGATCCGCTACTCTGGCTAGACGAGTGCGCCATAAAACATAATAGAACTTTACTACTCGAAGTATGAATAGAGAGAAGGGGGACGGAGAAATCATAGCTGCACAATTGAGGATTTAGGCTGACGGCGCTTCTCTGCCGGATAAACTTTCATTTGCTGTTTCGCCTTTTTTCAAGATTCTTTCTCGGCAAGCACCTCCGCTGGATTTAAAGATTTATTTTGAGCCCGCAAGCTCATTAAATTTAAAAAGCATATAATGTCAAAATGAATGATTACATGGAATATCCATCTAGGAAGCATGTTGGCTCTTAAAGGCTGCTTTCCTTTATCCCGTATTTAGGATTTCCCTTGCTTTATCAATGCAACGGCTTTTCCTGCGCTGATGTTCCTCAACAAACTTTGTGACTATTTTTGTTAGGCGAGCTTTATCCTCGCCGCATAAAATATTGCCGCATTTGCAATCATTGTAGAGGTTAATAACGTCTTTATCGTCCTCAAAGAAATGGAATAAATATAGGTCGAAGATTGGGCATACATCTGGATTGCCCCCAAGCTTACGTTGCTCCTCAACTGTCGGCTGACCACCGGTGAAAGCATAAAAGATCTTCTTGGCTATGACTTCCGGCTCCTCGTCGAGTGTAAAGTAGCTCATTGGATCACGCTTACTCATCTTGTAGCTTCCATCTAAAGCCTTAATTAGCTTGTGATAAGTTGATGAGGGCGGAATAAACTTGAATCTGTTATAAAATCGGTCAGCCAGATCTCTGGTGAGACGGATATGCGGGTCTTGATCAACTCCAACAGGCACAACTGTCGGTTTTGGCCCTCCGAAATCTTCGAGCTGCGGCATTAATATGTCTCCGGCTTGTATTAGGGCTGATAAATATAGGCCTATATGCCTCTCGCCGTAAATTGCTTTCATTGTTGCCAAAGTTACGCCTCTACTGAACATTATGGCTAGATCTTTAACCCTCTCCTCCTTCGACTGGCGGTAAATATATCCCCTATTAGGATCAAAGCCTAGAGCCAAAAGGTCAGCGACGTTGTTCACAGCTATCTTCTCGCTCTCCTCGAAGGGTATCCCGTTATCTTCATAGGCTTCCACATCTGCAATGCAGTAAAAGGCAATCGCACCCTGTTGCTGGAAATATATGATTTCACGAGCAGTCATCAATGTTCCTAGATGAAATTCGCCGGTCGGCTTTATGCCGCTCATGACAGCGAACTCTCTGCCGCTTTTCATAGAATCGAGTATACGTTCAAAATCCCTATGCCCAAAGATGACGCCTCTACGCATAGCCGCGGATGGATTAGGTATCTGAGGCAGCAGGGGCCTGAAGGGTTGTATGCCAAACTCGGTGTAAAGTCTCTCGTAATCTTCAATGAGGGTTGTTCCAAAGGGATCTAATAGGGATTTGCCGTCATCCTTGTTATCGGACATTGCTGAGCCTCCTATAATCTGATAAGCAGGCTGAAAGAGTGCGTGGCAACTTAAATATTTCCAAGATATAGCATGAATAATCTGATTTTAATGCCATTCCAAAGCGTTCACCACGCCAATTAATGAGGAAATAATGGAATATTTAAAGTTAACCGTATCTTGAGCCTCCGACTTCAGTCGGGGGATCTTCCAGCGTTTATGACAGGCTTCATCCTAATTGCGTCATAAACAAAATCTTTATTTTTGCGCAGTTCCCTTTCAATCTGAAATAGGCTTAAATAGAATAATTGTGAAGGGATGCTGCTTGAGGTTTCACTCTTCAGAGTTCTCCGTCCAAAGCAGAAAGAGGATGGAAATCATAAATGTAACTAGCAAGGTAAGCGGAATAGTTGAGCGTGCTGGAATAAAAAATGGATTTGTCAACCTGTGGGTTCCACATACAACCGCAGCGATAGCGGTAAATGAGCATGACCCAGATTTATGGGAGGATATCCTTGCAGCGATTGAGAGGCTTGTACCCCTAAAGGGAGATTATCGACACAACGCTAAGTATGGTTGGATTCCAAGCGAGCAGAATGCACATGCGCATATACTGAACTGTTTAATTAAGCCAAGCGTCACTATCCCAGTTGAAGATTGCCGAATTATGCTAGGTACATGGCAGTCCATCTTATTTATTGAGATGGATGGACCGCAGACGCGCACTGTTCAGGTGCATATAATTGGCGAATGAGAACGCCTTAGATACGTTCATTCCTTCTTTTTTCCAGAACGCTTATGAAGCGTTCAACGTCGCCATAGATCTTTTCATATATATGGGCGCTGTTAGAGAAGTCTAGGTATGCACCAACTTCAACGCCTAGTTTATCAGCGATTCTCCGCTGTAGCTCAGTCATGGCGAGCATATTCATATGCATGGCTCTAAATATATCCCTGCTTCTCCAAGATGTATGCATAACTAATTTGCCATCTCTAACTGTGCACCAAACCCTCTGCAAGCACGGCGGCGACTCAACCCACATGTCCCTCTCCGGAATCCATGTTATCGCTTGAGCCCTTCTTGAGAAGCCAACTTTGCTCAGCTTCTCAACTATATAGCCTATTTGATCAATCCCTTTAGGGGGATAATTGAATAGCCGCTCATGATAGGTGTAATGGATCTTTCCATCTCTGACAGCCCGGTCAAGCGTTCCCTCCAAAACTTCATCGATATACTTCTGTAATGAACCCTTTACGGCAACATGTATATCGCCCCTATGAACCCTTGGTTCACTGAATGGTTCCTCAATAACTATAAGTAGACCTAAAATCTCCCTAGATCCCTCGCCGTACTCTGTTGGAACCTCAATGCCATCTCTCCAACATGTTAGTACAGCTTTTTCCCAAGCCTCCGCAATAGTGCGCGCCCTAATTAGAACGCCGAACGCCTTATGCATGCTGAAGCCGACCTCCAGCGAATCAAAGGCAAGATTAAGGAGGGGAACCATATATAAATTATCTTTTATAAAAATTATTTGCGCAAATGCTTTAAAGTATAGGTTGGCGCTTTCAATGGGCAGTAAACCCTTAGAGAGCGGAGAGCCATGCGTAAGATATGATTGCGCGCTATGCTGCTACAATACGAGAATACCTTTAACAAGGTTAGACATTAACAGAATAGTTAAGTTGGGTTATAAAGTGAACGTTTTCGCCGAAAAGACTAATTGCGGATGGAGATTAAGAAATATCGATGGGAAATGCTTCTTTCTTAATGGGGCAAGATGCAGAATATATGAGCATAGACCATACGGCTGCCGCGTATATCCGCTGGTTTACAGCTTGAGGGAGCGTAAAGCAGTATTAGACGGATTTTGTCCTCATAAGGAGGAATTCAAGATTCGGAGGGAGGATATTAAAATGTTAATGTTTATATTAAGATCTCTTGGAGAAACAGATATGTTTTAAAATATCTTTGTGCAATATTATTTCTTGGTGAAAGCTCATGTCAGGTATTGATGAGTTTTGGGACAGATGGTTCAGAAGGCGCCGATGGCCCTTCTCAAGTTTCTTCGAGGATATGGATGAAATGTTTAGGGAAATAGAGCGAATGTTCCAAAGAGAGTTCGAGGAGTTATCAAGGAGAACCCCGAGGGATCTGATACGCGAGAGGGTTCTGCCGGATGGGACAAAAGTGCAGGAGTGGGGACCCTTCGTATATGGATACAGCATAACAATTGGCCCCGATGGGAAGCCGGAGATCAGAGAGTTCGGCAACATAAAACCTGGCGAGAGAAGACTGGGCAGGCCATCGATATCTATTAGGGAGGAACGTGAACCGCTGGTCGACATAATCAATACCGACGGCGAGATAAAGGTTATAGCGGAAATACCGGGTGTTGAGAAGGAGGATATAAAGCTTCATGGCACAGAGACGATGTTGACGATAGATGTTGATACGCCGAAGCGCAAATACTATAAGGAGATTGAGCTGCCTGAGAAGGTTGATCCAAAACAGGCTAAATCAGTATACAAGAATGGTGTACTAGAGGTTACCCTCCCAAAAAAGAAGGGTGAAGCCCCAAAAGGGGAGCCGATAAAGATAGAGTAGGATTCATATTTCCAATCAAAGCATTTTCCTCCAAAATTTTTTTATATATATGCATCATTTTCTTATTATTATTTTGGATATTGCCCGAAGGCATCTTCTAGCTTAGGCTGATTAATGTTGAAGATATTAGGTAGAAAAATCCTAAGGAAGGTTCAGCGGGAAATTCCATGGCTAGAACATATTATAAGCGATGATAAATTTGCAGGAGATTTAAACCCCCAGCAGGAGCCGGAGCTTAAATTTCGTTTTAGGGAGGGAAGCCTCTGCCTCTTCTGCAGAGGCAGCAGAATGCTCTGTGGAAAAACAAGATGCCCAGCGATGGTTAGGCTCTACTCCTTCTTAAGAGTTAAGAGTCTAATAGATGCTGAGAGAGTCCTCGGCTCATCCCCTCCAGGGGTCTTCATTGGTCGGATAGGATACCCATATGTTTACGCTGGTCCGCTTATCCCACCTATTTTGGGCGACACATCCCTTCTTGATATGCCTGAAATGTGGATTGGGAGAACGATAGATGAAATAATTAACTTCAGGACCGGGTTGATCCGCGGAAATTTTAGAGCTAACGTTAAGAAGCCATTCGCTAATGAGCAGTTTCTGAGCAGAACCCTTGAGATAGCCCTATCAAGAGAACCTGTGGACACAGAAGCAGTCTTCAAGAAGAAGCCGTTTGGAAGATTCCTATTCGATGATGAGGTTCAACCTATGGGTCCATCAGCCCCCCTGCTAAAAATTGATGTTGAAAACGCTAAGGTTGACCATAGGATTGAGAAGGCATACAGCGACCCAGATCTTAAGGCTGAGGAAGCCATCCTCGCTCTTTATAAGAGCGAAGTTCCAGTTTCAAGGATTCAAAGAGCCTTTAGCGTGGGTGCTTTTGGCGTAAAAATACAGAGAAGGCTTGTGCCGACAAGGTGGAGCATAACAGCCGTTGATTCATCAATCTCTAGGCGTTTAATAGAAGATGAAATAAAAGATAAGCCGGTGATAAATGAATATAGAGTTTACAGCTTCAATTATCTAGGAAACAGATTCGTAATCCTCCTTATGCCGTCTAAATGGAAGTATGAATGGATTGAAGCATGGTATCCGGGGACATTATGGAACCCTCATGGTGAAAGCATAGCTATGGGAAGCGACTGGGAGGGCTACCATGGTAGAACAACGTATGCATCTTTAGGCGGATGCTACTACGCAGTTAGGCTTGCGGTTGCAGAGGCTCTGGCGAGGGAACGCAGGCAGGCTGGCGTAATAGCTATGAGGGAGATTCATCCGAATTTCATCATGCCCCTAGGGGTATGGATTAATAGGGAGAGCGTTCGCGAGGCTCTAAAGCGGGAATGCGAAAAATTCGATACACTTAATGAAGCTCTTACATATATAAACTCGAAATTTTCAATCAGCATTGACGAATGGATAAAAACAAGCGTGCTATTTAAAGACGCATTATATCAGGAGAGAATCACAAAATACTTGCATTAAATGCGGCTATACGCAAAAATTGGGAGTTAAGGCTAAATTTTTCTTATGCCTCCTAGCAGATCTTTTAGCAGAAAATCCGAGGCTTTCTTCCCCTCCCTATCTCTTATTTCTAACGCATACTTCTTGAATTCTTCAATGGTTACCGGCTTCATCCCCCTCTTCTGAGATAGATACGCTGCTTGAACAATCGCTGTTGTTTCGGCGCCTATCTTTTCATCACATATTGGACGCGTATTGCTGAGTATGCAGTTACACATGTTCCTTATTTCCCCAGCGAAGCTTTGAACCCATGATATTTTGCCCAGATTAAATTCTCTCCTATCACCCTTAGCATCGCGTATCACCAGATTTGTTTCTTCACCTCTGGTCTCCGGCCTTATTTCACCGCTGGTTCCAATTATAGCCGTATCCATTGAGTCCCTATGGGACCATGAGCCCTCAACATGCGCTGTCACCCATCTGCCACCTTCATCATCAAACCTTATTAGGACATGCGCGTCATCCTCAACCTCGAAGCGCCTGAACATTCCCTGTATAAACCTTGTCTTCATGCGTATGCATATACCATAGGGTTCAGCGGCCTTAACAATGGCGGGTTTCTTATCAAAACCGCTTAGGAACCATGAGCATGTAATTGCGTGCACGCCATTATCTAGCAGGGAACCGCCTCCAGCTATTTCAGGATCCCAGAACCATGATGCCCATTCCGGCCCTCCGTGAGCTGTTGCTAGAAATATTAGTTGGGGCTCACCTATTGCGCCGCTTTCAATAAATTTCTTTGCATTGTACCAGAGGGTATGATAAAGCCAGTTCTCATTATGCTGATAAAGCTTTTTTGCATCCTCAACGGCTTCAATAACCTCTAGGCATTCTATATATGTTCTAGCCATGGGCTTTTCACACATAACGTTTACGTTGCTCCTCAAGGCTTCGATGGCTATTTGGCTGTGGAACTTGGTTGGGGTGCATATGTCAACCAGATCCAGGTCTTCCTTTGAGAGCATCTCAGATAAACTTAGGTATGTTTTTAATTCTTCAGCGTCTCCATTTAGTCTCTCAGCTAGCTCCGAATTGCCCTCCTCAAGGGCTTTTTGAGCCCTTTCCCGATAGAGGCTTCTAACCCTTCTTTCAGCATTCTTTAAAGCGGATTCCGAAACGTCGCATATAGCAGCCAGATGGGCCTCAGCGATATCCGGATAAGCTGGGAGATGGGCGCCCTGAAAAATTCCGCCTGAACCAACAACACCAACCTTAACTCTTTTCATGCGGACGACACCTCAACCATCCCAATATATGGAGAAATTTAAAAGGCTTTTCACATATGACCCGTAAATTGGCCAAATAAAGTTAATTGTTAATTTTATAAGAAGCTTTTAAGCGTCGATTTTATACGTCTGTTTAGGCGTCAAAAAATGACATTCAATATTGTTTTTTAAGGGAATTTTCAAGCTAAAAACGATACCCCCTATAGGTATATTTTCAGCTTTAGATGAGCAGGGCTTATTCGAAGTCCATGTGGATTTCTATGATTGAAGGGCTTCAGGGTTTAGCAACGATCCTTTTTAGCCTATTGACGGGCTTTTGGCAGACGTTAAAATTGAAATTTTTATAACAAGCGTTATGCTTTATAAATGATTCTCAACTTTAAACTTTCAGTGCGCATGGTTCCCTAATACTTTTCTACTAAATGCTCTCTGAACCATTTAATGATGTTTATAATTGCGCGAATAAAGTTAATTTTATAAGAAGGTGCTGCTTTATATTAATGTCAAGATT
>CAYPJR010000062.1:0-8274 GCA_964411115.1 uncultured Candidatus Bathyarchaeia archaeon | reverse complement strand
TCTCCCCAATCAAAAATTTAATATCTACAGCAATTCTGATGAAGATCCGCTAAGCAGAGCCGCTGAACTAAAAAAGGCTAGGCATCTAGAGGAGGGCAGCATCCGAATGAGGGGCAGCATTCCTCCGGGTTGGAAACAAGATGTTAAATGACAGATTACCATGCGACGTTGCCGGCTTCATCCTCCTTAGGCGTTAGCCCACATTTCTCCGCCGAAACGCTCAAAGGGGAACAAAGCGCTTAAGAATTAGAATTCGCAATATTAAAGTGCAGTAGAGCGTCATGCAAGGTGCCCAATTTGCAATGCGACGTCTGTGGACGTGAAATAATCGGAGAGCCGAAAAGGGTCATAATTGAAGGGGCGAAGATGACCGTATGCAGCGAATGCGCAAAGCTAGGCTCAGGATCCTGGGAGCCTGAGCCTCCGAAAACAAGGCAACGCGCAGCATCGAAGGGAGCAGTGAAGCCCCCAGCGATTAAAGACGCTGGAGCCCAACGTAAAAAGGCCGCTTCTGGAAGCATCTTAACCGTCACCTCGGAAGAGATCGAAGTGATCGAAGGATTCGGGAAGCTGATTAAGCAAGCTAGGGAAAAAATGGGTTTAACACCGGAGGATTTAGGCAAAAGAATTGGGGAGAAAGAATCAGTCATAAAGAAGGTTGAGGGTGGAAAAATTGTCCCAGACATTAGACTTGCAACAAAGCTTGAGCATGCGCTTAAAATCAAGCTGCTTAAGAAGGTATCTGAACCTAAAATTGAAGAAACAGCCTTGATGGGGAAGCCGCGTAGGGAACCAACGCTTGGGGAAATAGTTCATTTAAGGGGAGCTAAAGGGAGGAGCCTCGGAGACGAGGGCGATAATAGTTCAACGTAGAGATCCGTTTGAAAAATCCAGCCTGGATGAGCTTAGAAGCCTAGCTGAAGCCGCTGGATACGAAGTTGTAGGCGTAATTGAGCAGGTTAGGCATCCCCACCCGCGATACCACATAGGAACCGGCAAAGCTAAAGAGCTCGCTAGGATGGCTTCAGATCTTAAAGCTGAAAAAATTATTTTCGGCAACGATCTTAAGGTTGTTCAAATATATAATCTTGCAAAGCTAACCGGCGTAGAAGTCATAGACCGGATGCAGCTCATACTTGAAATCTTCGTTAGAAGAGCCTCAACGAGGGAGGCTAAGCTCCAGATTGAATTGGCGAGGCTGAGATATGAATTAGCCCACGCCAAAGAGAAGGTTAGGTTGGCTAAGATGGGGGAGCAGCCAGGCTTCCAGGGGCTGGGAAAATATGAGGTTGACGTCTACTATGAGGCTGTTAAGAGGCAGATTCACACAATACAGGAGAAGCTCAGAGAAATAAGGAGAATGAGAAGCATCCATCGAAGCAGGAGGGCTGAGCTGGGTTTTCCAACAGTATCCCTCGCCGGATATACAAATTCGGGTAAAAGCACGCTGTTTAACAGCCTGACGAATGAAAATGTTCCCGTTGACGCAGGGGTCTTCACAACATTATCAACCGCAACCAGAGCGATTGAGATTTACGGGGAGAAGTTCCTGATAACGGACACTGTTGGCTTCATAGATCGCCTTCCGGTGATGCTTATAGAAGCCTTCCACTCAACCCTTGAGGAGACAATCCTCTCAGACCTAATACTTCTAGTTGTCGATGTAAGCGAACCCATCGATGATGTCTCAAGAAAGCTCTCAGCATCGCTGGACATAATTGGGGAGATAGGCGCAGCCGGCATACCGATGATAGTTGCGCTGAACAAGATCGACCTTGTCTCCCCAGAAGAGCTGAAGGGGAAAATTGAATATTTAAGCAGAATCTACAGGCTGAAATTTATTCCAATATCAGCCCTCTACGGAGTAAACCTCGATGCGCTTAAGGAAGAAATATTCGGAGCCCTTGGGAGATACATAGATTCATCATTCATCTTACCAATAAGCCAAGAGTCGCTGTCCTTCCTATCATGGATTTTCGAGAACGCTAAAGTGCATAAAGCCGCATACTCCAACGACTCCGTAAGCGTCTCCCTCAGCATACCGCCCCATATGTTGGGGAAAATCAAGGATAGAGTTGAGAAGATGGGTGGAAAATTTGGGTGAAGAAGGCGGATGGAAGGTTTTCATACTTAGGCTCGGACATAGACCTGACAGGGACAAGCGGATCACAACTCATGTTTTCCTAGCGGCCAGAGCCTTCGGAGCGCATGGAGCATTCTACAGCGGACTGAGGGATGAAAAAGCTGAGAGAAGCATAGAGAAGGCTGTTGAATCATGGGGAGGAAAATTCAGGGTTGAATTCGTTGAAAACTGGCTGGATAAGATTAAAGATTGGCGGAGAAACGGGGGCGAAGTCATACATTTAACAATGTATGGTATGCCTCTGAACGAGGTTATACAGGAAATAAGGGAGTCAAAGAGGGATAAGCTCCTAATCGTCGGCGGAGCGAAGGTTCCGAGAATAGTCTATGAGCTTGCAGACTGGAACGTTTCAGTAACATCCCAGCCTCACTCTGAGGTCAGCGCGTTAAGCGTCTTCCTACATGAACTATACATGGGGAGGGAGCTCAACAGAATTTTTGAGGATGCGAAGATCAGGGTTGTTCCGCAGCCTAGAGGGAAGAAGATCGTGAAGGTTTAGCGGTTGAAAATCCGGATTGAAGCCGAAATATTTATTTAACGTGTAAAATATCCGATTAATTTAAGTTTCATAAATTCAATATTATATAGTAATATGCTGCTGAGAGCGATCCCCATGCCGATAGTGACCGATGAAATGCTGATCAAAGTTGCCAGGATCATCGGCGGCGAGGAAGCCGCTAAAATAGTTGAAGTTCTCAACCAATCGGATGAAATGACTGAGGAGGAAATCGTCGCCAAAACAGGCGTTAAACTGAACGATGTCCGCAGAATACTCTATAGGCTTCATGAGCACTCCATAGTCAGCCTAAGAAGAATCAGAGACAAAGACACTGGATGGTTCATATTCTACTGGAAGGCTCAGAAGGACCAGGTTGAAGGGTTCATAATAAGCCAGAAGAAGCGTATACTTGAAAAGCTCGAGACGAGGCTTGAGCATGAAAAGAACCATGTCTTCTACTACTGCTACACCCCGGGATGTAAACGCGTAACCTTCGAGGAGGCAACAGAGTACCTCTTCAGATGCCCAAAATGCGGCAAACCTCTAACATACTTCGATAACAATAAGGTGATAGATGCCCTCTCAAAGAAAATCGAGCGGATTAAAAGTGAGATAAATGGGTAAGCCCCTGCCATCGCCGGAGGAAGCCATTAAAATACTCCGCGAAGCCGGATGCTCAGATGATGTGATAAAACACTGCGAAGCAGTTGCAAGGCTCGCTGTTCAGATAGCCAAGCGATGCCTAAAAAACGGCGTAAACGTTAATGTTCAGCTTATCCGAATAGGTGCGCTTCTGCACGATATAGGCAGATCTAAAACTCATAAGGTCCATCATGCTGTTGTCGGCGCTGAAATAGCCAGATCTTTAGGTCTGCCTAAGCCGGTGATCTCAATCATAGAGCGTCATGTCGGAGGCGGAATATCCAGCGATGAAGCCTCAAAGCTCGGCTGGCCCAGCGGAAGCTATATGCCTGAAACTCTTGAGGAGAAAATAGTGTCATACGCCGACAAGCTAATTGAGGGGACAAGGATAGTCCCAATTGAGGAGACAATTAAAAAGTTTAGGATGGAGCTAGGCGAGGATCACCCGGCGATAGAGAGAATAAGGCGCCTTCAAAATGAGATATCGGCCCTTTGCAATCTCAAAAATAGCCTAAAATGAAAGAATAAGAAATTCCCCAAATCTTCCAAAATTGCCTTAAACGTTTCATTCCACGCCATCTATTCAGCCTAAAGGCTTAAATGCTACATGATGCTTTCATGCTATTGCTATGGAATCAGTAACCCCATATGAAAGGATCCTCGCTGTTTTTGAGGGGAAGGGTTGCGATAGGGTTCCATGGAACATTAGGCATGAATTCTGGTATCACTACAATCTTGCCAGGGGAACTTTACCCGCGAAATATAGAGGCATGCGCCTAATCGATGTCTGCCTAGAGTGGGATGCCAGCTGGAGATGCTACTCCGGATACTTCACCGAAAGCTTCGTTAAGGTTTCATATGCCGGCGACGTTGAAGTTAAGACCTCCGTCAGCGGCAGAACCGTCGCAACCGAGATTAAGACGCCTAAGGGAACATTAAGGCAAGCGTCAATGAAAGATGATCTTGAATTAACATCTAGGATCATAGAGTTTCCAGTTAAAAGCCTTGAGGATCTTAAACCCCTAGGGTATATGCTTGAGAATCTAAAGGTTAAGTTTGATTGGGAAACCTACAATAGGATGGAGCGGGAAATTAAGGGTCAGGGGATTGTCTCATACTTCTTCCCCAGATCGCCCTATCAAAGCCTCATACTTGAATATGCCGGCTTAGAGAGAACGATGCGTTTCCTACTTAAATATAGGCGGGAGATCGAAGGTTTCATGGAGGTTATTAAGGCTTCAAACAACATTTTCTATGAGGTTATGGCGGAAACACCAATTAAAATCTTCAATCTAGGTGAGAACATAGACGTCAGGATGACCCCGCCGAGATTCTTCGAAAGGTACTGTTTACCATACTATCAGGATAGAGCCGGCTACCTGCACAGGAAGGGGAAATATGTGCATATACATGTGGATGGATACGCTAAGCCTCTGCTGCCGCTGCTGAGGGAGTCAGGCTTAGATGGGGTTGAGGCATTAACAGTTAAGCCCGTTGGCGACATAACCCTTGAAGACATTAAGAGAGATTTAGGCGATGAAATCGTAATATTGGATGGGATACCATACATATACTTCATACCTGAAGCCGTAAGCCTAAACGATTTTGACATGTTTGTGAGGAAGATAATATCAATGTTCCGGAACAATCTGGTGCTAGGCATATCGGATGAGCTTCCCCCGCCCGCAGATGAAACAAGGGTTAGTAGGGTCTCTAAGATAATAAATGATTTTGAGAAAACCTAAAATATTAATTAGCATCTTAAAGATAGATTCTTTAGAGAGGAACGGAGAACATGGCTGAATTAGGAATAAGATCCAGAATGCTCGTCAAGGACATAATGACCAGCCCAGTCATAACCGTTAGGGAGGACTCAACAGCCGACGAAGCTGCAAGGCTGATGAGGGACAACGACATCGGCTGCGTAATCGTAACAACGAAGGATGATAAGCCAATAGGCATAATAACCGAGAGGGACATCGTGGTGAGAGTTGTTGCTGAAAACACTCAGCCCAGCAAGGCGGCGGTGAAGGAGATCATGAGCGCCCCCCTCATAACGATAGATGCCGACAGGACGATAAGCGAAGCCGCTAGGGAAATGAACCGACAAAACATTAGAAGGCTGGCGGTCATGCATAGAGGCAGACTCGTGGGCATAATCTCCAGCAAGGATATACTTTCAGTAACCCCGGAGCTGATAGAAATAATCCAGGAGAGAACGAAGATAACAGCCGAAGGCGAAGCTGAGGAGGAGCTGCCTTTAACCGGTTACTGTGACAACTGCGGAAGCTGGTCGGATGGGCTCAGAGAGGTCGATGGGAGCTATCTCTGCGAAAACTGCTATATTGAAAGAAGCGGAGCGGAGTATTAACAATAAATATTAATGTTCCCCCTTAGGGGATTTATGGGCAGAGGTAGACGGATACTTGCCTGTTGATTTAGTTCTGAAAAACGCGAAAATCTACGCCTTTAACAGAATAATTGAGGCCGGCTTAGCTGTTGAGGATGGAAAAATCTTTAAGATAGCTAAGGAAGCGAATCTCCCAAGGTCATCTGAGAAAATAGATTTAAACGGTCTCCTCGTACTGCCCGGAGTAATAGATGTGCATGTCCACTTAAGGGATCAGGAATTATCCTATAAAGAGGATTTTCTATCCGGAACCTCAGCGGCCGCCAGCGGAGGCGTAACACTCGTTATGGATATGCCCAATAATAAGCCGGTCACGATGGATTCCGCAGCGTTAAGGGAGCGGATGAACCTAGCTTCTAGGAAAATTGTTGTTAACACAGCCTTTTACTCAGCCTTCCCAGCAAAAATTGAAGAGATCAAAAGGATAGTGGATGAAGGGGCTAAAGCCTTCAAAATTTTCTTTTCGCATAGGGTTGGCGGCTTAGATCCGGATGACGATGTAGCTGTGGCTGAAGCATTTAGGGAAGCCTCAAAGCTTAATGTTCCAGTAGCGGTGCACGCTGAAGACGGCGCGCTTCTCAGAGAGAACATTAGGAGGCTGAGGCTGAATGGGCGGGATGGCCTAGACGCCTATTTAGAGGCGCATTCCCAGGAGGTTGAGGTCAATGGGGTGAGGAGGGCCGTGGATCTTGCGGCTAAATCCGGCGCCCACATACATATATGCCACCTAAGCACCTCTGAGGGGCTGAAAATAATATTGAACGCTAAGAGGAGCGGCCTGCCGGTTTCATGCGAGGTTACACCGAACCATCTTTTTCTCTCAGCTCGCCACATGAGGGAGATCGGCAGCATAGCCCTGACAAATCCGCCCCTTAGATTGGAAAGCGACGTCTCCAATCTGCAATCAGCCTTAGAGAAGGGGCTGATAGATGCTGTTGCATCGGATCATGCTCCGCATGCGCTTAAGGAGAAGGAGAGTTCATCCGTATGGGACATCTCAGCGGGCATAGCTGGGATTGAAACGATGCTTCCGCTTCTATTAACGCATGTCAACAGAGGATACTTGCCAATATCAACTTTGGTTAAGGTGACGGCTGAGAATCCGGCTGAAATCTTCGGATTTAAGGATAGAGGCTGCATAGCGGAAGGTAAATGCGCAGATCTGGTTGCTGTGGATCTCAAGAGGGAGTGGCTCATAGATCCATCTGAATTCCACTCAAAAGCGAAGTTCTCGCCTTTCGAGGGCTGGCGAGTGAAGGGTAAACCGGTTAAAACCTTCGTTAATGGGCTCCTAGTTATGGATGACGGTGAAATCGTGGCTAAACCCGGAGTTGGCAGAATCATTAAATAATAGGGGATGCTTGAGCGAATGGAGTTCATAGTTGACGGCATGCTTGGGAAGCTAGCTAGATGGCTTAGAATGTTAGGGTATGACACGAAATACTCCAGCAGCATGAGCGACGATGAGATTCTAAAGGCAGCGTCAGAGGAGGGACGGGTCATATTAACCCGCGACTACGAATTCTTTAAGAGGGCTAATATCCACGGGGTTAAAGCCGTCTTTGTTGAGGGGGAGACAAACGCTGAAAAACTAGCCGATCTATCAAAGCAGCTCAATATTAGATTGGAAATAAACATAGATGAATCCCGATGTCCAAAATGCAACTCGAAAATAGCGCTGGTCCAGAAGGAAAAAGTGAAGGGTAAAGTTCCTGAGTCAACCTACAGGTTCCATGATGAATTCTGGGAATGCCTCAGCTGCGGCCAAATCTATTGGAAGGGAAGCCACTGGAAGAAGATAAACAACACTTTGAAGCGCGCTGAACAGATTAAATTCGCTCACTAAGAAATTTCAACCATTCCCCTATCGACAATTTTTATTTCGCCAATCCTTCGATATCTTAAGACCATGTTTAAATTAATTATTGCCTCGAAAGCGTTTGATGAAGCCAGCAGCGGGCATATCAGAACATCTTCGCATTGCTTAACGCTGAATATGACGTCCGCAACCATAGAATAATTGATCCTGCTGCCCCTACCATATTTTTCAATCAGCCTCCTGTAGATTATCTCCACATGGGGGCAGCTTTTATAGAGACGCTCTATTGGGCAAGCGTAATACTTAAAGCCCTGAATAATCTCGCTCCTACGGAGGCTCTTTTTGCAGAGGTCAAGCGTAACTTTTCTCCTAATTTTTTCCTCATCTATTTTATGGTTAACATAGTTGAAGAGCATCCTGCTCAGAAATGAGGAGCCCCTGTCAAACAGTAGCTCCTCCCTAACAATCTGATTCGAATGCGGACCATACTCGCCTATCCATAGACCGTAGCGTTCGCCGCTTCTAACAGGGCGAATCATGAAGCCCCATGATCTCTGAGGGGTCCTCTCAAGAAGCCATTCGGCATCATCCAGTAGGCTGCTGTAACCCTTGAAATCTTGAAAGAAAAAGACTCCGTAGTCCCTATCAAACAGGACTATTGCCCCGCCGAGCCTTAAGCTCTCCTGAAGCAATTTAAACCCCAAAAGGAAACGCTGAAGCGCTATATAAATTTTTAGCATCTCCAACTTGGGAGATTAATG
>CAYPJR010000061.1:0-8437 GCA_964411115.1 uncultured Candidatus Bathyarchaeia archaeon | reverse complement strand
AAAATTAATAAAGCCCTGAACGTTTTTAAACCTTACTTTAGGATTTCCAGCGCATACAAGTAAATCTTTATATGTCCGTAGGCGGATCATTTTAGGGCATCTTGGATGCTGGATAATAATGGATTTAGCTATTGAAACCTTCGATCTCATCAAGAGATATGGTTCGATTGTGGCAGTAAATAAACTTAACCTTCAGGTTAAAAGTAACACTATTCATGGCTTCCTCGGTCCAAACGGCGCTGGAAAAACAACCACAATAAAGATTCTTGTTGGGCTTCTTAAGCCTGACGGTGGAAAAGTTGTTGTCCTAGGTGAGGAGGTTCGGGGAGACAACCCTGACATTAGGCTTAAGATTGGCTATATGCCTGAGCTTCCAAGATTTCCTAAACACTTGAGAGGCTATGAGCTTCTTGACATATATGGAAAAATGTATGGTATGCCAGCTCAGGAGAGGAAAACGCGCATCCAGAGGGTTTTAGAGATCGCTGGGCTTAAGGGTAGAGAAAGAGATCTCATAGGGGAGTATAGTAAAGGAATGCAGCAGAGGCTCGGCATTGCGCAGGCGCTTTTAAGTGAACCGGAGTTAATCATACTGGATGAGCCGAGTTTAGGTTTAGATCCGGCAGGCATGGTTGAAGTTAGGGGGATCATAAAGGAAATAGCCAAGGAGGGAGTAACGGTCTTCCTTTCATCTCATCTCCTCTATGAGGTTGAGCAGGTTTGCAGCCATATTACGGTGATACATCGCGGGGTATGCCTAGCATCTGGAAGACTTGAGGATGTAATTGCCAAGATTGCGGGACCAGCCGTGCTAGAGGTTGAGCTTGCCGAGGAATCCGAAGCTGTTTTTGAAGCTTTAAAGAACCTGCCCTTTGTGTCAAAAATTCAGTGTGAAAATAAGACTTTAATAATTGAGTTTGAGTCAAATGTTGATGTTAGACCGCAGATATCTCAAGCGATAACTAAAGCCGGAGGCATAATTGTATATATGAATATGAGGAAGAGGGGGCTTGAGGAGGCGTTCATGCGCCTCATTACGAAATCTTAGGGAAGCGAAAGTTATGGCCTACACTGGTAGAATCGGCGATAGGGTTTCTAGGAAACCTAAGTTTTCAGAGCGTTTCTTAGCGGTTGTAAAATATGAACTCCTATGGAACATTAGAAAGAAAAAGTTTTTAGGCGTGTTAATCGCCGCATTCGCCTTTTCAACTTTATCCCTCATCTTGCCCATTATCCTCAGCTATATATTTGAAACCCCGTTGGAGGCAAACCCAAACTTCGTTATTGGCAGGGGCGGAATAAGCAGCGGCTTCACATTATTTTTATTCGCCCTCGTGTCGGTGATGAATAGTATATCCGGGGAGTTTGAGAGCGGCACAGTAATCCCGCTGATGACTAAACCCGTTTCAAGATCAATCATTTTCTTCGGGAAGGTCTTCGCAGCTTTCCTTACAATATCAGCCGCCTATGTCCTTCTATATGTTTACATAGCCATTGGAGGCACGCTTATTTATGGACCGCAAAATAATCTACATCTCATACCAATATGCATTCTCGGCGACTTACTAAGTACATTCGTATGGGTTTCAATCGTCTTAGCCCTAGGTTCACTCTCAAAAAATACGATTTTAACGGCGATAAGCGCGGTGATAGTTTTCATTTCGATATCAATAAGCGCGCCGATAGTCTCCGTATTTTCTGAGGGTGCTTGGATCCTCAATTATGTTCCGGGAAATGGGATGTCAGGATACGTTAAAGGGATAGGCCAGGGCATGCTGCCCGGATCCAGCGTGTCAACCGGAACTGACAGCATCGCAGGCAACTTAGTACGTTACATTCTTAATCCATCTGAAAATGTTACCTATTTTAAGGTTGAGGTTGGCGCTGGAATTAAGGAGCTCTATTCGGAACCCCTATTCATGGTTCTCGCCAGATCGATATTTGTGGCTTTGGCATATATAGCCGCTTTAACTTTTATAGCGTGGTACGCCTTTAAAAAAGCTCAGGTTCTTGATTAGAACAAGTTTGCTACTCATATCTTAAAGCCACAATCGGCGGGATCTTGGAAGCTCTATACGCTGGCAGCATCCCGCCCAGTAAACCTATCATTATTGTAAGCGATAAAGTTTGCAGTATCAGCGTCGGCGTTATTTTAGGCGCTAGATGAAGCGTTAAACCCACCGCTCCGCCTATCGTTAATCCCCTTGAAGATAATATGTGCGCCCCAACAGTTCCAAGCGATATGCCCACCGAAGCCCCGATTAGGCTCATCGTTATGGACTCTAAGAGTATTAGGGTTAATATCTGCATGCTAGTGTATCCTATCGCCTTCATCACACCTATCTCTCGGGTTCTCTCCATTACGGATGTTATCATCGTTGCGGCTACGCCGGCCACTGCAACTGCGAATGCGGAGAGAGAGGTTGAAAAGTTTATGAAGCCTATGGCATCAGTGACGCTTGAAATAGCTTCAGCTATGGCGCTGAAAGCTATTACCTGCAGCCTATCTTCATATTTAGACCTTAGGGTTGAAACAACCGATCTGACGAGGGATGGATCATGAACAAGTATGAAGATCCCTGACCAGTCCTTCATGCCCAATAATTTATTGCCGGCTTCAGGGCTGAGGAAAACCGTTGAATCCGGATCAACAATTAATGCTCCGCCATATTCCTCCAGGATTGCGCCCACATATATATTTATGTTTTTCTTGCCAGTAATCTTCCCGCCCTCAATTTTCGGGATGGTAAGGGTTAGAATATCATTAAGTGAAAAATATCTTTCGCCGCTGTCCCTGAAGGAAACTTTTCTGCCCACTATCGAGTAGAGTAAGCCCGATGGGATCTCACCCTCAGATATCTTTAAGCTTCCTATAGCTTCGAAAAGCAATGTGTAATCTATAGCGAATATTGAAACCTTAACCTCCTCGGTTCCCCTCTTAAGCATGCCCTGCGTGGAATAAAAGGGTTCAGCCCTAGCTATTTCAGGTAGGGATCTTATGAAGTTTAAGTCTTCATCATCAATCTTGTAATTCTCCATTGGAAATACCGCTATAGCGTTCTGCCCAAGAGATGTCACCCTCTCAACTATGTAGTCCGAGTAGCTGCTGACAACTGAACTCATCATCACCAACACAAGAGGCCCTATAGCTATGCCGACTATTGTTAGGATCGCCCTTGCCCTTCTTTCGCTTAGAGCCTTCAGCGACAATCTAATGAAGTCAAAAAGCAATGTATGAAAGCTCATGGTCTTCACATCAAACTCGATTTGTTGAACGGGTCTTCAAAAACCTGTAGATGAGAAGGGCTGCGATTGCCAGAAACGCTATGACGGCTACTATGATAATCCACATTTCAAGGCTTATGCCCTCCTCTTTAGGAATCGTCACCGGAGCCTCAATCTGCATCTCTATGCTGACCTTCATCTCCCTATGCTCAAGCTCGTTGAAAACATTATAGTACTTTACTGTTAAGACCCCTTCACTTGCATATTTTGGAACATCAACCTTGAAAATTACTTCTGAACCTGGGTCAACATCTCCAACCAAAGTTGACCGGCTTATATTGCCAACCTGCAGACTTGCCTCAACCCTATATGCTGTTGCGGAGCCATAATTCACGATTGTGCCCGACACTGAAGACGAAGAGTTTTTCCCGGTTGCCCTAACATCTTTTATTATAAGATCTATGAAGGGTTCTAGGATAACGGTCACAGTATTATTGAAGCTTCTTACTGCGCCGCTTGTATCTCTATAAATTAATGAAACCATAAATGGTACTGTGCCATAATTGATAACCGCTGTTCCACCAGCCTGCGAGATTGAACCTAGGGGGTTATAGGCTAGGGTGATTGTTTTTTCAATCCGCTCCCCGGCGCCTATTGCTTTAATATAGTTCACCGCTGGGGAGGCTATTAAAATTGGTGCTCCTTGATATGGGGAAACCAGGACATAAACGTCGTATATTGGTGAACTTCCAAAGTTAACTATCGTCAACGATGCGTTTGTGAATCTTCTCCTAACAGCTATGCTGCCATTCATGAAAACGCCTATGTATTCAACCCTTCCTAAAACTGTAACTGGAATCTTCACGGGCAGATCTCTTCTGGTTCCCCACTGGTCAATATAAGAGAGCGCACCCTCAGCATGATGGGTTCCAACCTCAACATTCAGAACATGAACGCCTATGAGAAACGTTAATATGTCGCCTCTTGCAAAACTCTGGGCTGGGCTTGTTTGAAATGCGCTGATATACTGACCTAAAATCCCGCTTAAATCCTGCATTTGAATTGGTTGTATGGCTTGCAGAATCTGCGTGGATGCCGGCGCCGTCCTGACGCTTGAAGAATTATCAGCGGAGTTAAGAAAACCTGAGGGTAAATTAAGCTCCAGTATGGCGCCTCTCATGCTATCTACGTAATTATTTCTAAAGGTTATGAGTAAATGCGCGCCGTAAGTGTTCGGTCCAACAGCGCCTTCATACCATCTTGAGCTAACAAACTCTAAAGCTTGGCTATCATCATTTATAGGTATCGTCAGATTAAACCTCTCAAGGCGCCTAACTCCCGGCCCGCCTGATAAAAGTATAAAATCTACCGTTAATGTGGCGTTATATTTTCCAGGCTGCACATTACCCACCGAGATTGAAAATGAAGCTGTGAACGTACCTAAGCTTCTGATAGGCCCCTCAATGTATGCGCTGGCTTCCCCACGTCCGCTTGACAGCATCTTCTCCGGAAGATGAAGTAGAAGGATTATTCCGCTCGCTGAGTATGGCGCCCTATTCGCAATCGTCACCTGATAGGTTGCATTATCTGTGTTCGGAAAGACATTATAGCTGTTTTGCCAGCCGGAGCTAACGATTTCCATGCTGCTTGCTAAAGCTGGATATTTCTCAACCAGCAGGGAAGCTTCGAAGCTTCTGGTGATGTTTAGATGGGCCCCAAACTCGTCAAAAATGTAGCTGGCTGAAATATTAATCGCCACTTTATCAACGTTGGCGTTAATGTCGAAATATAGGGTGACCGATCCGTAAGAGCCGGGCGCAAGCCTAGATGCTAATGCCTCAGAATCCTTTATGGGTTTAAGGAATTGTGAAGATGCCCTAATAATGCAGCCCACAATATTGTAGCGCCCATTATTGATAAACTCTAAGGTTAATGGGACATATCGTGACTCCTCATATGCGGGGGATGGATTTGGAGAGCCCCAATAGGCTGAGGAAAGCGAAATCTCCGGTATGTAAATGTGGGGTGACTCAATAAACACTTGGATAACGGTATCCTGCTCAGCAGTGTAAGATGCTCCGGAAACAATTCTGACATATAACATGTGAAGTAGAACGCTATATCTCCCAGGCTGAAGGCTGGGGTTAACGTCGATAGTCATATCTATGAAGCATGAGCCCCCGGGAGCCATCCCATTAACATAGGTTCCCGAGATAGACTTTAACGTGATGCCGCTTGGAAACGTTGGTGTTATAACCATTCCGCTTACAGCATCAGGAAGCCTATTAATCATCACGGTTCTAAGCGTAACGCCGCTTGCCGATGGAAGCAGCGGCGCTGGAGAACCCTGATAGAGTATGGCAACTGATGAAATCATCAAGGGTTCCTCTCTCGGCGGATCTGTAACGCTAAACTGCGCTTCGATAGATGCCGCGTCATTGTAGTTCACGTTGTCTTCGGTTCTCAGAGAGGCATCCACGTTTATGCGCGCAATGTATGTGCCCCTTGAAGCGCTTATGGGCGCTGAGATTCCGGAAAATACCGCGGTGAAACGCGCGTTCACGCTTACAGCGTTAACCCTTACTCTAGGATTATTAACGGTGAAACCGTTTGGAAGCGTAACCTCTAGGTCGGCTGAATCAATCGTGCTTTCGCCATTGTTTTCCATTAGCACGTATAGGTTTGTGTTAACGGAGCCCGGAGAGGCGGCTGGCGATAAATAGGCATCAATAACCCTGATCTGGATTTCAGGATAGGGGGAAACCGTTATTGATATGTTATAGGCTTCATAAAGTAGGTTAAGATCTACATGGTAGGTTATATTCAGGCCCAAGATATATGTGCCAGCGCTCAGCGAGCTGGATATGTCAAGATAATAATCGAATGTTACATGATCGCCCTTATTAACGCTGAGAGCCACGGATCCATTTAATGATCTTGCTGGAGCGCATGAGCCGCTTCCAGCGCTGAATTCTATGCCTGAAAAGGTTTTTAGGCATCCAGTTACAGATCTGGCTGCTTCGTTGCCTAAATATGCAGCTTCAATTTTTAGGCTTACCCTTCTGCTTCCAGGATAGATTTTCAACGAACCGGATGAGGATCTGGATATAACATTAATTATGGTGAAGCCGCCATCTTGGCTGCAGAAACTTTCCAGAGGAATTAAGAGGATGAGCAGTGAAGCATCCGTTAACAGGAATGTTAAGATTAAAGCAAGCATTCTTTTTCCGTTAATCATGAAATCAGCCTCAACTTATTGTTAGCACCTACTGCTTCATGAATCTAAAAATCATTTTATGTCATCTTACTAATAAGGGACTCGCTTGGATTAGGCTTATATGTTCCCATTATGGTTCCATCCCTTATTACATATATTTTTCCCATGCAGTTTGCAACTTCAGGATCATGGGTCACAACTATCACTGAATGGCCTCTCCTGTTTAAATTTAGGAAAGTCTCAACAATTATTTTAGCTGAGGCCCTATCGAGATTTCCAGTGGGTTCATCAGCCAATATTATGGGCGGGTTTCCCACAATAGCCCTAGCTATGGCGACCCTCTGTTGCTGTCCACCTGAAAGTTGGTTCGGTTTCTTCTTCAACCACTCAGGTTCGCCGCCGGCTTTAAGCAGGGCTTCCTTAACCATCTCGGCTCTCAATCTTCTTGGAATAGCCCTTGGGATTAATGGTAATTCTATGTTTTCAAAAACCGTCAGCCTATTAACTAAGTTAAACACTTGAAAAACGAAACCCAACTTAATATTTCTTAAGAAAGCAAGCTCTTTATCGCTTAGCTTTGAAACATCTTTGCCCTCGAAAAGTATTTTGCCGCTGGTTGGCCTATCGAGGAGCCCCAGCATATTAAGTAGGGTTGTTTTCCCAGATCCTGATGGCCCCATTATGGCGACTAAATCGCCTTCATGCACCCTGAAGTTTACATCTTTAAGGGCTACAGTAGATATCTCGCCAACCCTATATTCCTTATAGACATTAACAAGCTCGATAAGGATCTTTTTTGAGTTTTCCATTTTAATGGAGGTTGCTGATACGCTTTATATTAATGTTTTAAATTAATCTTTTTTAGATCGGCTTTAAATTGGTTACGTTTGAAAGGTGCCTATAATGAAGGGTTTAATTACCAATTCGCTTCCACCGGAGATACAAAACCTATATTACAAGCAGGGTTACAGACTCGTCGGCAGGCGCCTTCATAGCGCTGTTAAAATATGCCGATGGACCAAGGAAAGCCTAAGATCCAATAGGGTTTGCTATAAAGAACTCTGGTATCCCCCGGTTGAAAGTCACAGATGCATGCAAATGACACCCTATATTGGATGCAACTTTCACTGTTTATACTGCTGGAGAATACATTCAGGGGACCGTGAAGGGCTCAGCTGGAAAGAGTTTCCGCTAAGCCTGGAGGATTTTGATGAACCCTCTGAGATTATAGATGATGCCATTAAGAAAAGGAGGGAGCTGCTTTCAGGATGGAGGGGAAACCCAAGAGTTGACAAAAAGAAATTTGAGGAGTCTCTGAAGCCAACGATGATGACGATGAGCTTAACTGGTGAACCAACCCTTTACCCAAGAATATCGGAGATGGTGGTTGAGGCTGAAAAAAGAGGTATGATAACATTTCTAGTGAGTAATGGAACAATGCCTGAAGTGCTTGAAAGGATGGATAAGCTGCCCTTTCAGCTATATATCAGCATTCCAGCGCCTGACAAGAACACATACATAAAAGTTACTAGGCCACTTATTAAAGACGCTTGGGAACGGCTTAACAGAACTTTAGAGTTGCTTCCAAGCTTGGAAACACGTAAAGTTTTAAGGTTCACCGTGATTAAAGGCTGGAACACTTCAAATGTTGAGGGCTACGCGAAGATTGTTGAGGGGGCTAAGCCTAACTTTGTTGAGATTAAGGCTTATGAGTGGGTTGGTCAAAGCAGAAGTAGGCTGCCTAGGGAGACTATGCCCTATATGAGCGATATTGAGGATTTCGCATGTAAACTGGCGAGTTTAACTGGCTACGCAATAAAGGGAATGTATGAGCCTAGCGGCGCGGCTCTTTTAGCATGCTAGCATTGAACAATAATAGCGTGTTATATTCTAGGAAAATATTCTGAGCGTAAAGCGTAATAGGGTGAAGGGGAAAATAATATTTTTAGAATTAAAGGTTTAATACAGGATCAAGATATCTAAACAAAATAAAAA
>CAYPJR010000060.1:4056-8695 GCA_964411115.1 uncultured Candidatus Bathyarchaeia archaeon | reverse complement strand
CATTAGAAATTTCCCTTATCCGGCGTTGCATAAAACATTTCAAATCGAAGTTTTCATCTTCCATCCAATCGAGCATGTTCATATGTTTCTTTCTTGAATAGCCAATGCTGCTGCTCCTAAAGCGCAGGAGAACTCGCAGTTCTCCGGAACATGGGCTGCTGAACCGAATAATCTGGCAGTTTCACATATGATTTTAGATGCAACTCTGCTTTTGGCAAGCATGCCTGTGATGATGACGCTGTCCTCCAGCCCATATGCTTTCGCAGCCATTGCGGCTATAACGCCTATCGTCTGGGAAACCATATTGAAGATTCCGGCGGCAACATCGTTTGGATTAGATTCATAAGCGAGCTTAGCGAGGTTCGAGGCTGTCGCTTCAGCCGGCACTATTCCAATCGGTCCGCCAACTATATCGCCAACAGTTAAATCCACCTCATTAGCATTTCCATTCATAGCCATATTCTCAAGAGTTTCGAAATCGGTTACGCCGAGGATTCTCCGCGAGAGCCCAATTATTGTTCCCCCTCCGACGCCTGTTCCGCCAACATGCTTTATGACATTTCCCTCTCCGTATGCGGCGATAAGCGCTGTTCCAGTTCCAGCGCTGACAATAAGTCCCTCGCTTCTCTTGGCTAGAAGTAAACCTCCAAGCCCTATAGCCCTAACTTCATCAACTCGCCTAACTGGTAAGCCTAGAACCTCATTCCCAATGAACCTTGAACCCCCGCCTGACGCGGCTACAGCATCTATAACGTCTCCATAATCCCTGCCGAAACTATTGATTAGAAAATCCAGAATCCTTAAAGCAGCGGTCTTCAGCTCCTCCACTGGAAGAATATGTTTATCGATAATCTTTAAGTTTTCATCTACAAGAACTGCTTTAGCGAAGCTTGCTCCTACATCTAAGCCTATGATCATCAATTAACCTCAAGTGATAATTCTATTTTGCTTGTTAAAATTCTTTCGCAGAGTTTTCCCTCGGTTGCCATCATTATATCATGCTTAAGCCCTTAATGGTCTGTAATGCCGGGGCGTCCGATACAACTGCGCGCACAATTATAAATCTGGGCAGCGGCCGCAATTATGCTGTCAGCCATTGGGGCTCTATATTTACTCCATATCTCTGCGCTTTTAATGGCAATCTTCTTAATGGTAAATTGGAATATGTTTAAACATTCCATACGAAAGTCTTATCTCTTCATATAATTCTACAATTGTTTAAAAATCGCGAGATCGACCTAATATGAGGACTGTTGATGTTATCGCAAGCGCTGTGTGCGGTGTTCTTTACGGCGCAGTCGGCTACATGATCTATCTCTTAGCGCCGATAACAACCCCAGGTGTTGGAATAGTGAGGTTTTGGCCATCGGTTGTTATACCAGCAGTCTTCGCTGTTCTTTTTGGGCCGTTGGTTGGCGGCTTAGGCGCAGCCATAGGCATATTCATAAGCGATCTGCTGATACATGGCGATCCGCTGCTCAGCCTCTCAGCAGGTGTAACATCCAACTTTATAGGTTTTTATCTTTTAGGGTACATTTCAAGAAAGAGTTTAGATTGGACTAAAACCGTTGCTGTAACAAGCATAATCCTCCTAGCGGGGCTCTCCATATTAGAGTACGTATTGTTAACATATGTTTCGCTTAACGCCGTAATATTATTTATAGGGCTCTCAATAGCGAGCTACGCCATAATGGTCGCTGTAGGATATTTATGGCCGAAATGGAGAAGTTACGGCGTAGCATCCGTGGCCGGCTTAGGTGTTGGAAGCACAATTATAGGCTTCGTTGTTTGGGCATACAGCCAAATATTCGTTCTCCCAGCTGCTGTTGGAGGAGGTTCCCATCTGCCATTATATGTGGCGCTAATCTGGCTAATATGGACTTTTGCAACTGAAATTCCGTTTCTCATAGTTCTTGGACCGCCAATTTTAAGGGTTTGTTTCCAAGCCTTTCCATCCCTGAACCCGCTTAAGGAATTGAATATTGGGGAAAAAGAAAAAGTTAAATCTGTAGAAGCCGTTAAACCCTAATATTCTCGCTGAATTGAGCATGGAGGAAAGATTGAGGCGAATGGGCTGGTTTAAAGTGGTCGCCGTCGGCGGAACGTTTGATGAGCTGCATAGGGGACATAAAACATTACTTATGACGGCGTTTAAGCATGGCGAAAAAGTCCTTATTGGACTATGCACCGATGAGTTCGCGAAAAAATTGCGTAAAAATCATGAGATCGCACCGTACGAAGATAGGGCTGAGGAGTTGGCGAAATTCCTTAACGATCTGGGCGTTTATGGGAGGGCGAGGATAATCCCGCTATCTGATCCCTATGGTCCAGCGGCAACAAGCAGTGAGATTGAAGCCATCGTTGTTAGTAAGGAGACCGAGCCTAGGGCTAGAGAATTGAACGCCATAAGGTTGAAGAGGGGGCTTAAGCCGCTTGAGATAATAGTTATAGATATGGTTCAGGCGGAGGATCAAATCCCAATATCAACCACGAGGATTAGGCGGGGTGAAATAGACAGGGAAGGAAAATTGCTGAGAAAACAGAGAAATTAAGAAGAATGCGGCGCGGAAGATTTAAGTTAAAATCTACGCATATTATTTTTGTAAGGTGTTTAATGCAGCGCGCCGAGCCCGTAGTGGTTTAATTGAAGAGAACAGGCTTCGCTGAGCTGCCGCTTCACGGCGGTAAGGCCCCCCAATGGCTAGTTGAGCGCATGATAAGGCTGGCAAGAGAGATAGTTGCAATAATCGTTGATGAATATGGGCGTGAGATGTTTCTCCAGAGGGTTTCAGACCCATACTGGTTTCAGGCTTTCGGCTGTGTTCTAGGCTACGACTGGCATTCCTCAGGCGTCACAACCGTTGTCACCGGGGTGCTGAAGACAGCCTTAAAAGATGGGGGCTTCGGCGTAGCTGTTTGCGGCGGTAAGGGTAAGGCTTCCAGGGAGACCCTTTCCGAGATAATTAAGGTTGGTGAAACGTTTAATCTTTCAACAGGAAAGATTGAGAGCCTTAAATATGCGAGTAAGATGAGCGCTAAAGTTGATAATGCGGCGATACAGGCTGGCTACCCGCTTTATCACCACGCATTCTTCCTCACTGAGGATGGGAAGTGGGCTGTTATACAGCAGGGTATGAACGTGAATGATAGGACGGCGCGGAGATATCATTGGCTCTCCGACAATATGGAGAACTTCGTTGTTGAGCCGCATAAGGCTATTGTCGGCGATGTGAAGCGCCCAATAGTCCTAGACATGACCGCGAAGGAAAGCGGGGAATGCCGGAAAACATCGGTTGATGTGGCTAAGGAGAGAACCGAGAAAGTTGCTAGAATGTTTAAGATGATAAGGCCAGCATGCCAAAGATCGCTTCAAGATTGGCTTCCAGATATGCCGACTAAAGAATGGAAGGATTACGTTGCGGAGTTTCTGTCAATGCCATTCACAATAAACTGGAAAGCCTTAAAAAGAGCATATGAAATACAGCCGAGAAACTATGAGGAGCTTCTAGGCGTTAGGGGGATAGGCCCATCAACAGTTAGAGGCTTAGCCTTAATATCCGAAATAATATATGGGGATAAGCCGAGCTGGAGAGACCCGGTTAAATACTCCTTTGCATACGGTGGAAAAGACGGCGTCCCATATCCGGTTAATAGGAAAGCCATGGATGAATCAATAGACATATTAAGAGAGGCTGTTGAGAAAGCCCGATTAGGCGACAGGGAACGCTTAAACATGCTTCAGAAACTGAGAAGATTTGTACCTCCAGATGTGAAAATTTAGGTTTCTGAGGCAACTTTGGAAGCGAAGGTTACTCTTCTATTCATTTCCCAGAGCCAACTTTACGCTGCATTTTCCTCAAAACAATATGGCGTGACTCAACGTCTATCCTGATTTTCTCGCATTTAAGATTCTTAGCCGTCGGATGGAACTTTAAATTGAGCATTTAAGGGCTAGGTTGCTTCACAAACTTCTCTAATAAAACTCTCAATATTTTTTCTGCGCAATCCTCAGGGCTGAGCTTGTCTGAGTCAACAGTGACTTCCGGATTTATAGGCTCCTCATATGGGGCTCCTAAGCCTGGAACAGTCTTACTCTTGCCTGAAAAGGCTTTAGCATATATGTTTTCTGGCGCACCATATAGGTTTACGCCGCGCCTAGACTCTCTTTCAATGCATATCTCTATTGGGCATCTGACGTAGGCCTCCATGAACAGTGGAATTTCACGCCTCGCATGTTCACGGTATCTCCGCCTGTTACCGGTCGCATCAATAATCACGTTAACGCCGTTCTCCGTTAAGATCTTAGCGATATAAACTAGTGCGCCGTAAACAACGTCACGTTCATCCTCAGTATACTTTGGATTAGGCGTTATCACCTTACGTAAAGAGTCGGATGAAAGAATCTGCGCGTGAACACCCAGCGAACTAAGTTTTTCCGCGAGAAGATGGGCGATCGTGGACTTTCCGCTTCCAGGTAAACCGGTAATCCAAATACACCAGCCAACTTCCAAAGTGGATTACCTACCTTCAAAACAGAATGAAAAGCAGAACATAATAAACTTGTTGATTAAGCTGAAAAGTCAAGGCTATAAGCCTTCAACTTTGAGAACCATAGGTTATGCTTTGAAGCATTTAAGCA
>CAYPJR010000060.1:0-3956 GCA_964411115.1 uncultured Candidatus Bathyarchaeia archaeon | reverse complement strand
TAGATTGATTTTTCAAGCTAAAATTAATACCCCCCTCTATTTTTTTAGGGATCCAGATTTTCCCTAGCATCTAGGTCCTAGAATGTAGCCTAGAGGTTAAGCCTAACACGCCAGCCATTATTAGATATGTTTTATTCTCTTCTACGACGATGCAGAATTACCAGTCCGTATATTCCGTGAAAACCCAAGGTTAAACCGGAAAATGAGGATGATAATGCAAGGATGGAAAGGGCGAAAGATTTCTCTAAAATATTGATTACCATAAATAGGGAGATGAGGAAACCTATTGTTAGGAGGATTCCCCCGGCGATTATCTCAACATGTTCTCTCTGCATCTTAGCCATAAAGCCAGCACTTTACCTGATGGTTCCTGCTAACCTCAACCATGGGGGGTTCTTTAATGTCGCATATGCCTTTCATGAAATTTGGGCATCTGGGATTGAAGCGGCAGCCTGCTGGAGGATTCATTAGGTTTGGCGGTTCACCTGCAGGCACTTCTTTAATTATGAATCGGTTTGATGGATCCGGATCAGGTATAACGTTTAATAAAGCCCTCGTGTAGGGATGCATCGGGTTGGCCAGCAGATCCCTTGTCTCCGCTCTCTCAATTATTTGGGCAGCATACATGATATAGATTTTCTCTGAGAAATATTTTGTTGTTGAGAGGTCATGGGTGATGTAGATGATGCTCAAATCGTATTTCCCCTGAAGTTCCTGCAGCAACTTAAGGATTTCTATTCTGACAGAAGCATCTAACATTGAAACAGGCTCATCAGCCACTATAAATTTTGGCTCTAATATTATTGATCTCGCAATAACTAGTCTCTGCTGCTGTCCGCCGCTTAACATATGCGGATATTTGCCGATAAAATCTTCAACCGGAGTTAATTTAACCCTTTCTAGGGCGTCATTTACTCTTTTCTCCCTCTCCCTTTTATCTTTAATACCATGTATTATCAGCGGCTCCTCTAAAATCCTTTTTATAGTCATAAATGGCGGCAGAGCGCCGAATGGATCCTGCTGAACTAAACCCGTCTCTCTCCGATACCATTTTAGACTTTTCCAGTCGGAATGAGTTATGTCTTTTCCATCAAATATTATTTTTCCATCTGTGGGCTCATATAATCTAAGTATGGTTTTGCCCAGTGTAGTTTTGCCACAACCGCTCTCGCCAACTATCGAGATGGCTTCTCCCCTATTAAGGGTTAAGCTTACCCCATCAACAGCTCTTATGTACCCTTTTCTACCGAAAAATCCCCTCCTAATCTCAAAGTATTTTTTTAGATCCTCAATAAGCAATAATGGTGAACTCATGCCCTATTCCTCCCCGTAAAGCCAGCATTTAACGTTAAAGCCCCTTTCTAAATTCACGGTCGGAGGATCCTTAATGCATTTATCGAAAGCGAATGGGCATCTATCAGCGAATCTGCATCCCTTAGGCGGATTCAGGAGGCTCGGCGGCGAGCCAGGTATGAAATCCAACTTTTTATCGGTTCTAAGCGTTGGAACACTCTCCATTAATTTTTGGGAATAAGGATGCTTTGGATCACGATAGAAGGCTTCCGCACTGTTAAATTCAACTATTTGCCCAGCGTACATAACTGCAACCTTATCCGCCAGCTCGCTGGATAAACCGACATCATGCGTTATAAATATCATGCTTATTTTTAGTTCCCTTTTGATGTTTTTCAGCAGATTCATTATGTTGGCTTGCGTCAGCACATCCAGCGACGATGTGGGTTCATCTAAAATCATCAACTCCGGATTCGTTAACAAAGACATTGCTATAATAATTCTCTGCTTCATTCCGCCGCTTAACTCGAATGGGTAGTGATGTATGAAGTCTTCATTTATGCCGACTGTTTTTAATGTTTTCGCAGCTCTCTCAAGCGCTTCATCCTTACTCATCTTCTGATTTAGGATAAGCGGCTCAATCATCTGCTCCCCTATTTTGATGACTGGATTTAGGGAGTTTAATGCTGCCTGCGGAACATACGTGATTTTGGTCCACCGAATCTTTTTTGTGAAGTCTTCTTCGTCTAGATCCATTAAATTTAAGTCGTTAAATAGTATGATGCCTTTATACACCGATACGTTTCTGGGAAGCAATCTTATTATTGATTTTGCCAGCGAACTCTTTCCGCAACCAGATTCCCCTATTACTGCAACTGTTTCCCCTCTGGATAAATTGAATGAGACGTCATCGACAGCCTTAACTTCCCCAATCAGCGTTCTGTAATACATGGTTAGGCTTTTCACGTTGAGATGTTCTCCGCTCATTTACATCTCCTTTAATTTAGGATTGAAGATTTTATCTAATGTGAAGCCGAGCATTGCGAAGCTTAGCGATGTGGCTGCCAGTAATATTGATGGTTCTAGAACCCAGTAATATAAGCCTTTATACAGCGCCCCGTTTGTGTATGCGTCATCAATTATTTTCCCCCATGTTGGAGCAAGAGGGTCGCCTAAGCCAAGTATTGCCAACGCAGCTTCCAGAAAAACGAAGTCGGCTACTGAAAGGACCATTGATGGTATGATTGTGGGTAAAACCTTGGGGATCAAATAGTATATTAAGATTCTGATGTTGCCAGCGCCATATGCCCTTGCAGCTTCAACATATGGGAACTCTTTAATCTGAAGGAACATTGCCCTATAATTTTTAACTCCTCCGCCGAATATTGTGAGCGCAATGACGACGAGCAGGAGGATCCAGATATTAAATTTATAGAATGTAGATATCATTATTAGAATAGGCAGAAAGGGAAGCACCATGAAAATCTCGGTGATCCTCTGTATTACTGTGTCAACTCCCCCTAGAAACCATGCGCTGACGGCGCCGATAAACATCTGTATTAGCGCTATTGAAACCGACGCTATTACACCGAAGGATAATGCTATCGGTGTGCCCCATAAAAGCGCTATTCCCAAATCCCTCCTCAAATGGTCTGTGCCAGCCCAGCCGTAAACCTTACCATACACAACGAGTTTTGCATCTAAATCCGCAGATGTCTCAAAAATTATTCCATCTATCCAAAGCCTATAGTTTCCCTTCATAACCTTAGCTGCGCCGGGATCAAGTATGCTTAAGTCTTCCTGGGCGAAAAGTAGAAGCGTGATTGGCGCATCATACTCTATGGTTCTGTTAATCTTCCTCGAAATTAATACCCTGAGATCTCTAGCTAACTTATCATCATTTGAAATATAATATCTGTCGTCTTTAGAAATTAAAATAGTGTTTAGAATAATTTCCTCCCCGTTAGGTTTAACCCAGTAAATTGTTAATCTAGGCGCTGAGACATTAAAGTTTGATTTAAAGAACAGGTTCAGTTCGCTTGGGAAATCGTCATATTGATAGTTGAATGAGAAATCAACTCTGATCTTACTGAATTTTTCAGCCGCCTGAATTATTGCCTTAGATGCTCCCGGCTGAGATTTACTCGTATCTAATATTATTGTTTCAGGCATCTTCTTTGATGAAAATATATTTATCCAGGAAGGCATGGCGTTGCGCGGATTATCCAGCCAATGCAGCTCGCCAGCCCTCCATAGCCTTGTAGCTTCATTGTAGGGCACTGCGAAAATAGTGTATACTGAAATTCCAACCAGGATGAATATTATTGCCAGCCCGATTGCGGCGGATTTATAGAAGAATAGTTGATTAAAAAATTGTTTAATCCTTGATGACATTATGCGCCTCCTACCCTGATTCTTGGATCTAAAACCGCATACACTAATTCCAGCGTGAAGACGGTTACTGCTAGAAGATAGGCATATATAACCACGAGGCCGACCAATATTGGTGTGTCAAACATTACTGACGCTGAATAGAATAAGCTGCCTATCCCCGGCCAGTTAAATACTCTTTCAGTAATTATTGCACCCATCCATGAGCCAATTAAGGTTAAGGAGAAATCTGTTATGATTGGAGGCAGGGTTGGTCTAAGTATGTATCTTCT
>CAYPJR010000059.1:0-8769 GCA_964411115.1 uncultured Candidatus Bathyarchaeia archaeon | reverse complement strand
TATTATAAAGAAGATTTGGGTAGAGAACGATTTTTTATGCCCGTAGCGATTTATCTAAGGCAAAGTTTATTAGTCTCATCTTGTTGTTTACTTTTTTGCCTTTGCAATTATGCATATGCAGCTTAATGGTGGGGCGATCTAATGGGGGAAATGTTAATCTTAATATATGCGCCGTGTTTAAATGAACCTAAATCTTTATGGGAGGGAACATTAATTCTTGGCGAATCTTAAGGATTCCTTTCTAGTTATGAAAGCCTTTTTTGAAGAGAAGGGACTAGTTAGGCAGCACCTAGACTCCTATAACGAGTTTGTTGAGCATGGGCTTCAAAAAATAATAGATGAAGTTGGCGAAATAGAGATTGAAGTTCCCGAGGGACCATATAAGATAAAGTTTGGCAGAATCTTCATTGCTCGTGAAACTGAGAATGGGGTTATTTACGGGCCGTATATTACTGAGGTTGACGGAACCCGCCATGAGATCTATCCTATGGAGGCGCGTCTGAGAAACCTAACGTACGCAATGCCTATGTCAGTTGAGATGATACCTGTTATAGGCGGCAGAGAGATGGATAAAGAGCTTGTTTATATAGGCGATCTGCCAACGATGCTTAAATCAAAATACTGTTATCTCTCAGGGCTCTCTGAAGATGAATTAGTTAGGCATGGCGAAGATCCGCTTGATCCTGGAGGTTACTTTATAATTAACGGGTCTGAAAGGGTTATTGTTGCCCTTGAGGATTTGGCTCCCAACCGTATACTTGTAGATGTTGAAACTAAAGGAGCCACACCAATTTATAGGGCTAAAATTTTCTCGACAACCGTCGGCTTTAGGGCTAGAATTGAGATGCGTATGAAACCTAATGGTTCGCTGCATGTTTCCATGCCCGGCATCCCATCAGAGATACCCTTCGTCGTCCTCATGAGGGCGCTTGGACTTGAATCTGATAGGGAAATAGCTGAAGCGGTTTCGCTGGATAAGGAAGTGCAGAGCGAGCTTGAGCCATCCTTTGAGGAAGCTGCCGACGTAAATACTGTTGAAGATGCGCTTTTATTCATTGGAAACCGTGTAGCCCATGGGCAGGTTAAAAGCTACCGTCTTCAGAGAGCTGAACAGCTCATAGACCAAAACTTCATGCCTCACATTGGAAGGTCCTCCAGTAAAAGAATTGATAAGGCTTATTTGCTTGGTGAGATGGCTGCTAGAATTATTGAACTTAAGCTTGGCAGACGTAAACCTGATGATAAAGATCATGTTAAAAATAAGCGGTTAAAATTAGCTGGTCCCTTACTTGCTGATTTATTCCGAGTTGCATTCAGAAATCTGTGCCGTGACATTAAATATCAGCTTGAGAGGATGGGTTCAAGGAAGCGTATGATAAGCGTTTCAATAGCCGTTAGGCCTGGAATAATAACTGAGAAAATTCAGCATGCCCTGGCAACTGGCAACTGGGGCCGGGGTAAGGTTGGTATAACGCAATTGCTTGATAGAACAAACCTCATCTCAACATACAGCCACCTCCGAAGGTTGCAGTCGCCGCTGAGCAGAAGCCAACCTAACTTTGAGGCTAGAGATCTGCATGCTACACATTGGGGTAGGCTGTGTCCAAATGAAACTCCTGAAGGCGCAAACTGTGGATTAGTTAAGAATCTAGCGTTATCAGCCTCAACATCCATAGGAGTAGACCCTGAAAGAGTTAAGCATGAGCTTTATAGGCGTGGCGTCATTCCGCTACCTGAAGCCGACGAGTCGCTGAAGATTAACGGTGCAAAAGTATTCGTGAACGGCGTCCCGATAGGCTATCATGACGACCCGGAAAGGCTAGTTTCCGAGTTGAGAAGGGCGAGGAGACGAGGCGAGATCTCGCCTGAGATCAACGTCGCCTACTTCTCAGAGGTTTACGGTGTTAAGCGTGAAGTCTACGTAAACTGTGATGAGGGAAGAATACGTAGGCCCTTAATTATAGTTGAGAACGGCATGCCGAAGCTGCGGGAAGAACATATTGAGAAAATCGTTTCTAAGGAATGGGTTTGGAGCGACTTAGTAAAACATGGCATAATTGAATATTTAGACGCCGAGGAAGAGGAGAACGCCTATATAGCGCTATACCCTGAAGATGTTACTCTCCAGCATACTCATCTGGAGCTGGCGCCATACTTAATCCTCGGAATCTGCGCATCGTTGATACCTTACCCGGAGCATAACCAGTCTCCACGCAACTCTTACGAATCAGCGATGGCTAAGCAGGCTTTAGGCATATACGCAATCAACTTTCCCTTCAGAGTTGACTCACGCGCCCACATACTTCATTATCCGCAGAAGCCGCTGGTAAAAACGAAACCTATGGAGATCATAGGTTACGATTTGCGTCCATCTGGGCAGAATTGTGTTGTAGCGGTTCTATCCTATGAAGGATACAATATGGAGGACGCCATAATCTTCAATAAGGCATCTATAGAGCGTGGTTTAGCCCGCTCCACATTCTATAGGCTTTATGAGGTTGAGTGCCGCCAATATTTGGGCGGGCTAAGGGACCGCTTAGCGGTGCCGGAGCCTGGGACAAGAGGTTATAGGGGAGAGCAATATTACCGCCTTCTCGAACCAGATGGAATAGTAGGGCTTGAAGCGGAGGTTTCAGGAGGCGACGTTTTAATAGGTAGAATCAGCCCGCCGAGGTTCCTTGAGGAATATAAGGAGTTTGAAACTAGGGGTCCGGCGATGAGGGATTCATCTGTTGAAATGAGGCCCTCTGAGAAGGGCGTGGTTGACGCTGTTTTTATAACTGAAACAAGCGAGGGAAACAGATTAGTTAAAGTTAGGGTGCGTGATGAGCGGATACCGGAGCTGGGCGATAAGTTTGCTTCCAGACATGGGCAGAAGGGAGTTATAGGTATGATTGTGCCGCAGGAGGATATGCCATTTAGCGTGGACGGGCTTGTTCCCGACGTGATAATTAATCCGCACGCTATACCTTCAAGGATGACGATTGGACAGTTCCTTGAATCTATGGCTGGTAAAATAGCGGCCTTAAGAGGTGAAGCCATGGATGGCACGCCCTTCATCGGTAAGAGGCGCGGTGAAGCCTTAAAACGCATGTTGGTAAACATGGGCTTCAGCTATACTGGGCGGGAGGTTCTATACAACGGCATAACCGGCGAGAAGTATGTGGCTGACATATTCGTGGGCATCGTTTACTATCAGAAGCTGCATCACATGGTCGCTGACAAGATTCATGCGAGAGCTAGGGGCCAAGTTCAGATGCTTACTAGGCAGCCGACTGAGGGGCGGGCTAGAGGCGGCGGGCTACGTTTCGGCGAGATGGAGAGAGACTGCCTAATAGGGCATGGCGTAGCATTACTCCTACAGGATAGGTTGCTTGAAGAATCAGACAAATATACGTTGCATGTTTGTGAAAACTGCGGCTTCATAGCATACTATGATATGAAACAGCGTAAGTATTTGTGTCACATTTGCGGAGATAAAGCCGAAGTCTCACCGGTTGTGGTCTCATACGCATTTAAGCTTCTCTTACAGGAGTTAATGAGCCTATGCATTGCACCTAGGCTTAAATTAAAGGAGAGGGCTTAAAGATGGCGGTTGAAGAAACATACCATAAAATAGTAGATCAGATAAGATTCGGTATACTCTCACCGCAAGAAATAAGGAAGATGTCTGTTGTTGAGATTCAAACAGCTGACACTTACGATGAGGATGGGGCAGTAATATCATCCGGGCTTATGGACAGCCGATTAGGCGTCCTTGAACCTGGGCAACGTTGTAGGACATGCGGAAATACATCGGTGAGATGCCCCGGACATTTTGGGCATATTGAACTTGCAGTTCCAATAATTCATGTTGAGTTCGCTGAAGTAATATATAATCTTCTTCAAGCGATATGTAGAAACTGTGGACGCATACTGCTTCCTGAGAAAACGATTAGATCTCTTAAGGCTAGGATGGAAAGGCTGCGTAGGCTGATCGGCACTTTGCCCGCCCCATTTTATAGTAGGGTTTTTGAAGAGGCGAAAAGGAACCGTGAATGCCCATACTGCGGTGCTAGGCAATACAAGATAGAGTTTGTTAAGCCAACGATCTTTCATGAGTATACAGAGAAGGAAGGCTCCCGGCGTTTAACAGCTAACATGATACGCGAAAGATTCGAAAGGATACCCGACGAGGACCTTGAGCTTCTGGGGTTCGACCCGAAAAATGCGCGCCCAGAATGGATGATACTCCAAGTCTTACCGGTTCCGCCGGTTTATGTTAGGCCATCCATAACGCTTGAGTCAGGGATAAGGTCTGAAGATGATTTAACGCATAAACTTGTTGATATAGTCCGAATAAATCAGCGTCTTAAGGAAAATATTGAAGCTGGAGCGCCAACGCTTATAATTCAGGACCTATCTGAGCTTTTGGAGTATCATGTTACTACATACTTTAATAATGAATCATCCGGTATACCACCATCTAGGCATCGATCTGGAAGAGCTCTGAAGACGCTTTCCCAACGTTTGAAGGGAAAAGAAGGAAGGTTCAGAAGTAATCTCTCCGGTAAGAGGGTTGACTTCTCAGCCCGAACCGTTATCAGCCCAGACTCAAACCTAGATATAAACGAGGTTGGTGTACCGATAAGCGTGGCTATGAGATTAACCCTACCTGAGAAGGTTACCTCATGGAACATTGAAAGACTGCGTGAGCTTGTAAAAAACGGCCCGGATATTTATCCGGGCGCGCTATATATTGTTAGGCCCGATGGGAAACGCGTCAGACTGGAGTTTGTTACAGACAGAGAGAAGCTTGCGGAGGCCCTTGAGCCCGGATTCATCGTTGAGAGGCATCTGCAGAATGGCGATATAGTGATCTTTAATAGGCAGCCATCATTACATAGGATGTCTATAATGGCTCATTACGTTAAGGTTCTTCCATATAAGACTTTTAGGCTTCACCTGTGTGTTTGTCCACCTTATAACGCTGATTTTGATGGGGACGAGATGAATCTCCATGTTCCGCAGAGCGAGGAGGCTCAAACCGAAGCCCGCCTTCTCATGCAGGTTCAAGATCACATATTATCACCGAGATTTGGAGGCCCAATAATAGGTGCCATAAGGGACTTTATAACCGCCTCCTTCCTCTTAACTCGAAAATCAACGCTTCTAGACAAGAAAGAAGTATGCGAATTGTTGGCGGCTGCTGGATACGATGGTCCCCTCCCTGAACCGGCTATTAAGGAGCCTAAACCCCTATGGACTGGCAAGCAAATATTCAGCCTATTCCTTCCGAAGGATTTCAGCTACACGCTTAAGGCCAGCGTTTGTAGAAGTTGCGAGCAATGCTTAAAAGAGGATTGCCCATACGATGCTTACGTGGTCATTAAGAACGGCGTTCTAATTAAAGGTGTAATTGATAAAAACTCTATAGGAGCTGAGAAATCGGAGAGTCTTCTCCATAGAATAATAAAGGACTATGGGACTGAAACTGGCAGAAGATTCCTTAATCAGATTAGCCATCTTCTTACAAGGTTCATGACGATGCGCGGCTTCACATACTCCTTTGAAGAGCTTGATCTTTCCGTTGAAGCCAAGCGGAAAATACGCCAAATAGTGAGAACAGCTGAGAAGAGAATAGCTGAGTTCACTAAGGCTTTGCGGGAGGGAACTCTTGAACGGCTTCCAGGACAGACCCTCATAGACTCATTTGAACTGTATGTCATGAATGAGCTGGCTGAAGCTAGAGAGAAAGCTGGCAAAGTAGCTGAGGAAGATCTTGAAATCGATAATTCAGGCATAATAATGACTAAAACTGGTGCTAGGGGTTCAACGCTTAACATAGGGCAGATGGCTGCGATAGTGGGTCAGCAATCAATACGCGGCAAGCGTATCATACGTGGATACCTCGAGAGGGCTTTACCGCATTTTGAGCTAGGCGATCCATCACCTAAAGCAAGAGGCTTCGTATATTCATCATATAGGGATGGTTTGGATCCGATTGAATTCTTCTTCCACGCTATGGGTGGACGTGAGGGTCTAGTGGACACAGCCGTTAGAACCCAGCAGAGCGGATATATGCAGAGAAGATTGATTAACGCATTAGAGCATCTGCGTGTTGAATACGATGGAACTGTGAGAAATCCCTTAGGTGAAATCATACAGTTCAAGTATGGTGAAGATGGTGTTGATCCGGCTAAAAGTGATCATGGCAAGGCAGTTAACGTTAGCAGACTCATTGAACAAGTTAAACTCATGATTGAAGGGGGAGAATCCGCAACAAAAGAGTATATTGAGGATCAAGTGAATAAGGTTAAAGAAGAGCTAACGCCGCTTCTAGTTCGTGAACTCCTAGACGGATTGGTGAACTCTGGCCTCAGTAAGGAAGGTATAGACTTGGCGGTTAATTTGGCTCTAGAACGCTATAGGAAAGCTCTTGTTGAGCCTGGAGAAGCGGTCGGCGTAGTTGCGGCGCAATCTATTGGTGAACCCGGCACTCAGATGACTCTAAGAACCTTCCACTATGCTGGCGTAAGAGAACAGAACGTTACGCTTGGATTACCGCGCTTGATAGAAATAGTTGACGCGAGGAGGGAACCGTCAACACCGATAATGACTATATATTTGGATGAGGAGCATAGAGGAAGTAGAAAAAAGGCGACTGAGGTTGCCCGAGAAATCCTCTACACAGCGATAGAGGATATTTCTGAAGCCATTTACATAAACCCTGAAACTGGAGGGATAATTGTTAAATTCGACAAGCATAGAATGGATGAGCGCGGCATAACGATGGATGATCTGAAGAATATTATTAATATGCCCGCTTGCTCTCTGAAGTTTGAAGAGGATGTGCTGTTTATTGAGCCTAAGAAGAAGATGGATTTGAAGAAACTCCTAAGCAAAGTTTCATCTTATCATATAAGAGGCATAAGTGGCATACGGAGAGTCTACGTGACTGAAGAAAAGGGCGAATGGATTATAAGGACCGACGGTTCTAATCTGCCAAGAGTTCTAGAAGTTGTAGGAGTTGACCCAACTAGAACAACCACAAACAATTTACATGAAATAGAAAGGACGTTAGGCGTGGAGGCCGCTAGAAACGCCATAGTGGAAGAGGCGATGAGCGTACTTGAGGAGCAAGGTTTGGATGTGGACATAAGGCACATAATGCTTGTAGCCGATATAATGACGGCGACAGGCAGCATTAAACAGATAGGGCGACATGGGGTTAGTGGTGGAAAACCAAGCGTTCTTGCAAGGGCCGCCTTCGAAATAACGGTTCCAAACATTGTTGAAGCTGCCATTAAAGGCGAAGTTGATCCATTAAAGGGCGTAACCGAAAATGTTATAATCGGGCAGACAATCCCGATAGGTACTGGGCTGGTTGAAATTTATATGACGGCTCCCTCAGCAACTATAAGCAAGGAGGTTGATGAAAAAGTTGAGTAGCCTAAGCAAAAGTGAAATTGATAAATCTTTAAGCATAGCCGTTAGATCTGGGAAAATTTTATTTGGGTCAAACGTCACTATAAAAAATGTCATGGCCGGGAGGGTTAGGCTCGTAATCGTGGCATCTAACTGTCCAAGCGATCTACGTGAAAAAATAGAGTACTATTGTAAACTATCGAACACCCCATTTATTGCGTATCCCGGTTCAAGCCTAGATCTTGGTGCAGCCTGTAGGAAACCTTTCTTAGTTGCTTCTTTAGCGGTTAGAGATCCTGGCGATTCTGATATACTCAAATTTGCGGGTGGTGAAAATGTCTAGGGGAATACGTTTCACCAATGAGGAACTGAAATACATAGCGCTCTTTGAAAGCCTAACCGGGGCGAGCGTTAGAGATTGTATAATTGACAACCAATTTGATAGAATAATATTTGTGGTTAAGGAGGGCGAGGCTGGAGTGGCCATAGGCAAAGGAGGAAAAAATATAGCGCTTCTTGAAAAGATGACTGGCAAAAAATACGAAATAGTTGAATTTTCCGACGATCCGGTTCAGCTGATAAAGAATGCCTTGAAGCCTGCGAGGGTGAAGGAGGTGCGGCTAACTAAGAAACCCGATGGAAACACGATCGCCGTTGTTGCGGTGGATTATAAAGATAAAGGCATAGCTATTGGCAAGAACGGTAGAAATGCCGAGAAACTAAGGTTTCTTGCAAAGCGATATTTTCAAATAAGCAGCGTCTTTATTGTTTGAAAGCGTTAAATACTTGAACGAAACATTTATAATGCCAAATATTATTTTGGCAATATAGCATGCGAGGTTAATTTGCTATGGGAAAATCGCCTAGAGGCGAGTTCGCTGCAAGAAAACTCATCAGAAATAGAAAGAAGTGGCGGTGGAGAAGCATATATTATAAGCGGCGCATGCTAATGTTGGATGTTAAAGCCGACCCTCTTGAAGGCGCCCCAATGGCCCGTGGAATAGTCCTTGAAAAGGTTGGGCGGGAAAGTAAGCAGCCGAACAGCGCTATACGAAAATGCGTAAGAGTTCAACTAATAAAGAATGGTAAAGTTGTAACGGCATTTCTTCCAGGCGACGGAGCGTTAAACGTTGTTGACGAACACGACGAAGTGATAATTGAGGGAATAGGCGGCTCAAGGGGCAGGTCGATGGGAGATATTCCCGGGGTCAGATGGAAGGTAGTTACAGTTAACGGTGTTTCCCTCAAAGATCTAGTCATTGGAAGAAAAGAGAAACCTCGACGCTAAAAACATGCGCCTACTTTAAGCGTATCCTTTTATCACCATATATTTGAGTATTCATCAAGAAGGGTATCTACAAT
>CAYPJR010000058.1:0-8989 GCA_964411115.1 uncultured Candidatus Bathyarchaeia archaeon | reverse complement strand
CCGTTTAGAATCTTCTGCTTTATCCCTTTGAGCCTTTCCATTATTGCTCCAGATCTGGATTCCTTAAGTTTTCTCGCTATCTCAGTCGTCAGCTTCTGCATGAAGTCTCTAGCCCTATTCCTCTCACGCCTAGAATACTTCCGCAACAGCTTCCTAGATGTTTTGGGCTTAAATTTTGAAAGCCTCTGTATTCTTTGACGCTTAGCCTCATAGGCCCTGTGGACGTGATATAACTCTTTAAGATCATATCGCTCTATCCTTCCGTTGATCAACGCCGTCACATTCGTCAGGTTCACGTCGAATGAAGCCCATTCATCAGCTTTAGGCTCAACTCTCTTCTTAACCGTGATTATTAGCTCCTTCTCTGTTAGGATCAATCCTCCAAGCCCGTCAAAGTCTTTAGGAACCCATAGATACTTGCTTAAATCAACCATGAGATATCTTCTGTTCGGTTCGACACTTATCTTTAAAATTCCATTCTTGAAGTTGAAAAGCGTATTCTTAATGTAGACAGCCTTCTTTGTTATCTTCGGCGGCTCTTTAGCCATTCCTTTATTGTGGAGCGTTATCCACCCCTTAACCAATCCGATAACTGAGTTTATGGCTGAATCAATGTAGTGCTTTGAATACTTCCAGTCCTTCAGAAGATCGTCCCTAAGCCTCCTCCTATCATCATTTTTGAAGTCTAAATGCGCTTTCCTATTGAATTTAACGTGCGTGAGAATTACTTCCAACACTCTCCTCTTAACTTTAAAATACGAGTCTATGAGGTCTTTAGGAGCATCTACTGGAATCCTGAAGCTTTTAACTGCCTCCACAATCTATCTACCTCACTCTTTGGGTAGCGGAGCTTGCCAGTTGGAAGCCTAACAGCTTTAATAATTCCTTTCCTCTGCCACTTCCAGAGAGTCTTAACCGAGATTCCAAAAATCTTCGCTACATCCCTTGGACGTAAGAGTTCTTCGCTCATCAAATAGACTATAGAGACAAACTAACATTTAAACCTATCCATTTTGAAACTGCTAACTACGGCGGCGGATGCCTAAAAGGAACGCGTATAAGCGCGAGTGGACGACATATGCTTTAGAAGCGGTTTTCCCAGCTTCTAAAGTCGATGCTTCCGATTTAGGAAAGATTAAAAGCATGATTGTGCAATAATTATGCAGACTGTTTAAAATTATGCGAAAGTGATTGATTATGTGGGATAAAATAGTAAAAGCCTTGGAAGGTTACCCTGAAAGACTTAACGTTGCAAAAATACTTATTAAAAATGGCTTAAGCGTAAGAAATGGGAAAATTTACTGTGGGGACATAAGCATACCAGTTGTTAGAATAAGCCGGGTTGCTAGGGTTGATAGGAGAACAGTTACTCAAACAATAAAAATGATTGAGAGCAGTCCGGATTTAAAGGTAATATTTAGCGGTATAAGCCCAGCCGGGTCGTCGCTGCGCGATGTAGCTAAGCATTTAAACTTCGGCGTTGTTGAAATAACACCTGTGGACGCTAGAACCCCAGGCATATTGGCATCCGCAGCCCTGCTTATAGCCCAGAAGAACATAAGTATAAGGCAGGCAATAGTCGATGATCCGGAGCTAACCCCTGAGCCGAAGCTGACGCTTATAACCGAAACGAAGGTGCCGGGTGAACTTATACCTGAATTCCTAAGGATAAAAGGGGTTTCTAAGGTTTCAGTGTATTGAGGAAGATCAAGTGCTTGAGCTGCTAGGAATAGCTTCTCTATCTTTTATGGCAGCTTTATCCGGCGCCGTTGTTCCAGGGCCAGTGTTCATGCTTGTGGTTTCGGAGTCCATGAGGAGCGGTAGGGTAGCCGGTCCCTTAATCGTGCTTGGACACTTGATTCTTGAATCGTTTATAATTTTCCTAGTTTTCTTAGGATTAGGTCCGCTAATGAAGAGTAAGCTTGCTTTAACCATAATGGGTTTTGCCGGCGGAGCCATGCTTATGCTCATGGGTTTACGTCTTATGAGGGATGCATTAAACCTAAAAATTAACGATGAAGCGTTAGTTTCTAATCCTAGCCTTGCCAAGACAGGGCGGGCTTCACGCAGCTTACTTATCTCCGGATTTTTAAGCAGTGGCTCTAATCCCTACTTCTTTCTTTGGTGGCTGATGGAAGGATCCCCGCTGATAATGAGCGCAATCTCCATTGCTGGAGCGCCGGGCTTATTATCGTTCCTGGTTGGGCATGCATTTGCAGATTTAGCATGGTTTAGCTTCGTAAGCTGCTCCATTCATAAAAGTAGGAAGTTTCTAAGCTGGAGAATCGTGAGGGCAATACTTTTCGCTAGCTCCGTAGCTTTAATTTCTCTCGCGATTTATCTGCCATTTTCATTATATTTTCAAGTTAATATGCTCGTTAATGCGTTCATGAGGTCATTGACAAAACGTTTTTACTATTGAATCACACTTATTCTCTATTTAATTTAATCAGGGATGATCCGTCGGGCGATGGGCTTACCGTTTGAACAAACGCAAAGTATGGATAAAGCTCAAGATGATAACGTATTTAATCTGCTAGTCCGCCCAATACGTCGGTTAATTGAGGAGAAAGGCTTTAAGCATCCAACTGAGCCTCAATCAAAGGTTATACCTAAAATTCTTGAGGGTAAAAATGTTCTTCTTATATCGCCAACCGCAAGTGGGAAGACTGAGGCGGCGATCCTCCCGATTCTTAACATGCTTATTCAGATGCCTAGAAGAGAGCCCGGAATAAAGGTTCTCTATATTACGCCCCTAAGGGCTTTGAACCGCGATATGCTTGAGCGTTTAGAATGGTGGTGCAATAATCTAGATATTAAGTTAGCTGTTAGGCATGGTGATACAGACTCGAATGAGCGTTCTAAGCAGGCTAGAAGCCCGCCTGATATGCTGATAACGACGCCTGAAACTTTACAGTCAATTTTGTCCGGATGGATCATGCGCCGCCACTTGCAATCCATAAAATGGGTTGTTGTCGACGAAGTGCATGAGCTGGCTGATAATAAACGCGGTAGCCAACTGGCGTTGGCTCTTGAGAGGCTGAGAACAATAACTAATGAGGAATTTCAAATAATTGGTCTCTCCGCAACCATCGGTACCCCTGAGAAGGTTGCACAGTTTCTTGTGGGAAATAATCGTCCTGTTGAAATCGTTAAGGTTCCCGTTGCCAGAATGATGAGGCTGCAGATAATTTATCCTAAGCCTGAACCGCAGGATGAAGAGTTAGCTTCATCGCTTTTTACCCATCCTGAGGTTGCGGCGAGGCTGCGCGTGATGCGCCAATTCATTGAGAAACATAATTCGGCCCTACTATTCACTAACACGCGTACAATTTCCGAAATCCTGGCGAGCAGATTTAAAATATGGGATGTTAACTTTCCAGTTTCAATTCATCATGGCTCATTAGCTAAGTCATCTAGGATCGCTGCTGAGAGAGGGCTTAAACAGGGTGAGCTGCGAGGTTTAGTATGCACAAGCAGCCTGGAGCTTGGTATAGACGTTGGCAGAATAGACCTAGTGATTCAATACATGAGCCCAAGGCAGGTTACAAGGTTAATACAGCGTGTTGGAAGAAGCGGCCATAGAATCGGGTCTGTTGCAAACGGCATAATTATAACGATGGATTCAGACGACACATTAGAGGCTATGGTGATAGGTAGAAAGGCATATAATGAGGAGCTGGAGCCCGTTGATATACCTGAAGAGCCCCTTGATGTTTTAACTCATCAAATAGCGGCTTTCCTACTGAAGAGGAAACGCCTTACATTCGATGAAATATGTGAAGTTTATAGGAGATCCTATCCCTATAGGAACTTGACCATCGAGGGTGTGAAACGAGTTTTGGAGTACATGCATAACCGGTTCCCAAGATTGGCATGGGTTTCTTTCGAGGATAATGTTGTTCTGAAGCCCCGTAGGACAAAAGCCCTCTTCGAATATTTCTTCGAGAACCTCTCTATGATACCTGATGAGAAACATTATCTTGTCATTGATAAGAACACGGATACAGCGATAGGTCTGCTGGATGAAGCCTTTGTGGCTGAATACGGTAAGCCCGGCGTGAAATTTATTATACGTGGAAGCCCCTGGAAAATCGTGAGCATGGATGCGGACAAAATCTATGTGAAATCAATTGATGATCCAACCGGGGCTATACCAAGCTGGGTTGGCGAGGAGATACCGGTGCCCTTCGAGGTTGCTCAGGAGGTTGGCGCCATAAGAGGGTTCGTTGAGGAAAAGATAAGGGCGAACTTAAGCCCTGAAGAGATCGCTAGGGATCTGGCTAAAAAGTATCCGGCGGATGAAAAGACGATTCTGGAGGCAATAAAGGAAACTGTTGAGCATGTTAAGTGTGGATATCCAGCTCCAACAGATAAGCGGATAACAGTTGAGGAATGGGGAGACTTCATAATACTGCATTGCAGCTTCGGCTCATTAACCAATAGGGCTTTAGCTCAAGTTATTGGCCACGTGATATCTGAGCGGACAGGGTACTCCGTAATTGTTCAGCATGACCCGTACAGAATATTCATTCAAACCATGGGGGAGATTAAGCCTGAATCAATCATGGAAATACTTTCAGATTTGAAAAACTCAAATGAAGACTTCCTTAGGGAAACGCTTACAAGGGCTGTTGTTAAAACGGGAATATTTAAGAGGCGCCTGATACATGTTGCTCGACGCTTCGGGGCGATAAAGAAGTGGGTTGACTTTGAAAGCGTCAGCTTGAGAAACCTAATCAAGAGCTTCGAGGATACAGTGATCTATGAGGAGTCTCTGAAAGAGGTTTTCATAAAGGACTTAGATCTTAAAAATCTAATTAATGTTCTCGGCATGATGAGACGCGGCGAAATAGAAATAGTTAAAGTTGAAACGGGTGGAGAGGCAAGCCCAATAGCCAGGGTTGGTATAGAACGTGTAAGCATGAAAACAGATCTTATACCGCCGGAGAAGATGCGGAGGATCCTTATAGAATCAGCTAAAGCTAGGCTTCTAGGTGAGACGAGAACTTTTGTTTGCACGGAATGCTGGGACTACATAGAGATGACAAGCATTAAGGATTTGCCGGAGCGCCCGGTTTGTCCCAAATGCGGGTCGCCGAACCTCGGCATGCTTGAGGTTGAAGATTACGAAGCCTACCCGCTGATTGAGAAGAAGAATGAGAAACTAACTAAGAGTGAGGAGATCCTTAAGGAGGAAGCGCTTGAAACAGCTAAGCTCATTTCGAAGCATGGTAAGGCAGCCGCAGTGGCCCTCTCAGGTAGGAGACTTAGATTAAGCGACGTGAAGGAGATATTGGCTAAAGAAAGCAGAATCACCGATGAATTTTTTGAATTAATAATAGAGGCTGAACGTGAAGCATTAAAGAGAAGGTTCTGGTAAATTTATATATTTGAAAATCATTTAAAAGCGTAAGGTAAAAATAATGCCTCAATGATTAAATGGAAAGAGGTGGAAGCATTTGTTAATATCTCCTTTCGTTGCTTCTCCCGAATCGGTTATAAGAAGACTTTTAACAATGGCTGAACTAAAGCCCGGAGAAATATTTGTCGACCTCGGAGCCGGCGACGGACGGCCGGCCGTCATCGCAGCGAAAGAGTTTGGAGCTATCGCCATTGGCATAGAGATCAGAGAAGATTTGGCGAAGCAGGCTATGAGAAGGGTTAATGAGCTAGGTTTACAAGATAGGGTTAAAATAATCAATGATGACCTCTTCAATGTGGATATAAGCATGGCTGATGTTGTCTACCTGTATCTCACTACAAGCGCCAATGAAAAGGTTAAGCCAAAACTTGAATCTGAACTCAGAAAGGGAACAAGGGTTGTATCACATGATTACGAGATATTGGGATGGAGACCGGTTAAGGTTGAAAAATTCTGTGAGAATCAATTCTTAGGTTTCCCAACCCACACGCTATACCTCTACAAGAAGATTTAAATGGTGACTCTCTCCACGGCTGAAGCCTAGAGGTTTTCGCATGTGACTCACTAATGGCGCTTCGGGGCGTTTATGCATGTGCCTCTTTTACGCTTTTCCAGATATTGGCGATTGAAAATTTATTAGGAAGATTTTAATTCAAAATTTTTGAAGTATAAGCGCAGGGTCATCGGGAGCAACGAAATGGGCTTCGTTCCCTGGAGATACGTTAACTCATGGTACTGTAATGGATGCGGACTCTGCTGTAAGGAATTCGAAGTAGTTTTGACCTTTCATGAGTGGCTTAAAATAACTAAGACCTTCGGCGCTGGCGTAACGAGGGCTGGGCTAAACAAGTTCTATATGGGTAAAAGAAGCGATGGTTCATGCATTTTCCTTTATACCGCCCCAGATGGGAAGAAACTGTGCGGGCTGCAGAATAATAAGCCGCTCGCCTGTAAGGTTTGGCCCTTTAAAATACTTAATAAGCCGAAGTATGGCGGAGCCAAGGAAGCGGTCTTCAATTATAATGGGCAAGATTTATTCATATATATTGATCCATTCTGTCCCGGCATACGTTGGGGTCCCCCATCCGCCGAATTAATATATAAGGTGATACCTGAATTCATAGAGGTGGCTTCAGGAATCAGGCAGAAACAGTTTTATTCAACAATGCGTTTGACACCGGGCTTCTACATCTTCTATAAAAAAGGGTATTAGGTGGATAGGCAAGTATTTTTCATTGAACAATCGTCTCGCTGAAGAATTTTCTTAGATGGAGAAGGCTTCTTCCGCCGGTAACTTCAAACTTGCCAGTGAGCCTTATATCCTCAGATGAGCTGCCAACCATGACTTCATATAAGCCGGGCTCAACCACCAATTTCATATCGCGATCATAGAAGGCGATCTGATCCATATGCAATATGAACGTTATTTTCCTTCTTTCCCCCGGCTCCAACGTGATTCTCCTGAAGCCCTTCAATTCCTTAACAGGTCTGGAGACCGATGCCACTTTGGCTCGGATGTATAGCTGCGCAACTTCGTCGCCCTTCAGTTCGCCGACATTTTTAACATGGAAGCTGATTGCCACTTTCCCTGCCGGTCCAACTTTATCTGGCTCTATTTCAAGCGATGAGTAATCAAACTTTGTATAGCTTAATCCATGCCCGAATGGGAATAGAGGTTTGCTGCTCATAAAAACATAGTCCCTGAATGAGGAGCTTCTTCTACTATAGTAGATTGGTATTTGCCCAGCATCCTGCGGTACTGTGATGGGCAGCTTCCCGCCGGGATTATAATCTCCGAATAGGACGTCCGCTACGGCGTTTCCACCCTCTTCCCCTGGGAACCATGCCTCAACTATTGCGGAGGCTTTCTCCGCTATCCGTCCTATTGATAGGGGCCGGCCGTTCACGAGCACTAATATTAACGGTTTACCTGTAGCGTAAAGATTCTCGATGAGGTCTTCCTGAACTCCGGGAAGCGAAAGGTTTGCCTGATCCCTCCCCTCACCGGTCACCGCTGGCAGATGGAACATTCCGGATCTTTCACCCATCACTGCCACAATAACGTCGGATCTTGATGCGGCTTCAAGAGCATCTTTGAATCCCTCCTTTGATGGATCATATATGTCGCATCCCCTCGCGAAATATACCATTGTTCGGGGTGAAACCTTGCCTTTAATAGCCTCCAATATGCTGACTATTCTAACAGCGTCCTCTTCGCAGCCTAGATGTAGCGTGTAGCTGTAGTCGCCCAGTAAACCCCTCGTTGTGTTAGCGTTCGGCCCAACGACGGCGATTGCCCCCAAATCCCTCCTTAATGGGAGAACACCATCATTCTTGAGGAGTATTATGGATTCTCTCGCGGCTCTCAGGGCTAGCGTTCTATCTTCCTGCGTGTCTAGGGCTCCTGAAGCTTTCTCAACATCAACATATGGGTTATCAAATAGTCCCAGAAGGAATTTAGCCCTTAAAACTCTGGAAACGGCTTCATCTATTGTTTCCTCCGAGATTGCTCCTTCTTTAGCGGCGTTAAGCAGGGGTTCACTGTAGCATTTAAATCTCGGCAGCTCTATGTCTATGCCCGCTTCTAGGGCTTGTACAGCAGCCTCCTTCTCATCCGCTGCAACATTATGGAAGGTTCTAAGCATCTCGATCGCCCCATAATCTGAAACAACGAATCCCTTAAATCCCCACTCGAACCTGAGTATTTTAGTTAGCAGATCCCTAGAGGCTGCGCAGGGCACGCCGTCTATGTCATGGTAGGCGTTCATTATTGAGTATGCCCCGGCTTCCCTAATGGCCGCCTCAAAGGGGAACAGAAATATTTCTCTAAACTCCCTCGGTGAGACATGTACAGGCGCGCAGTTTCTTCCGCCTTCTGAAAATCCGTGGCCTGCGAAATGCTTAGGTGTAGCTATAACACCTGAGGATAAATCTTCCCCCTGAAGCCCCTTAATATATGCCACACCGATGCTGGCAACCAGATACTGATCCTCACCATATGTCTCCTCGGTTCTTCCCCATCTGGGATCCCTGGCAACATCTAGGACGGGCGCGAGCCCCTGATGGGCTCCCAGAGACCTCATCTGTCTCCTGATAACTGTTGCAACGCTTTGAATCAGATCAGGGTTCCATGTGCTCGCTAATCCTATTGCCTGCGGAAAAGTCGTTGCGCCGTAACCCATCAGTCCGCTTAAGCATTCCTCATGGATTATGGCCGGTATGCCAAGCCTTGTTTCCTCCATTAGAAACCTCTGAATGTTGTTTGCTATGGTAGCTATTTCAGCCGGATCCCTTGGGGAGCCGCGGCTTCCAGCCAGCCTGGTTATCTGACCGATGCCTTTACCGATAAGGTTAAGAGCCTTCTCGCGGGAGAACTTTCCATTCTCCAAAAGCTCCGAGGCAGGTATTGAACCCAGCTGAGCGATTTTTTCCTCAATGCTCATCCGTCTAATTAAACTTTTAACTTTACTATCCACAGCGTTTTTCCCCATAAATCCTCCCCTAAATATGTGAATAGCAGCCCTAAATATAAAAAGCTTAGCGAAATTGTAAAGGTATATAACG
>CAYPJR010000057.1:0-9794 GCA_964411115.1 uncultured Candidatus Bathyarchaeia archaeon | reverse complement strand
TGCTTTTAAATTCTTCCATAGAAATCCCCAATAAATTTTTTGGGTTACGAGCATATATACATTTTGTTCTGGTGAGAGACGGTCTAATTTTGATTTTTTCTCCCCTTAGAAATGAGATGTTAAGCATATAACAAAATATTAGGGAACTCTGGGACTTTTCATTTTTACTGAAAACTCCTGTTTGGGATTATTGCGGATGCAGCGTAAATGATGATGCGTGAAAAACCGGGTTTGAAATGGATTTATGGGTTAGCGATTTTTCTCTCTAAATTTTGCAGTAAAGCCGCTTTAGCTTTCTCATCCACATTTATCCCTAGATTTTTGTATCCCATTATTAATGCGCCTATTACTGGATGCTTCACCGGAGGGGTGAAGGATGCCTTAGGCATATGGGCTCTCACATATTTTTTCAGCGAATCCCAAACTATGCTGGTGGCTCTGAAGACCCCTCCTGAGGATCCAACGATTATGGGTTCGTTTTCCATGGATAGTTTTCTCGCTATGGCGACAACCGATTGGCCCAGCTCTTTGCCGGCGTTCTTTAATATTTCTATTGACGCTTCATCCCCTTCCTCCGCTGCTGAGAAAACCAGTTTGGAAAGCGACGCAATCCTTGTTGATGTTACCTCGTGATATATTTTCGGCACTATGTCTTTAAAATCCTCAACCTTAAATGCTTCCTTAAACTTTTCTACAAGAACAGTGCTTTTTCCTCTGCCATCGTATGCTTTAGCTGCGGCTATAAGGGCTCGCCTCGCTATGTCGAAGGCGCTTCCCTCATCACCCATCAGCCAGCCCCATCCGCTTGAAAACGCGCTTTCACCCCTACTGTTCAAGCCGTAGGCTATGGAGCCCGTGCCTGCGACGACGACTATTCCCGGGCTGCCGCAGGTTGCCGCGTAAAAGGCTACGACAACATCGTTCACAATGATTCTTCTTTTAGCAACGTCGAATGGAACAATTTGATTTGAGATTATTTCGTAGTCGCGTTCAGTTGTTAATCCGCCGATTCCGAAGCATCCAATCTCAGCAGTCCTGTCTCTTAGATCTAGATTTGAAAGGGCATGTTCAATCGCCAGCCTAACGTTTTTCCGAGCCTCTTCAACGCCGACGACGTTGTAGTTGCATGGACCTGAGCCCCCAACTCCAAGAACCTGGAAGTTTTCGTCTGAAACAGCGCATATAGTCTTTGTTGCGCCTCCGTCAACGCCTAGTATCAGCATGTAAGTTTATTACTAGGCGGGGCTTAAATGATTTATCCGTGAATCGCGGGGATCCCCATCTGATTGGGAAGCCTAAAAATTGCACCGCGATCATATCATCTGCTTTTTAGCCGGTTTTCTCGCATCTTGCTCCATCAATGTAGGTGTCTATAATCCTCAGTTGTTTATCCAGCACTATGAGGTCTGCCCTGCAACCCCTAGATATTTTACCAGCATCTTTAATGCCCATTGCGCTGCATGGCGTGAGAGAAGCCATCTTCACGGCGTCTTTCAATGATATTCCGGCTTTTAAAGCGTTCTGCACAGCCCTGATCATTGTCAGCGTGCTTCCCGCAAGCGTGCCATCGCCCAGCCTTGCAACGCCGTCTTTTACGATTACGGTTTGTGAGCCGAGCGTGTATGCGCCGTCCCCAAGCCCTGCGCCTGATATTGAGTCAGTCACTAAAATCGTCTTGTCCGGTCCCTTACATTTAACAGCGAGTTTCACCGCTGCTGGATGCAGATGGATGAAGTCTAATATTATCTCCGCATAGACATTTTCTGTTAAAGCCGCGCCCACAGTGCCCGGTTCACGGTGATGGAAACCCCTCATGCCGTTATATAGGTGCGTTATGATGTTTGCGCCAGCCTCGATTGCTCTTACGGTTTGCTCGTATGTTGCGTCTGTATGTCCAAGAGAAACCTTCACTTTATATTTTCCAACTATGCCCTCTATGAATTCTATTCCATTCTCAACCTCAGGTGCAACTGTTATGCGCTTAAGCATTCCCCCGCTTAAGCTGTAGAAGCCATTAAATTCCTCGAAGGATGGTTTACGTATGTGCTCCTTAGGCTGCGCGCCGCATCTAGACTTGTTTAGGTATGGACCCTCAAGGTGGATTCCTAAAATCCTTGATGAGCTGCCTCTTGATTTAGAGACTTCTATAATGTTTCTTACGGCGTTTATCATCCGCTCAGGGGATTCAGTCATAACTGATGGGAAATAGGATGTCACCCCGGTTGAGGGCAAAATTTTCGAGAGCTCTGAAATCTCTTTCGATCCGGAGTATGTGATGTCAACGCCGAATCCTCCGTGGGTATGTATATCCACGAATCCTGGGGATATTATATGCTCATCGTACCTGTAAATCTCCCCCACATCTTTGGGCTTCTCCTCAGAAACATTAACGATTCTATTGCCCTCCACCGTGACGTATGCTTCCTTAAGGATTCTGCTTGGGGTTAAAACCGCCGAGGCTCTTAAAGCAAACATAAAGAAAACTCCGAGGCTTACGATATAAGGTTTAAGGCTGCGCTAAATATTAATCCATAAGCTTTACCCTTAAATCAGTTTGAAAATGGGGATTCTGAAAAGGGGGTGGAGAAAACATCTGTTCGGCTGAAAATCCAGTCTGGCTCATGGTTACAACAGTTCCGGGATTAGAGGATATCGTCCTAATGGAGGCTTCGGAGAACCTTGATGTCCTTGAGACTGAGGTAAGGTTCAGCGGTGTCGGCGGCAGGGTTTCAATAAGGGTTCCTGAAAGCCAGGTTCATAAGGTCTTCACGTTGAGGAGCATAGAGCATGTGGTGAGGCTTATAAAAACATTTAGGATTGAAACCGGATCTGAAGGGCTGGAGCAGATATACAGCGGGGTTTACGGCTGCGATGTCCCGTTAGGCGAGTCCTTCAGGGTTACATGCGAAAGGGTTGGGAAGCATGGGTTCACAAGCATCGATGTCCAGAGGGTTGCTGGGCAGGCTCTGGTTGACAAGTACGGTAGAAAGGTTGACCTGAAGAAACCTGAAACAATCGTTAGGGTTGATGTTGCCCGAGACCTATGCATCGTCGGCATCCAGGAGACTAGGCTATCGCTTAGAATCCGCTATCCAAGGGTTTTCCAGCATTATTCAGCTTTAAACCCTGTGATAGCCTATGCCATGCTTAAGCTCGCCAATGTTAAGTCTGGCGACAGGGTTTTAGATGCCTTCTGCGGCGGGGGAACAATAATAATAGAGGCCGCCCAATGCTGGGATGGGCTTGAGCTTCTAGGAATAGATGTAAGCCCGAAGAGCATAGAGGGCGCCTGGGGAAACTCTGAGGCTGCCGGCGTGAAAGACCGGGTTAAATTCTTAGTTGGCGATGCAACAAGGCTTGAGAGGTATCTGCCCGCTGGCTGGAGGGTTAATAAGGTTGTTTCGAATCTTCCCTTCGGGATCAGAAGCGGCAGGCTGAAGGCTTTGCCGAAAATCTACTCTGGATTTTTAAGGTCGCTTAAACCGTTTCTGGAGGAGGACTCAACAGTTTGCCTCCTCACCATCCACAAAGATCTTCTGGAGAAGATCTGTGGGGAGCTGAATTACAGGGTTTTTGAGAGCAGGACAATATTGCATGGCGGATTACAGGCTTGGATAATACTGTTGAAGCCATAAACATTACATTTTTCGTAGATTTTTATGTTGAAAGCGGGGAGGTGCAATCATGAGGGCTTGGGAGGGCTCACCCAGATATAGGAAGAAGCTGATGAAGACTCTGATGAACCCGAGAGGGCTCAAAGCTTATGAACATAACTTTTAATATTTCTTGGTCGTTTTTTAAAGCGCTATTTGTTTTCTTTTGCAATTTCCCTTGCTTTCTTAATAGCTTCTAAGTAGACCTCTTCTTTTAGCCTAAATCCATGCTTTACCAGCTCGTCTAGGATGTTCAGAAAATCGTTCAAATCGAGCTTTTTAATCTCTAAAGCCTTCAATAAAACGTAAATCGTGCACCTAGGCTTTAGCCCCATTAACCTCGCAGCCGTTCTTGCAGAAGCCTCGTCGATTAATACATCCTCCACCTTAAGTTTTTTAGCTAGGGAGAGAACAGCAACTTCACCTGCCTCCAGCTCTATGGGAACCTCTATTGGTTCGGCTCTCAAAACTTTAATCCAGCCCTCCCCAATCGCATTCTCAATCATATAGGCGTCTCTTTCACCTAGAAGCTTTCCTTTTTCAACAACTTCCGCTCTAACCTCTTCAGGAATTATAACCTCGCCAAAAACTTTCCTAAGCAAATCTATTTTCCCAATTTTGGCTAAATAGATAAGGGGGGTAGCGTTACAAACCACGCTCATTCAAAGGCCTTCAAGTCTTCCCTCAAATCCTCTAAGCCGTATGGAACGTGGATCTCCCTTTTCCTAACTTCATTGATCATCTCCCAAAGGGATAAACCGCATTTCCTTGCAGCCTGCCAAAGAGTCACCTTACCCTCCTCATACTCTTCTAAACTTCTCTCTACCAGCCAATCCCTCACCGCCTTAGATAGAAAACGCCTAATAATTGTAGATCTATCCATACCTTCCCTCTTCGCTATCGAATCTATAGTTTTAGCCAGATCTTTCTCAATCCTCGTGGTAACAGTAACAGACAAACTGATGCGCCTTCGTATTAAAATGAATAAAATTAATATATAAACCTTCCCAAGGTGTGGCATCCCCCGAGGATCTTAAAAAAGGTTCTGCGCATTTTAATGTGCATCACGTATATATTGCGGCTTAGCGTTAATTATTTGATTAGCGCTGAACCCCTTTCAGATCCATATTCGGTGAGAATGTTGAGGTTTATAGGTAGAGTTGCGGATGGAGCCACTGAGACTAGGGCTAGGCTTATACTTCTTAAGGATATGGAGAGCATCGTGACAGCTGAGGAGCTCGTCCTCATTAAGAATGGTGGGGAAATAAATCCTGTAAATGAGATTTTAGGGGTCTTAAGGGAAGGCTTAGGTAAAAACGAGTTTTTAAGCCATACATCCTATAGGCCTGATGTGGCTTACTTGAGGCATGGCGGTGAACCATCAGGCTCTAGGGAAGTATACTCATTTGCCATAGAGCCGATAGGCGTAATAACTAACGAGGGGATTGAGCCTAATAGGGCTATAATTCAGCCCAGGTCGCCGGTTTATCTCCTAGAAGACAATGATAGACCGTTTGAGCATATTGTTAAGGGACGTGACGTCATCTGGTCCGATGCGTATTTTGAGGGGCATCCCTCATGGAAGATTCCATTCGATAAAGTTTTCCTACCTTATCATGTGGGTGTTTATGGGAGCACTGGCTGCGGAAAATCATGGTTCACGAGACATATACTCGTCCCATTATATAGGAAGGCTGGGTATAAAGTTCTCATACTTGACTGGAGCGGAACGGATTATGTTCCGCTCCTCGGGAATGATGAGGTTATTAGGATAACTGAGATCGCCCTCGACGAAGAGTCGATTCTGAGCTATTTCCAGGATAAAACTTTCGGTTTCGCGAGAAACGATTTCATTAGGGACTGCTTCGATGAGTTTCTGGAGGGCTGGATCGGCAGGGTTAAGGATGCCTACTCCAACTCTGAGAATCCTGCTGAGCATCTGTATAATGAGTTGAAAACAAATATTGAGATGGCTGTATCCAGCATAGATCATAGGGGTTCTAAGGCTTCAGCCCAAAGAGCTTTCAGGAGAATATTTAGGAGGCTTAAGCCATCGGATCTTTATCCGGTTATGGGTGTGCTAAGCGTTGAGGAGCTCTTCCAGAACCTTGAAATGAAAGGGCTGCTGGCTGTGGATATGAGCGGTGCATTAACTGAGGCTAAACTCGGCTTTTTCCTATCGCTCTCGAAATATTTATACGGTTTGATGGAGTCGGGGAGAAACTTGGGAATAGCGCTTATAATAGATGAGGCTCCTCAGTATGCTCCATGGGATGCTCATGGAATACAGGCTGAAACATGCGAGATGATAAAGAACCTCGCAGCTTTAGGGAGGAAGCGCATGTTGAACCTGACGCTTATAGCGCAGGGAATAAAGGGGGAGATAGGCATAAACGCTGCTGTCAGAAGAAACCTGAATACCCACTTCTTCGGCAGGATACATCCATTAGATGCCAGCGGTGAGGGCGGAGCTTCAGAGTGGCTTTCGCCATATGGCATATCACCCAATCAGCTGCTTCAGCTTAAGCCTGGAAGATTCTATTTTGCGGGGGTTATGAATCCCTCACCTGTCCCACTGCTCATAACATATAAGCCCATGGGGGGTGTTCAGGGTGGCTGAGGAGGAAATCCCGGAATGGGTTAAGCTCCCGCTGGATCTTCAGCACAGGTTTTTTCAGCTCGCCGAGGAGGAAGCCGAGAAAATAATCGGTATCATTAGGGATATTGATTCCAACCTGAGCATCCTTAGGGCTGAGGTTTCCCCACACATACGTAGCCTTCCAGATCAAGTGAAGAGTTCCCTCATCGCCGCTGTTGACGGTTCCAGATCGCCTAAGCTCAGCGAGAGGCTCGGGGTGAGATACGGAGTCTTCACCTATGGAACAGTCTATTTGAGGGGTTTGGAGAGGGTTGGGGAAAAGTTTGAAGCCAACGTCTTCAGGAGGAGGCAGGCGCATTCTAGGGATGAAAGCCGATTTTTCTTCCCGCTTCTAACAACCTATTGTGAGAGGAAGATGGCTCTTGAAGCCTTAGATAAATGCGATCTGCTCTTCATAGATGGGAGCTTCTACAGCTTCGTTTATCTCGCCCTGGATATGAAGAAGCGGGGGCTTCTTGAGGGGAGAAAGCATATCGTCGATGAGCTTTTTGAGTTAACCGAGAAGCTTAGGAGAAGCGGGAAGGTTTTGGGGGTGATTAAGCGAAGCCAGACGAAGGCTCTCGGAGGATACCTAGCCCTAACGGTTGGCAGAAACCCATTCTTAACAGTTATAGATAAGCATATACTTTCGCTCATCATGCCTGAAAGGACATTCTTCGAATACAGGAGCCTTCTGGGCGAGTATCCAACGGTAGTATATACCGAGTTGGCCAGGTTGGCTTTAAAGGGCGAGGTTGAGGATGACCCTATAAAAGCCCTTAAGAGAGCCGAGGATAAAGCATATGAGCCCTTTGAAAGCCTGAATCTTCCTAAGGATGGATTCATCAGCATGAATAGGGTGCATGTTAAAGTTTACAGCGGACTCCCACCATGCGAGATAGAATATCCACCAACAGTTAACCTCACGGATGTTCTCTCAGAAAGCAACCTATTCAATGAAGCAACAAACCTCCCAATAGCCCTAGACCTCGTAGATAATCTAGTGAATGTATCCTCAAAGTTCACTGAGGAATTCGTGTCGGAAATCGAAGGAAGAGTCCTTGAAACCCTAGCGAGAAACGGTGAAAATCTTGAATCCATAAAGGCGTTTTTCTCATTTCTAAATCCGCAGAAGCCATTCTAAGCGAGTCGCCATCCCCCATTGATGTGGATATTCCGCTGATGAGGTTAAATCATGGAGGACACCAAACTATGCCTGACACGCCAGAGGTTAAGATCAGCCATAACAGCCACAGCCCTCGCAATCTCAGCATTCCTATACATAAACTATAAACCCCCAACCCAACCAAGCCTAAAAGCTGAAAAACAAATAAAAAAGCTCACAGCCCCATAGTGAGCTAATAGCCAGAACAACCCAAAAACCACCAGAAACAAAAACAACAATAGACATGGAGACGCTGAAGACCTCGCAAAAATAGCGGAAATCCTCACAAGACCAATACTCCACGCAACAGCATCAAACCCTAAAGTAGCAGCACGCTTACCCCCGTAATAATCCTTATAGTTGGCAGGGTTAAGAAGATTCTCATGCTTAGGAGAGCGTGGAGGGTTGAGGAGGAAGTTTTTGGCTCTGCTTTTAACCATCGGGTTTTTAGCCTCAATTTTCGGCGTCTACCTTCACGTTTACCTCTCAAATGTTAAAAGAAAAGGTGGAAACAGTTCTCAGGCTGAGGAGACGCCCATTATAGCCGCAACTAAAGCCTTCAAGGTTCCTAAGCCTAACGAAAACGGGGAAAACACGTTTAAACTCATCGTTGAAAGCAGCACAAGCATTGTTCTCGCAGCAGACCCGCCAATATTTATGCTCCAAATCAACGTGACAAACACATATAGGTTCAACGTGAGCAGGGTTGAAGTTCTCGATTACCTTCCAAAGGATTGGGCGTGGAAAAACGTAACCTTGCTATTCCTATACGCGGATGGAAGGGTATGCCCCATAACTCCCCCACACTGCGAAGTAAAATATTACAGCGAAACAGGACTTCTGAACGTTACAGTAGCCAATATAACCTTGACAATAGGCAAGCCCATGATGCGAGGTGAAACAATAAGCCTAACACTCCTAATGTGGTACAACCTAACAGGGCGTTACCTCCCCGAACAGTACCGTGAACAGACCTCAACCTACGTTAATAAAGTAAAGACCTCGGCGTGGAGCACAGAAGGCTTAAAGTCAAATACGGCTGAAGCCTCAGCCACAATAAAAATGGAGATAAAACTGGTTGATAGGCTAAAGGATGCTGTTGAATTTCTGAAACGCATGTATAATTCCACAATTGGCTTATGCGCCGAAGCGCCCAGGGTTGCGCCCAGCACTTACTGGCTTTTAAGCGACAACCTATGGGCATATAAAGCCCTAGAAAAATATGACCCGCAGCTTTCAAGCGCTATTAAGTCAAAGCTCATAGAACTCGCTGAAGCATACAATCTCCCAAGGGACAATCAAGGCCTGCCGATAAGCTACAAGCATGAAGCCGTAATCGGCGATGCTGTCCCAAAACCGTTTAACGAAGCAGTCTCCTACATGCTTTATAAAAACGATTATGCTTTAAAGGCTGATATAGCCAACGGAACAGCGATTATGGAAGACTGGCGGAGATATGCAGACCTGCTTCTGTACGCGGCGCTTTCAAGCCACTGGCAAGGAAAGGAGATGGAAGCGCTGGAGCTGTTTAACATAGCCAAAAACATGTGGGACGGGGTAGGCATACATGACAGCGCAGCCGAAGCAGAGAGCCGCTACGCAACATATAAGCTCGCACTGCTACTTTACACATCAAGGGTTCTAGGGCAGAAGCTGCCATTCGAGGAAGAGCTGATAGCAACCATTCTCAGAATGCAGGATGAAGAAACCGGCGGAACAATAACAGACTACCACCCAAACGGACAGCCAGCGGAAAATGCAGACGCAAACACCGAAACAACCGCAATAACAATCATAGCCCTAACATACCGGTGAAAACGTCAAAAATACATTTCGCCATTCATAAGATCACACCCATAAACTTAGCTCATTAGAATCATAAAGTGAGGGGAAATAGATTTAGGATAGGGCTTTAAAAATGCACGCCAGCCCAGCTGCTAAATTCAGACTGATTGATCCGCCGCAATATTCCTCAGAAATTAGAAAAGGCATAGAAATAGGGCTATAAACCTATACATGCTCAAATTCCAACATAAAGAAATAAAATCTATTTTATCCGAATTTAGCAATAAACTAGCGCGCAACCCGGGACCGGCCAAAAAGTAGCCGTGTTAGCCTATTTTCAATTGGAATGAAGATTTCCCCCGCCTGAAGAAATCGCGACTATTTACGGCGAAGGCTTCCAGGGAAAAGTGGCGTTAACGGTGGTTCAACCAGACGGCTCAATAAACGACCCTGAACATGGCATAGTCGGCGAATGGACTGTTGAAGCAGACGAAAATGGAAAGTTTGAAAACACATACCAGCTTGACGGAATATTTGGCACATACACAGTAAC
>CAYPJR010000056.1:0-9967 GCA_964411115.1 uncultured Candidatus Bathyarchaeia archaeon | reverse complement strand
TCCGGATTTAAGAACAAAAACTAAATATAGGAGTGCCATTGATGGTTAATCACTTATGGGGTGAAATGCTTGCCGTTTGAGAAAGGGGACTTCGTGTTAATAGATTACGTCGCTAGGATCGCTGAGACAGGCGAGGTTTTCGACACAACCTTAGAGGAGATCTCAAGGAGGGAGGGCATATATAAGGAGGGTGAAATATATGAGCCTAAGCTAGTTGTGATCGGCGAAGGATGGGTTCTAAAAACCCTAGATGAAGCCCTCCTAAATCTGGAATTGGAAAAGACCGCAACTATTGAGATACCGCCTGAGAAAGGCTTTGGGAATAGGGATCCGGATAAGGTGAAGATGTATCCTCTAAGAAAATTTTTAGCTCAGGGCATAACACCTAGGATTGGAATGAGAATCGAGGTTAATGGTAAGATGGCAACCGTTAGATCGGTCGGCGCTGGAAGGGTGCAGCTGGACTTCAACCCTCCGCTTGCTGGTAAAACGTTAATTTACGAAGTTACAATTAAGAAAAAACTTGAGACTGTTGAGGAGAAAATTAGGGCTTTAATCCATAGGAGGATACCACAGGTCAGCATTGAAAAATTCTCCCTGGAAATTGGGGGCAACAGCGTGACAATAAACATCCCTGAGGAAGCCTTTTACATTGAGGGCATACAAATAATTAAACGTGGAATATACATGGACATACAGAGGTTTTTCCCAGAGAAGAATATTGTACGCTTCGTGGAAGCCTTCAAGAGGGAGGAAGCGTCCTCCTCAACAACGCCCTCCTCAGCTGAAGCCCAATAGGACATTTAATCTGATCGCCAGCCTTAATCACCTCGCATCGATCGCCATCCCTTAAACCCTCAGGAAAGCATAACGCTGCATTCTCGCAGTTCCGGCCGCCGCATTCCTGCGGGTGAAACGTGATTATTGCACCCTCAATGCTCTGCTTGGGGGTTATGGCTGCTGGAACCTCAGATTCAACAACCTCAACAACCCTCATGTCTACATCGTACAGATCGCATCTCAAAATTTTATTGCGTACATTGACAACTTTATATATGCGGTTATCCTCCAGATTTTTAACGCAAACGCTGAAATATCTGCATTCGCTGCATCTCGCCCCTGCGCCCCTATGTATAAAAGAGAACCCTACCTTAGCTTGTCCGGCGCTAACCAATGTAACTATTGTTTTGGGTTCAGTCATATGTTAATCTATCACTCCCGTTTCTTTAGCTAGCTCCCTCGCCGCCTCATAATTTAACGGTTTCTCGCTGAGAATCGTATATCTTTCAGGGCGGATCTCGCGGGCTTTAACCAGCGCCTCAATAATATATTTCGGCTCTATATTTATCTCCTCAGCTGTGACAGGGGCGCCGACTTTCCTCAAAGTATCCCTTATGAGCAGCCAATCTATTTTATGCAAGCTCGCCATCATTATTGTCCCAATGCCACATTGTTCCCCATGTAACGCCGGATTAGGCGCTGTAATATCTAACGCGTGGCTGAAAAGATGCTCCGATCCGCTGCATGGCCTGCTGCTGCCGGCTATGCCCATCGCTACACCGCAGCTTATAAGCGCCTCCAGAAGCACCCTTAAACCCTCCTCGGAGCCGGATTTTATGAGGGAAGCATTTTCCACGATGTGCTGGGCGCTCATCAGAGCCATGCTCGCAGTGTAATGCGCATAGTACTCGTTCCTCCTCTCATGCGCCAGCTTCCAATCGAGTGTTGATGTAAATTTGGCAATAGCATCGCCGCATCCGCTTGCTGTTAAACGGTACGGTGCCTTAGATATCACTTCGGTGTCAGCTATAACCGCTATAGGCGACTGAGCCATAATGGAGTAGGGTTTATTTAAGCCCTTTATGGAGGCAAATGGGCTTGATATTCCATCATGGGAGGCTGTCGTAGGCACGCTTATGAATGGGACTCCTAGACTCGCTGAACTAAGCTTCGCAATATCGATTTTAGCTCCGCCGCCGACGCCGAGCACAACGTCGGGCTTCAGCTCCATAACCTTCCTTGAAGATAATTCAACATCTTCAATCGTCGGCGTGTTAGATGCAACTATATGCTCGTAGGCTCTTAAACCCTCACTTTGAAGTATGCTTACAACCCTTCTACCGACAATTTCAAAAGTTTTCTTTCCAGAGATTATTAGGGCGCTTTTACTGAAGCCTAAATCGTTACATACCGATCCAATCAATTCTAGACTTCCGCTTCCAACGACTACTTCACGTGGCATCCGCATGCGGTGAACTTTAAGGGTCAATCTCATCAGCCTTAGCAATCTATTTTAGCTAAGGCACTCAAATAATTAAGCGTTCACATAAAGGTGGGGACGCTTACCCTTTTATGTTTTCCGAACAGTTTAAATTTAAGTTCTCATATCATTATTATTAGTCTCTAAGATAAATTATATTAGAGACTGAGATGCTGGAATAGTTGACTTATATAACGCTAATTAATTAAAAAGGGAAGGTTTTAATCCATAGATGGGTGGGATTAAGCAGATTGCCGTCGATTGATAAGAGCAAAACTGAGATTAGGCAAATAATCCTGGAGCATATTCCGAAGGAAGCTGAGATAACACGCATAGAGTTTGAGGGTCCAGCGTTAGCCATCTACGCCAAAAAGCCGGAGATACTGATATCGCAGGAGCATATAATAACAAACATAGTCAGCATGATTAAAAAGAGAATAGTTCCGCGGTCAGATCCCTCAGTGAGGCTTCCGGAGAAAGAGGCTGAAAAAATAATAATGGAAATAGTGCCTAGGGAGGCTGAGGTTATAAATATAATTTTTGATCCGCCCCTAGGCGAAGTGACGATAGAGGCTAAGAAGCCTGGGCTTGTTATAGGAAAGAACGGATCAACACTGCAGGAGATAATCCTAAAAACGAAGTGGAGGCCGCGGGCTGTAAGAGCCCTTCCTAAACCATCAAAGATAGTGCTTCACATTGAGAACCTGCTCTATTCCAGCAGCAAGGAGCGGGAGAGAATATTACGTAACACCGGCGAAAGAATATTCCGTCCCCTACTATACGATGTTGGCGATTTAAGAATAACGATGCTCGGAGCAGCGAGGGAGGTCGGCCGCTCGGCAATTCTAGTCCAAACTAGAGAAAGCCAGGTTCTTATAGACTGCGGGATAAACCCCGGCTCAAATAAGCCCTTCGAGGCATTCCCACGGCTTGACGCCCCGCAGTTCGATATTGATTCTTTAGACGCTGTTATAATAAGCCACGCCCATCTGGATCACTGCGGCTTCTTACCATACCTATTTAAGTTTGGCTATGATGGTCCAGTCTACTGCTCTGTTCCAAGCCTCAGCCTAATGACCCTACTCCAACTTGACTATTTAGATGTTCTATCTAAACAGGGGCTTCCGCTGCCCTATGATCAGAAGGATGTGCGTGAGGCTGTTTTACACACTATCCCACTGCGTTACGGCGTCGTCACAGATGTAGCTCCAGACATAAGATTAACGCTGCATAATGCTGGACACATACTCGGATCCTCAGTGGTGCATCTGCATATTGGGGAAGGCTACCATAACATAGTTTACACAGGGGACTTCAAATATGGCAAAACAATGCTTCTAGAGGCTTCTGCAACCGAATTCCCAAGGGTTGAAACTATAATAACTGAAGGAACATACAGCGCCCCAACAGATGTAATGCCATCAAGGTCCGATGCTGAGAAGAAGCTAGTTTCAATAATTAATGAGACGCTTAGCAGGGGAGGTAAGGTAATAATCCCCGTTCCAGCGGTTGGTAGAGCACAGGAAATAATGCTCGTCCTAGACGAATATATGAGGCGCGGTGAACTGAAGGAGGCACCTGTCTTCATAGAGGGCATGATATCCGAGTCAACGGCGATACACATGGCTTATCCGGAATATCTCTCAAGAGAGGTTAGAAATAAAATAATTAATGAGGACATAAACCCATTTGAATCCGACTACTTCACAGTGGTTGAGCATCCAAGCGCGAGAAGCGAAATAATTGAGGGCGAACCATGCATAATAATGGCTACGGCCGGAATGCTTGAAGGCGGACCGGTGATTGATTATTTCCAAAATCTAGCACATGATGATCGGAACTCCCTGGTTTTCGTCAGCTACCAGATTGAAGGAACCCTCGGCCGCAGAGTTCAGAAGGGCGCGCAGGAGGTTTCAATAATGGATCAGGATGGAAAAATCAGGGTTATAAGGGTTGGCTTAAAAGTTCATACAGTTGAAGGTTTCTCGGGGCACTCTGACAGAAGACAAATAATAAATTATCTACGTAAGATCTCCCCTAAGCCTGAGAACATAATCGTATGTCACGGTGAGAGGAGCAAATGCATATCTCTCGCTGATTTTATAAGGAGAAAATATGGGGTTAACGCCGTGGCTCCAGATGTGCTGGAAACAATAAGGCTAAGATAAGCGCGCGGCATCAAGCCTAATGTTTCAACAATTATGCGTAGAACCGTCATTTCTCAGATTAACCTGTTTTCTCCTTCCATATTTGAACGGACGGCGGAGTCAGAACTATGCGTTCTTCCCCAAGCCTTGCTATGTCGCCGCCTATAGACTCTGCAAACTCGCTTAGCTCCCCAACAGCCCGCTTAACATCTTCAATGCTTTTCTCAGCCAGCGGCTCAACCTTAATTATTAATATATTTCCAGATCTAACCTCATTCTTAATCCTCTCTAAATCATCAATTGAATGTAATGATAATGCTTTAAGGTAAATTTTCCCCGCCGCCTCGGGCGTAGCCGTCACAGCCTCCTCCTTTCTCCCCTCAGCCTCCCCAGATTCAGCCCCCGGTCTCCCCTTTTTACCAACTATCTTCTCTATAATTCTCCCCAAATTCGGGTTTGTCAAATTTAACTCTCACCTATTAAACTTACCAGGTTCGGCGAGTTTCAGCATCTCCAGGGTTTACCTGGGGATAATCTCGCCGTTAAATCTCTAAGTGTAATTGGCGATATAAATTTTTTGAGCCGGCTGCTTGAAAACCAAGAAAAAACGCGGGGAGATGGCGCCGCTTCTTTAATGCATCTTTTAGAGCATCGGAGCATTTGCACTTTACGGATGCCTTTAAATCTTTCCCCCTCGCTTTTGAAATATTTTAATTACTTCCCAGAATGAATCGCCAACATAATGTAGGTTTTTAAGAGCTTTTCCACGTTTTAGACCCCTAATTTCTTCGGAGCTAAAGAGAGCCTTAGCCACGGCGATTGCTTTTCTATGTTTTTCATCAAGCACCGCGGTGAGGGATCCCTCTTTAAATTCTCCCTCTATTCCAACGATGCCGGGCGCCATTATGTCGGCGCCGTTACATATATATGGGATTGCGCCCATGTCAACTATAACTTTTGGAAGATCACTTATGAGTTCCTCAAATGTTAATGCTGGCATGAGGGATCCCTCGCATCTTATTAATGCCGGTCTACCGTTTACGATGAATATTTCGCCGCGGGGAACCTCGGCAACCTCGATTTTCGGCTTAGCTCCGAAAAAAGTGTCCCCAAAAATTTCCGAGATCTCCCTAAGGAGGCTCTTTGCATCCTTCTCTTTAAGGAAAAATCTACGTTTAACACTATCCATAAAATAATGTTTAGCATAACGCATATAAATTTGCTCTTCTCCATAGAAGAGTGAGCAGCCCTAGAAAGGTTGATAGAGCATGGCAACCCAAATACTTGAGGAGAGCCTTGGAAAAATCGTGCTAATAAAGCTCAGGGGTGGAAGAAGCATACGTGGCAAGCTTCAAGGTTTCGATCAGCATCTAAACCTTGTTCTCGAAAAGGCGGAGGATGTAACCGACGCTGAGAACATTAAAGAGCTAGGTTTAATAATAGTTAGAGGAGACAATGTCATAATGATCTCCCCACCGCCTAGGTGAGTGATTAAATGACGAAGGGAACATCCTCCTTTGGAAAACGCATGGGCAAAACGGTTCATATAAGATGCAGGAGATGCGGACGCAGATCATATAACGTTAAGAAAAAAAGATGCGCAGCCTGCGGTTTTGGGGAATCAGCGAGAATAAGAAGATACTCATGGCAGACCAAAAACCTCCAGAGGCAACGGATAGTTTAGGAGAAATCTCCGCAATGAAGATAGAAAAGCATTTAAGCAGCGTTCCTGGAGAAATAGAGGAAAAATCGGTGGATCTATGAGATGGTTGGAAAGGCAAGAATAAGGCTGGTAAGCACAGATTATAGGAAGCTCGATGAAATATGTAGGGAGCTAAGGGATATAGCTGAAAAGGCAGGGGTAAAGGTTACAGGCCCAATTCCCTTACCAACTAAAAAGCTTAAAGTTCCAGTAATGAAGAGCCCCTGCGGTGAAGGAACAAAAACGTGGGATAAATGGGAGATGCGCATACATAAACGCCTAATAGACATAGAGGCTGAGGAACGTGTAATGCGCAGAATCATGCGCATGAGGGTTCCCGAGGAAGTTTATATAAGCATAGAATTAATTTAATTCTCCGCTACTGCGGCGGAATATCTATTCTCATCCCATCATAGGCTACATGTACATTTTTAGGTTTAAGTTTCTCCTCAAGCTCCTCGTGGAGTAAACCGCCATTATGGGAGAAGTGGGTTGCGATGAAAATCGTGTCATTCGAAGCTAAGCCCATTTCAACCATTTTTTCCTTAGCCCTCAAAACCCCCTCAATACCCATATGATATCTGATTTCAGGCGATGGACCATTAGTGCAGTCAAATATTACTAGGTCAAATTTAAAATCCGCTAGCTTATCCCATGTTTCCTGGGGGAACCAGCCTGAATCATGCCCGTAAAGAATTGTTCTTTCACCGTCAGAGATCACGTAGATTAAGCATTGCTCATTTTTATCATGATCAGCAGGAAGGGATGTAACTATATACGGGCCCATCCTGAAACTATCGAAGGGTTCAACCCTCCGGATCCTCACGGAGTTCTCAAGAGTTCTCTTAGTTAGAACATTAAGAAGTTTTTCATGAACTTTTTCATTACCGTAAACCGTTAAAACCTTGCCATTCTTCAATTTGGCGAAGGGTTCAACCCTCATGTTAAGCTCCTCCGGATAGAAGTGATCCTGGTGACTATGCGTTATCAATAGAAAATCGATTTTCGCCAGATCCACATTATGGAAAATTTTATGGTAATACGTGTCCGGAGGAAGATCAACTTTCAAGTCAGAATTAATAATGATTGAAGACCTAGTCCTTATATTTTTGCCTCCAATTCTCCTCGCTCTCTCGCAGTTCTGGCATTGACAGAAAACCGCCGGCCAACCTTCAGAAGCAGCTGTTCCAAGGAATAGTATTCTCATTTAGCACTCCCCCGCTAAAGTAGCGGGCTAATATTTTTAATTCAGCATTATCGAGGGAATATAAATTTTTAGGGGGAAGCGTCGGCTAAATAATCATTAGCGTGGTTACTGCCAGTATAAGCGAGGCTAGAAAGCTTAGAAGCCAAACGTATCTGTTCCACCAAAAAATTTTCGCACCGTCTAATATGCCGAATGGTATTAGGTTAAATAGGGCTGTCCACGCGTTTATCCCTGAACCCCACATTATGATTATTTGAAAAGCCGGATCATATCCGATGGGAATTAAAGCTAAAAATAGGGTGGATAAAGCCAAATTTACCAGCGGCCCCGACAATGATGTTTTGCCAATGATCTCCCTATTTACCTCTCCGGATATAATGACTGAACCAGGTGAAATAATCTTTATTGGGGAAACAATTGAGATTAAAGTGATCAATGCGCCTAGAAAAGTCAATCTAAACTCTGCCCATAAACCGTAATGCATTGCAGCAAATTTATGTCCAAGCTCATGAGGCACGAACGCTGATGCGAAGATGATGGCTAACCCGAAGAGTAGAATAGGCTTCATCAAGTCCGGGTTAAATAGGGCTATGGAGGAACCCACAAACATAACCATCAATGTGCTTAAAGCTACGTGAATAAGCTCGCTGGGAATCATTAGGCGGCGGGGGAAGATTAATCTGCGATAAAACTTTACCCCTTCAAATTTCACCCTGCCAGCCCTTTCAGATGGAATTATGCCCCTCACATGCTCCTTGCTAAGGCCCTGACATGCATGCAGCTCAGGCAGCCTATGCTCAGCACAAAAATATCCTCCGCAGAAAGGACACTTAAAAGGCAGGGCTACATCCAAACCGCAATATCGACACTTCAATCCCACTCAACTTCTAAATGCTGATTCTAACCGGAATATTTTTAATAATGAAAAAGGTAATAAATCCTTTGTCTTTCCCGCTTCAGCCTTTAACGAAAATGCCCAGCTCGACTCTTCTCCAGCGTTGATTAGGCTTCGTTTGAGGAGATAGTGAGCAGGCTCTACAGCTTGGAGGTAGGCGTCCGAAGCCTTTAACAGTATACTCCAGGGAGATCCTGTTGAAGATGCCTTTTTGAGATAAGCAGCTTTTCTAAGCTCTTTGAGAGGCTGCGGATTTTGAGCCGAACCTAATGAACCAATAAAAATAAAAACTTTCTTGATACAATACTTAAGAAGGATGCCGGGGTGGCCGAGTGGATTAAGGCGCAGGCCTTGAGTCTAAACATTGTTAAGTAAGCCTGTGGCCCATTATGGGCCGCATGGGTTCGAATCCCATCCCCGGCGCCACCTCTTTCGGTCCGAATCCCTTCTGCCTTATAAACCCAACGGACCCAACGCTTTAGGGTCAACCTTGGGTGAAATATACGATTATGAAGAGAGGCTTGAGCGCTACAGGCGAATCATAGCCGGCTTCGGAGCGAACGGCGAAACAGCCCTCCGCTTCCTGGACCATTTAGGCAGCTTGGGCTTGACAACCGCCAGGATAAGCAAGTACGCCAGCCACATACCCGCCATCCTCCGCCTGGCAAACTTCAGCCTGGCTGAAGCAACAAGAACCGACGTTGAGAGGGTTGTCGCAGCAATCAACATGAACAGGAATTGGAGGGAGTGGACCAAGCATGACAAGAAGCTGATCCTGAGGAAGCTTATTCAATACGCTAAGTACGGCAGCTGCAGCAGGGACACGCCGATGCCTCCCGAAGTCGCGTGGGTGAAGCTGAACGTTAAGGGCAAGGATTCCCGCGTGAACTCAGGCAGCCTCCTAACGACTGAGGAGTTCATGAGCATCCTGAACGCCGCCGAAAACATTAGGGACAAGGCTATGCTGCACGTCCTCTTCGAGGGGGCGTTGAGGCCCGGCGAGCTGCTGAGCATGACCGTTGGATGCGTGGAGTTCAGGGAGGACTACTGCCTCATAACCGTTAATGGAAAAACAGGGTTTAAGCGCATCCCGCTGGTTGCATCCTACAGGCCGCTATTGGACTGGCTTGAGCAGCACCCGAACAGAAGCGTCCTGAACGCGCCGCTATGGTGCTCCCTAGCCAGAAACCACGTTGGCGAGAGGCTGAGCTACAGGCACTTCCGCTTGACAGTGAAGCGCCTGGCCAGAAAAGCAGGCTTAGGGAAGGACGTTTGGCCCTACCTCTTCCGCCACACAACCCTAACGGCGCTCGCGAAGGTCTTCACCGAAGCCCGCCTGGAGCAGTTCGCGGGCTGGACGCATGGATCGAAGATGAGCGCCCGATACGTCCACTTCTCAGCTAGGGACCTTGAGGAAGCCGTGCTGGAACTCTACGGCAAGAGGGAGAGAAGCAACGGCGTAATGCTCATAAACCTGCTTAAGTGCCCGCGGTGCGGCTTGGAAAACAGCTTGGGAGCCGTCAGATGCAGGGGATGCGGCTTCATACTGGACAGGAGGCTGGCCGAGGAGGTCAGAGACAGAGAGGAGGAGGCGAAAAAGAGGGAGGAGGAGAAGGACAGGAAAATAGAGGAGCTTGAGAAGCGAACTGAGGAGCTGCAGAGGCAGCTTCAGCAGGTCAGCTCTTTACTCGTTTCAAAATAGAGTAGCCATCAACTGGTGAACCACCCACTCATAAATGATGTGGGCTTCCTGCTT
>CAYPJR010000055.1:7781-9973 GCA_964411115.1 uncultured Candidatus Bathyarchaeia archaeon | reverse complement strand
TTGGAGAGAAATTTTTAGTCAAAATATGGTTTCTCAAAGGACGCAAGAAGCTCAGCGAATTTGCAAATTTTGGAAATCTATTAGTAAAATAAGATAAAATTAATAATGGAGAGGGAAATATGCGCATAAAATTAATGGAGAAGCTGAGAAAACCTAATGTGAAATCTTGGGTTCGCTCAGAGGGCTTTCTATTTCTCAGTATAGCGTTAACATATATTATTATTACTAGTTTAGCGATAATTAGCCATTACTCATTTTATACAAACGCTTGGGATCTGGGAATTTACGCCCAAGCCTTATATGGCACGCTCAATTATAGGAAACCTCTCTATTACACCGTTGAGGCTATTGGAAACCCATCTAGAAGTCTTTTTGGAATACATTTCTCACCTTTTCTATTTCTTCTTTTGCCAATATATGCTATATATCAAAGCCCTATCACATTGCTTTTGCTTAGACCTATCGCTGTTTCCCTCGGGCTGATTCCGCTCCACCGGATTCTGCGTGAAAATGGTATTGCTAACAGAGAATTTTTAATCTTTTTCACGATTATATACTTAATCTATCCCCCGATGCTTGTTCCAGTGTCAAATTTTGATATACTGGCTTTTCTACCCGCATTATTTCTTTTCGCCCTATACTATTTGAGGAGGAAAAATTATGTACAAGCATACATATTTATTTTATTGGCATTAACTATTAATGAATTTGTGTCATTAATAGTTATAACCGCCGCAATATACGTTTTACTGCTAGATTGGAGGGGAACCCTGGAAGATTTAAAGCTAAAGAGGATTAATAGAAGAATCATTTTTTCCATCGTACTTCTATTTACAGGGGTTCTATGGTTCCTTCTATCCAGCGCCGTAATCACGTACTTTAATTCTGCTGCTTTAAACACTAAGTGGGAGTGGGGGGATCTGGGAAGCAGTCCTTGGGAAATAATCTTCAATGTTTTAACTAATCCAATTAAGGTGCTAAAGACCTTATTTAATGATGGGCAGAGAAAATTTCTTTATGTTGCTGCTCTGCTTGGACCTTTAGCCTTCACATCGCTTCTTGAACCAGCAGCATTAATAATGGCTCTGCCATGGCTAGCAGCTAGCCTACTCTCGATAAATCCGCTCTATTATTCCATTGAAACGCAGTATCCAGCATTTGTTTCACCTTTTATTTTCCTATCAGCCATTGATGGAATAAAAAGGTTGATGAACTTTAATGTGATAAAGCGCATTCTCATCATGATGGTAGTAGTATTATTCCTTTCCGTCCTCCTCATCCCCTCCAGCGTGCATCTCAAGTTCAATGAGTCTAATGACGCTATATGGCTAGCATTGAATGAGATACCATCAGATGCAACATTATCTGTCATGCCTGAGGTTTATCCGCATGTATGCAATAGGCTTGAGGTTTACCCATATTTCGTTGATGGAGTCGACTACGTTCTAGTCAATATTTATTCATGGTGGTACGATGTTGTCTTTCCAAGACCAGCTCATGTGGCAACAAGATGGTGCGACATACGAATCAGTGATGATTATGGTATAGTCTTAAACATGGGGGGCATCATACTTTACAAGAGAGGATATAATGGACCTGTTAAATATTTTAGTGGTGTAAACTTTAATTATGGAATTTATGATGTTGCGGATTCCTCTGGAGAAATAATTCTAATTAAGAATGAAACGATGGCGATAAATTTTCTAGTTCATAGAGCTAAGAATCCTTCACCATTATTTTTCAGAACGCCTATTAAATATTTGCCGCCTGGAAATTATAAAGTTGCCGTGCGCCTTAAGGCATCCTCATTAATTTGCGGAGTAGCTGCCAGATTTGAGGTGAGAACGAAACCTGGGGAAATAAAAATTTTTGTCGCAGAGTTTTCTGGAAATGATCTATTGGCTGAAAAATGGAGGGATTTAAGTTTTAGCTTTGCTATTAAAAAGCCTATGCCTATAGAAATAGCGGTCTATGTAAATAATTCCACCGATATTTATTTCCATAACTTGAATATTTCTCAAGTTTCAGGCGCGTGATTTCATGAAGATATGCGCTGTTACCACTTGGCCGCCTCATCTTGACGGAATATCCCTTTATTCCGCCCAATTATATGAACATATTGGTAAAAATGCTGAAGTTAAAGTTTTAGCAAACATAGTTAATTCATCTGCTTTCAGCGGAAAGGGTTCAAA
>CAYPJR010000055.1:6486-7681 GCA_964411115.1 uncultured Candidatus Bathyarchaeia archaeon | reverse complement strand
CAGCGGAAAGGGTTCAAATATAAAGAGTCGCTACACGGTTCTCAGATGCTGGAAGAGAGGAAGCATCACCTATCCCTTCAAAATCTTCAGCAGGATATTGATGGAAAAACCTAACATTATTCATTTACAGCACGGCTGGCTACTTTATGGCGATAAATTTTCTCCTCCGTTATTTCCGCTGTTGCTTCTTCTTCTACGCTTAATTAAGAGGCCGATTATAGTAACTATGCATACGGTGATAGGGGGAGAGCCTTGGCTGCATGAGAATAGGATCATCAATTTCGTAGCTAAAGTAGCTATTATTTTTTTAACAAAATCCATTGTAAAACTTTCCAGCAGAATTATTGTACACAACGATTTAATGAAAAAAGCATTAGAGGATCTATACTCGCTGCAGGAAGATCGCTGGAAAATATTTGTTATACCGCATGGTGTGAGAGAAGCGCCGGAAAAACCTAGAGAAATCGAGGGAAATGGGGACATTAAAATATTATCGCTAGGTTTCATTAGAAGAGAGAAGGGAATCGAGCGCTTAATTGAAGCTTTTAGAATGTTTTCAATTAATTGTCCAAGAGCTGTCTTTATAATTGTCGGCGGAAGGCATGCCCATGACAGTGAAGAATACATCAATCTCGTAAAGAAAAGATTATTAAATTATGAGGTAAAAAATATCATCATCACTGGTTTTGTTGATGAAAAAACCTTAGACAGGCTGATTTGGGAAAGCAAAATAATCATACTTCCATCCTTAGGAAGCCACTATATTGAGGCAAGCGGATCTTTAGCAAGGGTTGCAATGTATGGGAAGCCTCTCATTTGCAGTAAAGTACCGAAGTTTAAAGCTGAACTTGAAGATGGAAAAGATTGCGTAATGGTTGAATTAGATGATCCGAAGAAAATAGCTGATGTTCTCTCTTTACTGATAAACAATGATGTTCTCAGGAAAAATATGGGAAGAAACTTAAGAAAAAAGTTTAGAGATAGAGTTTGGAGCAAGGTGGCGGAGCAGCATATTAAACTTTTTAAAGACAGTTTAATCTTGCAAAGATCTTCGAAATAAATTCAAAATCATATGCGGAGAGAAGCTATCTATGCGGAAACAAGCCAAAAATATTAGAACCATTTATCACGTCACAAAGAATTTAAACCTTTAGGCTGATTATAAAATGGATTTAAAGGATTGAGGGCTAATTTG
>CAYPJR010000055.1:0-6386 GCA_964411115.1 uncultured Candidatus Bathyarchaeia archaeon | reverse complement strand
TTGGTGGTCAAAATTTATGCCCCTTACAATAGAATACATCGTCTTCACGACGTTATCCTTGCTGATAGTAATATTAACCTATGGAATTGAGGGTTTGAGATACTTTGCGCTGCCATTATCCTTGCTAGGAGCTACTGGCTCAATCTTCCTCATAGATAACCTTTATCCCTTTGGGGAGTTTACGCCATTCCAGATGCTTGTTCCAACCACAGTTACGCTTGCAAATAGTCTCCTGACCATGATGGGTTACCAAACTGAATTGGGTGGGCAAACCTATAAGACTCCGGTCTTAAAAGTTCGAAGCGAGATGGGTGAAGCATCCTTTGGAATAGCCTGGCCCTGTTCTGGGATAGATGGCCTAATAATATATTCAGTTATAACTGCGCTGTTCCTAGAGAACAATGACTCCTCATTGAAGCGTAAAATAGCCTATTTTCTAGTAGGCGCCGTAGTCACATACTTCATTAATGTTTTGAGAATAGTCGAGATTTTCGTAATAGCCGTTAAGTATGGCGTGACATCATTAGAGGTTCAACGCTTCCATGATTATTATGGTCCATTATGGTCTATTGCCTGGATTATAGCATATCAAATGATAATAATTGGCGCGCAGTCCCTATATAGAAGAGTTTCTTTAAAACATGCTGCTAAAGAAGACTTATAACGTCATTTTCTATATGGCAGCAGGCTCTTTATCTCTCGCTCTTTTTAGTAGACTTTGCCTCTGATATGTTGGAAGAAGAACTTTGCTCAAAATTTTTGTTGATGAATATGCTTAGAATCCGCGTTTTTCCTCCTTTATAAGTTTTAGAATTTCGTTATGGGTTGGGCATCCCTCCATTGGGCCGAACTTTGTTACGGCAAGTGCGCCCGCTGCGTTAGCGTAATGCCCAGCTTTTTCCAGATTCCAGCCTCTGAGCAGCCCCACTATGAATGCTGCGTCATATGTGTCGCCGGCGCCGGTTGGGTCAACCTCCTCAACTTTGAATGCTGGTATATGCTTCTTTTCATTTTGCGTGTATATTGTTGAGCCTAGGCTGCCCATCTTTACGGCTATGATCTCCACGCCCATATTCAAAATCTTCTGGCAAGCTGAGTCCAGATCAGCTGCGCCTGCAAGTGTCTTCGCTTCTTCAACACTTGGCAAAATAACTATTGCTTTCTCAACTATTGGTTTGCATATCTCCCTTATTTTTCTTGGCGGTATAAGTTCAGGTCTAAGGTTTGGATCTAGGGATATGGTTGCACCGCTTCTGTAGGCTATCTCTACAGCTTTATAGCATGATTCACGCATACCTTTATTAATTGAAAGGGATGAACCCATTATGTGCACATGCCTAAACCCAGCAACATATTCCTCATCGATTTCCCCCGCTGAAAGCTTAGACGAGGCTGAATGCCTGAGATGAAAAATGAATCTTCTAGATCCATTGGAAAAATAGGAGACAAACGCTATTCCAGTGAGATAGTTTCTTAGAACTTTAACGCGGCTTACATCAACGCTGTCTCTCCTAAGCCTATTTAAAACAAGCCGGCCGAACTCATCGTCTCCAACAGCGCCTATTATGGCTGATGGAAAGCCAAGCTTAGCCGCAGCATCAGCAAATATTGCTGGAGCACCGCTTGGATATGGTCCGGCAAACTCAGCTGGAACATCAAGGGGAACATCTCTTACTTTACGCATAACCTCAACTAATATTTCGCCTATTGTTAAGACGCCTGTCATGAATCACTTTACGTTTAAAGTGGAATATTTAGTTTGCGCATTAAGGAATATTCCACGCTTTAAGATTGTTATTTCGATAGCCTGATTATTGCATTTTACGATCACATTATTTATGTCCAAGCGCTTTACGGGTAATGTGATCTTTTCATCTTCGCCAACCCATATTTCCGCGTAGTCTTCATTAGGATGAATCGTTATTTCCCGATTTTTACGTTGATACTGCATTAAAATCTTTATTTGCTCCTCATCTTCAAAGACATCTATCAGCGGCTTCCTTAACCATTCATAATTCTTATAAATCTCTATGGCGTACTTCCTTCTCAGAAGGTTTTCAATAGACTCCGGTTCCGCAGGGCAATTCTCATCATCAATCATTTTTCTAACCAAAACCTTGCAGAAAACATCTATGTTTGATAAAGCCTCTTCGAAATTATTCATTTAAATTAAATCATCTCCTAAATTAATATTCTATTTACTACTATATATTTCTTAATTTTTCCCGTCACTGGGCATGTCCAAAAAATTGGCTTATGCATGGTTGCGTTATATGTTGCTTTATGCTCCGAAGGCGGGATTCTATGGCGTACGGCTTCGATCTCCTCATGAGGATCTTTGATCTCATCCTTGGATCTCGGGTTGAGGGGGAAGCGCTTGACCGCGCCCAACTTTTGGAGCCAAACTTTTACGTATTTTTGTTTCTAGGCTTTAGATCTCGGATGGAAATTTATGATTGTGATCCCGCATCTCATGAATTTCCAGGAGAATATGGGCAACTGCGCTGCGTATGCATTAGCTGCGACTCATAAGGTATAACCTTCACATGGCTGATTCCCTAAACCTTCGCTCAGCAAAAACGATCTAGCTAAAAAATATACCTATAGGGGGTATCGTTTTTAGCTTGAAAATTCGCTTAAAAAACAATATTGAACGTCATTTTTTGGCGCTCGACAATTTCGATGAATGCCCCCTTCTTAAAGCCGGAGTAAGACCCTCCAAAAAATGCTGTTAAAGCTAACGTGTCTCATCAATTCTGGGATGCAAGAATAAACAAAAATTTTTGGACATACCCTTATCACTCACATGTGGCATAGTAAGATTTATTTTCTTTTAATCTTTTATGGGTTCATAATGAAGATCACTGCGCTGAGGAATCATAAGTGCTATTGCTGCGGATCAACAATTAAGAAGGGTGAGGAATGCTTCGCATTCATAGTTACGCCTCTCAACCCTCAAGAAAATGAATTTGATGTAATTTACACATGCCTAAAATGCGTAAATGAGGAGGCTTGCAAAATTAAAGTAAGTAGGCGGGGCGGCGTCATAAAGGAAGATTAACGCTTTTAGAGCCTAAAAAATAATGTGCTGACTAAGTTATTTCTCCATCCGCGGGATCCACGTGTGTCTTACAATTTTAACTATACCCTCAATATTTTTGCTGTGTTCTTGAAGGGCTCTATTTATCGCTATATCTGCATTTAATGATCCAACGCTTGCTATGTTAAGTAGGCCCGATAATATTGCCCTTAAATATGGGATTTCAGGAAGCTCATACATTAGCCTCTCAGCCTCGATTTCAAGGTTGTTCTTCATTTCTAACACGCTATTTGCAACTTTGATGTCTCCTGTAAATACGCAGTCAACGGCTTTTTGGAAAACGGTTTGGGCAGCTTCGCTGAAATCATATATTTTCTTGATGACCTCCTCTTCTATCCTGTCCCTATAAGCTCCAGCGGCTATTACTTTCTTCGCAATATCTTCGGAATAATCGCCTATTAACTCTAAGGACTGCAATATTAGCCTAATCGCTGGAATGAAGAGCGGATCAGTTATTCCCATCTGCTCCACAATGTCGGGTCTTCTCTGTGCATATAAAAGCAGGCGCGTGGCTAAATAGTAAATTGTATCAGCTTCATCCTCACGTTCAATGGTTTCCTCCGCCAAAAGCCTATTGTTTTCTATAAGGGCCTGCATTGCCTCGGTGAGTATTGTTGAGACAATAAGCGATAGGCGTCTAATTAGCATATCAATCTTAAATTTTGTTGGATCAAGCGAGCACTGTAGAAGTATCTGTTTAGATGATTCCTCCAGGATTCCTAAGCCGATCAATTTACGGGTAACTCTGCGGACCTCATTTATCTGGTTCTTTTCTATACGATTTGATGAAATTATCCTTATGACATTGCGTCCAAGCATATAGCTTCCGACAATTATCCTTTCAAGCATGCCGCTTTCATCGCAAGCATCAGCATTAACTATGTATTCCTCCTCGGTCTCTTCTAGGCGTATAGCGTAGCTGGGCACTATTTTTAATGTTCCATCCTTCTCCATCATTATGAAGACTGAATCTCCTGGTTTAATTCCGTTCTCTCTCACCCACCTATTTGGAAGAGAAACCGTTAGCGTTGAACGCCCTACCCTCTGCAGTTTTCTACTTTCCATTTTACCACCTCTATATTCAATATTTACCAATTAATATTCTATTTGCATTAAATATATATTTTTCGCTTAAGTTATATATCACTCAGAAATAATGGAGGGATGTATATATGGCAAAATGGAGAACCGTCAGTATAAAGCAAGAATTAATAGAGGAGATTGAAAAAGCAGTTAAAACTGGACGTTATAGAAGCATATCGGAATTCGTTTCAGAAGCCATAAGGCTGCGTCTGGAGGAGCTGATGCGCGCTAAAGGAATCCCCGTAGAAAAACGCAGAGAAGTGTTGGCGAAGGCTCAGGAGCAAATGTTATACACACCTAAACACACATGGGCTCAGATAACTTCTGAAGGAAACATACGCGTCGGGCTCTCTGATTATGCGGCGAGACATTTGAAGGGGATAGCTCACGTATTAACCGAACCAGTTGGTAAGGAGATTGTTAAGATGGATCCTGTGGGGGTTGTGGAGACATGGATGTTCATGTTTGATATCTACGCGCCGATAAGCGGAAAAATAGTCAAAATTAATGAGGAACTTAAAAATGAACCATACTTGATAAATGAGGACCCCTATGGGAAAGGCTGGATACTTGAGATTAAACCGAGAAACTCAACTGTTCTAGAGGAGGAGCTAAGCGACCTGCTAAGCGCTAGAGAGTACAATAAATGGGTTAGCAAGCTGGAAGGTAGGCTACGCGGATAAGGATCCGGTAAAAACGTTTGTCTCCCTAATTTTTTATTTTAAAATTTGAATGGTGAGCCATTCAAAATGCTAATATTATATTTAGCTTTATGCCTCATAATGATCGGTTTCGTTGTTGGGGTTTTATCCGGTTTCCTAGGTTTCGGCGGGGGATTCATTCTCACGCCTTTTCTTTTAAGTTTGGGAGTTCCAGCCAATATTGCGGTTGGAACAAATGTTACGCAGATCTTCATGTCCTCAGCTGTCGCCGCTTTAAGACATAAGCGTCTAGGCAACGTAGATTTGAGGTTGAGCTTGATTATAGCCTCCGGCTCAATTATTGGAGCGGAACTTGGGGCGCAGGCAGTGGAGCACTTTGAAAAGATCAATGTGCAGCATCTGAACGCCATAATAAGCTTAGCCTATATTGTAATTTTAACTTTGACATCGGCCTACATGATTTATGATGCTTCCAACCCTGAGCAGCGCAAATTCTCCGCTCAAAAGAGATTCTCTGTAAGCAAACTTTTCGACCTTAAAATTCCGCCGATGATCACTTTATCGCAGCCTAACATTGCGCCAAAGTCTTTCTGGATGCTTATTCTTCTCGGCTTATTCGTTGGGTTCTTCTCAAGCTTCCTAGGGGCCGGCGGAGGCTTTATCCTTGTTCCCTCCCTGATTTATCTTATTGGTTGTAAGTCTGCTATCGCTGCTGGAACAAGCATATTTGAAATATTTTTAAGCTGTATGTTTGCATCATTATCGCATGCAGTTAAGGGAAATGTTGACTTCTCATTAGCGATTTTGATGTTCATAGGCTCCCTAATGGGTTTACAGATAGGCATTTCAGCAATAAAATGCGGCGGGGAGAAGAACTTTAAAATAGCGTTTGGACTATGCCTAGCCTTTATAGCTTCAAGTGTTATTTTGAAGATGACTGCATGGATTTTTAAAATAGACACCCTTTATTTGCTCTCTCAAGCGGTAATATTCGCAGCAACGTCTCTAATAGCCCTACTAATTATAGCGCTAACTTTGAAGGCGAAATATCACATTAAATCCTAAAATTATATATTAGCGAAACGATAATTAAATTAATGTAGGTTTAAATCCATAGGTTAAAATGGAATCTGATTTAAAGGGTGAATGTTGAAGATGTTTAAAAATGAATCTTATGAGATTTTGTCAAAGTGGTTAACATCAATGTTCCCAACAAGCATAATCCGCTTTGAAGATAAACGGATTGAAGTGTATGAGGTAGAGGACGGTTATAGCATAGGGTATAGGATGGCGTATTGCATAATTCCTTGCTCAGTTGAATGCGGCGAGGAGCTTTCAGAATGTTATAAAAATGTGGGGCAATGCTTGATTTGCTGCGTCGAGAATGGTTTCATTCCGACATACATCGCTGTTCCTGAGGTCTGCCCCCGAATGAAAAGGTTGGAGAGAACCCTAGGCGCAATTAATCTGCCAATAGGTCTAATTACCATAGACCGAAGCGGTGAAGTGAAAGTTGCAGTGAAGCCGCATGTGCCATAAAC
>CAYPJR010000054.1:0-10001 GCA_964411115.1 uncultured Candidatus Bathyarchaeia archaeon | reverse complement strand
GAAAGATTTTTAAAAACTATCATGTTCCATAATTTTTATGGACATGATTCCAACAAAAATGTTCTTTACTAAGGGCGTAGGAGTACATAAGGATAGGCTTGCCTCTTTCGAACTTGCCTTAAGAAAAGCCGGCATCGAAAAATGCAATCTGGTATGTGTATCAAGTATTTTTCCGCCCGGTTGTAAAATAATCTCGAGAGAGGAGGGGCTTAAACTTCTAAAGCCCGGACAAATAACTTACGTTGTTATGGCTCGAAATGAAACCAATGAGCCTAACCGTTTAATATCAGCGGCTATCGGCTTAGCCCTACCGAAGAATAATGACGGATACGGCTATCTCTCTGAGCATCATTCCTTTGGAGAAACTGCGAAGAAGGCTGGCGATTACGCCGAAGACCTCGCCGCAACCATGCTGGCTATGACGTTGGGAATAGAATTTAATCCAGAAACTGCCTGGGATGAAAGGAAAAAGGTGTATAAAGCCAGCGGGAAGATTTTTAAGACAACCCACATATGCCAATCAGCCGAGGGAGATAAGAACGGTCTCTGGACGACGGTTATAGCCGCGGCTGTCTTCCTATTATAGATCTTCTTTTTAACAATACCTATTAATTTTTAGCTAGTAGTCCCCGAACTCTTCTTCCAGCGATTGTCAATCCTCTAAATACTCTTCCTCTACCCTTTCCGAGATTTAATTCCGGCAGAAGGGCTCTATCAACCATTATAACTTCAAACCATTTGTAGCGGCCATCTTCCCAAACCCAATAGGAGTTGAGAACCTCAAGGTTTGGGAACTTTCTCGCAGCCCTTTCTTCAGCTATCAGACTCAAGCTTTTCGCCGGCTTAAATTTTGTGACCCCCATACGCTTCTGTCTTCTCCCCGATCTGGGCCTAGGCTTTCTTAATCCACCTCTCCTCACCCTGACGCGCACAACTATGTAGCCGGGTTTATCCTTATACCCTAATCTCCTAGCCCTGTCAATACGTGTCGGTTTGTCAATTCTAACCACAGCGGGCTCCCTACGCCATAGTATAACTCTTTCACGCATTAAGCCTTCCACGTAGCTTCCATCCGGATCTCTCCACGCCTTCGATATATATTTATATGCCAACTGAAGAGACACCACCTCTACTTTATGGCTATGCTAATAGTTGGCTAGATTTAACCTTTTTGCATCTAGTCAGCAAACTATAAACAGCAAATCATTAATATATAAGAGTTAAACTTATTTGTTGGATGAATCTTTTAAAATAGAACTTAAATCATAAAAAGAGAGGTTGACATGAGCATTAAGGGAATCGATCTGCCTAAAAAACCCGTTAAGGTTGCCTTTCAGGGGGAGATAGGCGCATACAGCGAGAGCGCCATCTACGAGTTTTTTGGTCAAAGTGCTCAACCAATCCCATGTAAGCGCTTCTCAGACGTGTTTAGAAGCGTCGAAAATGGCGAGGTCGATTTCGGCGTTGTTCCAATAGAGAATTCTATTGAGGGAAGCGTAACTCAGGTTTACGATTTATTTTTAGAATACGATTTGAAAGTCTGCGGCGAAGTAGTTCTGAAAATAGTTCATTGCCTAATAGCGAATCCAGGCGTTACTCTTGACTCAATAAAAGTTATTTTCTCGCATCCCCAGGCTTTGGGGCAATGCAGGAATTTTCTGGAACGCTTAAAGTGCGAGTTAATATCTACATATGATACTGCTGGAAGCGTCAAAATGATTAAGGAGAAAACTATGAGAGATGCAGCTGCGATCGCGAGCGAAAGGGCTGCGAAAATCTATAATATGGAGATTCTTGTCAGAGATGTGGCTGATAATCCAAACAATTACACGCGCTTCTTCGTACTGTCTAAATTTGATTCCCCCCCAACTGGGAACGATAAGACGTCAATAATTTTCTCAACGAGGCATGTTCCCGGGGCGCTTTACAAAGCCCTAGGGGAATTCGCATCCAGAGGCATAAATCTTACAAAGATTGAATCAAGGCCGACTAAACAGAAGCCATGGGAATACAATTTTTACTTGGATTTCGAGGGGCATAGATCCGAGGCTAGATGCGCTGAAGCGTTGGAGGGTTTGAGAGCCAATGCCCTATTTGTTAAAATATTAGGCTCCTACCCTAAGGCTCCTGAGATAAATAACGCTATTTAATTAGGTTTAAGCATCATCAGTAGGATGCATCACTTTTTATTTCGCATCGTTTTTCTTCATGTTTGATGCGTGAATTACGCTGGACAATATGCTTAATAGCAGGCTTAGAATGTAAGGTGCATTTTGAGCATATTCTGAAATGAAGCCTCCGATCAATGACCCTGCAAAGTATCCGGTTCCTATGAGGCTTTCAAAGAGCCCCGCCCCATAACCTCTCGCAGCGCTCCACCTTTTGAGGATAAAGGATATTGAAGCAGCGTATAGTATTCCCGCTCCAAAGCCTAAAGCCGAGAATGATATGAAAAACATTGGAGTTGTATAGCTAAAAGACGCTAAGGCTGACGCTGAAGCAAGAATTAGGGATCCAATTAGGAAAGTGGTGGATTCGCCAATCGCAGCTTCGATTCTGTAAGCCTCTAGAAACGCAATTAGCCTAAACACGCCGTTGATCAGCATTATTAAACCTATCTCGTATGCTGGGATGCCAAGGCTCTTTGCTTGAGCTGGGAAAAGATTCAGTAATACCCCAACGATGAATGAAAACAATATTACTGATGTAATTGCCGCAGTAGCTGAAACGCTGCCTTCGCTTATTTTCGGCTCCTCCCGCATTCTTTCCGCCTCACATCTCGGCGATTCGCTAAGCACCATGATCGCCAGGATGGCTAGGGCGAGAGAAGCCGCTGACGACGCGAGGAAAGGCACCTTAACCCCGATAACGCTAATCAGTAAACCGCCAATCATGGGACCTATTATTAATCCTGAGATCCATGATAGGTTAAACTTTCTGAGGCTTTCTTCAATTTTATCTCCACTAATGTCGGCCAGCAGCGCCTCAATTGATGGCCAAAATGCGGCTATTGAAAACCATTCTAGGGCTTTTATCGGCATAAGCACGTAGGGGTTTCCAGCCAGGGCATAGAGCATACATGACGACCCATAGAGAAATATAGATGTGGAGATGAATGTCTTCCTCCCAAACCTATCTGTAAGCGTTCCAGAGATAAAGGGAGTGAAAGAGTAGATTAACCCGCCGACGGATCCTATGACTCCTATAAGGAAGGGCGAAGCGTTCATCTCGGCGGCATATATGGGCACCGCCATGCTAACAACCCCCGAGAGCATCTGCATTAGGAATGAGAGAGCGAGCAGGAAATTTAGCGACGCATTTTTTCCGCGAGACATCTACGGACCCGCTGATCTAACTGAAATCATGATATTTTCCGCAAATACCGTTTTATATTTTAGCGCTATTTAATTAAATATCTGAATGCTCATCAGCGTTCGGTGGAATGCTCCTTGAAGAGAATTATTAGCCTAGACGGTGTTTGGAAGCTGCAATACTTTGATTTCGGCGTCAGCGTGGGACAATTTAGGGATGACTATGACGATTCATGGTGGCTTGACGCAAAAGTTCCCGGGGAGGTTCATGAAACACTGCTCAACCATGGATTAATAGAAGATCCCTTTTATGGAAAAAACTGCGATAAGAGGGAATGGGTTGAGAGAGTTGACTGGTGGTATCGGTCTAGATTTTATGTTCCAGAGGACCTTAGGGGTAAAAGGGTAATCCTGGTCTTTGAGGGACTAGATACTTTCGCAACGGTGTGGCTTAATGGAAAACGAATAGCCGACAGTGAAGACATGTTTATCCCCGTCTCAATAGATGTTTCAGGGAGACTCAGGTATGGAGACCATAATATTTTAGCCGTGAGATTAGGCGCACCATGGTATGAGACGCTGAGACGCGCTGGAGACTTTAGCGAAAGAAACCTACTATGGAATGGGAGCTACGCCCGCCTATACGCTAGGAAGGCGCAGTATCAATATGGATGGGACTGGGCTGTTAAACTCTTAACGGCTGGCATATGGAGAAACGTTAAACTAATCGCTTACGATGCGGCTGCAATCAGCGATGTATATGTGAAGACCTTAAGCATAGGTGAAGGAGAAGCCCAAATAGAGATCACCGTGGAGATCGATTCAAGATCTAACGCTAACGCTGTGCTTAAAATAGCTGGCGAATGCGAGGACTCAAGGTTCAATGTTGAAGCTCCATTAACCCTTATGGAAGAACATGCCGTCTACAACTTTGTTGTGAATGTTGAGAAGCCCAAGCTTTGGTGGCCTTTAGGATATGGAAAACCCAGTCTTTACAATCTTCATGTAGAACTTATAGTTGAACGCAAAGTTGAAGATGAATGTAATACGCGTTTTGGAATAAGAACCGTTGAGCTTGTCACCGAATCCAGCAAATCTGAAAATGGCAAAGTCTTCTATTTTAAAATTAACGGCGTTAAAGTCTTCTGCAAGGGAGCCAATTGGATACCGGCTGATCTATTAATATCTAGGCTAAATAGGAGCCGGTATGAAAGCTTACTGCGTCTAGCAGCTGAGGGAAACCATAATATGCTTAGGGTTTGGGGAGGAGGCCTTGTAGAATACGATGAATTCTATGACATATGCGATGAGCTTGGCATAATGCTGTGGCATGATTTTAATTTTGCATGCGGGCATTATCCGGACGATGAGGATTTCCTAAACCTCGTTAGAAAGGAGGCTGAAGCAACAATACGCAGGTTGAGAAATCATCCATCAATAGTTCTTTGGTGCGGCAATAATGAGAATGAAATATTCGATTTCGCAAGCGGCTATGGACTCACAAGGCCTAAAATAGATTTTGAAGTTCTGCCAACCATCGTGTTAAAAACGGATCCTTCAAGGCCATACTGGCCCTCAAGCCCTTGGGGTGGGGAGAACCCTAATGATATGATGGAGGGGGATCGCCATAATTGGGAAGTCTACCATGGAATGGCCCCAATAAGTGATTACTTGAAGGATGAAGCCAGATTTCTAAGCGAGTTTGGAATGCAGGCAGCGCCCCACATTAAAACCATGCTGAAATTCCTCCCGCCCAGCAATCTATGGCCAATAAACGAAAATTGGCTGTACCATTATCATGTGCCTGAAAGAGTTTTACCTTACATGAAGGATTACGGTGAACCTAGGAATCTCCATGATTATATTTTTCTTTCAATGCTTGTTCAATCTGAAGCCCTTAAAACCGCTATAGAGCATTGCAGGCGGAGAAAATTCAAGTGCGGCGGCGTATTATATTGGAGTTTTAATGCACCTTGGCCCAACATGTGCTGGGAAACCGTTGATTATTATGGAATGCCTAAAATGGGCTTCTATTTTGCTAAAAGAGCATTTGAACCAGTTATTGTATCCCCACTCCATAAGAATGAGACTATTGAAACATGGATAGTGAATGATACACTTAGCAATATTAAATGTAGGCTTAAGATAACCATTATCAATTTGGCAGATGCGGAATCATCAAAAACTTTAATTAGCGAACATGTTGTCCCCGCTAATTCATCATCCCTAGTGATCAAGCATACGCTGGCTGACCTTAATATAACAGACGTCTCCAAATTCCTAGTGGTATTTGACATTGAAGCCGATGATAAAAAGCATAGAAATGTTCTGCTACTAAATAGGCATAGGGAACTTCGATTTCCAAAGGCTCTCCTCAGCCTAAAAGCCTCTGAAATTAGAAAGGAGGGGGATGAACTTACATTAACTATTAATGTCGGATCCGAGGGGTATGCGAGACTTGTAAATGTCGACGTGAAAGAAGATTATGTTGCTACTGCCAGCGACAACTACTTTGATCTACTACCAGGTGAGGCGAAAAATATAGAGATTAAAATAAAAAGCATTGAGGCAAAAGAGTTGACTTTAGTGGCTTCAGCGTTTAACGCTGAAGCAGCAAGTTTAAAGGTTGAACTGCCATTTAACAATCGACCTGTTTGAATCCCTTCTTCACTAATCTTTCTTTTAAACTTGAATCTACGCTTAGTACGTTTAATCGGATTGCCGCTTGAAGAATCTGAGGGGATTATGGGAAGAACAGGCTTTTCTACGTGACGCCGAAAAGACTTTATGTTTTCATCATAATGCGCTTAACAGGCGAAACTTTAATTTTAAAAGTAAACTTATTTTCTTCCTTGCCATATCCTTATTTAGCGTCGCTGCTTAGAGAGGAAGCAATGATGCTTGAGATAGATGGAAGTCAGAAAAGCGGAAGCGGAACCATACTTAGGCTGTCAATTGCCTTAGCCAGCATAATCGGTGAACCGCTTCACATCTATAATATACGTAAGAAGCGCAGTGAACCGGGCTTAAGACCGCAGCATCTAGAATCCGTTTTGACGGCGGCAAAGATTTGCAACGCAAATGTGAAAGGGGCTTATGTCGGGTCGCAGGAAATATGGTTTGAACCTGGGAAAATAGAGGGTGGGGAAATATCTGCTGAAATAGGAACAGCTGGAAGCATACCAATGTTAATAATGACGGTTTTGCCAATATGCGCCTTCGCTGAGAAACCCGTTACGCTTAAAATTTCTAAGGGTGGAACCGATGTTAGGCATTCGCCAACGATAAATTATCTAATAAACGTTTTTCTCAAGATTCTTGGACGCATGGGCTTAATGGCTCAGATTGAGGTTAGAAAATACGGTTATTACCCAAAGGGGATGGGGGAAGTAATATTAAAGGTTAAACCATGCAGGGTTCTTCTACCAGTGAAACTTGAGGAGTTTGGCGGGGTGAAAACTGTTGGGGGAGTTTCAGTATGCACATTTCTAGCCGATAGAAGGGTTGCAGAGAGACAGGCTAAGGAAGCAGCAAGGCTTCTTCAAGCGAGGGGCTTTAATCCCGAAATTCATATTGTAAACGATTTCTCAAACCCAATGCAGAAGGGCAGCTCGCTGGTTTTATGGGCTGAGACTGATACAGGCGTCCTTTTAGGAAGCGACTCTATAGGTGAACTGGGCAAAACCAGCGAGGCCGTGGCTCAAGAAGCTGTTAAGCATCTTATCGATGAGATTGATGCTAAAGCAACGGTTGATGTGCATATGGCTGATATGCTTATTCCATATATGGCTCTGGCAAAAGGCGAATCCGCATATCTGACGCGTGTAATCTCGGATCATCTGGAATCAAACATATGGCTTGCAAGTGAAATATTGAATGTGGACTTTCACATCGAAAAAATTGATGGACTTTATAGGGTTATAAAAAGATAGGCTGGTGCATGCATGTTTAAGGCTAAAGTTAGAGGCATATATTCAACGGCGCTGACACGCCTACTGTTAGACAACGGCTTCAAAATAGTCCAGCCATCAGCTGCAATAAAAGAAAGATTCAACTTGCCCAGCATGCCTGAGGATAATTATCAGATAGATCTTGAAATAAACGATCGCTTCGATAAGCAGGGCGTTAATGTAATCGGCAATCCTGCTTCAGTTGAGAAATTTGCATCAATATTATTTAGCACATTTGATGATGTCATTATTAGGCGTAGAATTTCAACATTAGCCTCTCCAATCACGGAAGGGCACTCGGATGCGAATCTAGCGGCCGTCATAAGTGAAACCCTAAAGGAAGCCGAGACTTCAGATCCTCAGAGGAAAACCCATATTGACGTTGAGTTCCCCTTCTGCTCAAAAAGGAAACTTGACGAGATTAGAAGCATTACGGTGCCAACCATATGTGGGCATCATTATTATAAGGCCTGCGGCGGCAGAATAGCCTACATGCTTGAAATGGCTGAGAAACTTCTGGAAAGGGGCGGATCATTAAGGGATGTTGAAGCCTTATTTAAAGAGACTATTCAGCGCGAGTATCCTCATGAGGGCTCTAGAATAGATATGGAGCATGTGAAGATTGATGGGAGGGTTTTTCATCTCGGTGAGGCGCGTATAATAGCATTTAACGAGCAGGAACAACGAATAAAGCTCTTAAGAGTTTTCTCCGCAGCCGGGATATATGATGGACTTAAGGTTCGCAAAGAACCTGGGGATTACGCTATTACAAACATGAAGATAGGCGAATGGAGCTTTAAAACATCCTATTTCTCGAAAAATGGAGTTTATAAGGGCACATATGTTAACATAAATACGCCCTTGGAGATTTACCCGAATAGAATACGCTACGTTGACCTAGAAGTTGATATTTGCATGTGGCCTGATGGGAAAATCCAGCAAATAGATCTAGAAAAGTTTAATTTAAAAATGCAGGAGGGCTACGTTTCAGAGAGGCTTAGAGAAATAGTTTCCAAAAAAATTAAGGAGAGTCTTGATTCCCTAAGCTTAAGTCTGGAGAAAGAAGCACTTTATGCAAATGATTAATTTTGAGAGAGATTCGGAACAAAGTATATATCTAGGTTAATCTTTCTCTTCCTCTTGGGTGATAATCGATGAGTACCTTGAAACTGAAGTTTACAATGCTTGCAACCCTAGCCGCCATAATAGGGTTGTCCACTCTATTCTTCACAGTAATATTGGCGTTGATCGATGCCTTTGACATCGTAACCTTAGGCGTCTTCGTCTTCTCATTTAATCTTCTACAGTGGCTTATTGCGCCATACATTATTGAAGCAATGTACCGTGTGAGAAATGTTTCAAGAGCTGAGGAGCCGGAATTATATAATATTGTGGAGAGACTAAGTGCGGCAAGCGGCATAAAGCCTCCACAAATAAAGATAGCCAATATTCCAATACCTAATGCATTCGCATACGGTTCACCCTTAACTGGTAACAGGGTTGCTGTTACAACAGGCTTACTGAACACGCTTGATATGGAAGAAATTGAAGCTGTAATTGGACATGAGATTGGGCATCTGAAGCATCGCGATGTTCAAACAATGATGTTTGTCTCTCTTTTACCGGCAATATTCTATTATGTCGGGTACTCATTAATGTGGTCTTCAATGTATACTAGAAGGGATGAGCGCAGAAACGGCGGCCTAATGGCGCTCATAGGAATTGCAAGCATAGCCTTTTATTGGATATTAACACTGTTCACGCTTTACCTAAGTAGGCTAAGGGAATACTACGCTGATAGACACAGCGCAACGGTTGTAGATGACGGCGCAAGAAAACTTTCAGAAGGATTAGTTAAAATAGTCCACTCAACCACTAGGATAAGCAGAAGATACAGCAATATGGGTGGACTAAGCTCCTTCAAAGCTCTCTTCATATCAGATCCTGACAGCGCTGAAAAAGACTCTCTAATGCTTTCTAGAACTGGCATGATAAGAAGCGACAGTGAACTTGTTGCCGAATATTTGAGACGCAAAGTCACTTTAATAGAGCAGATAACCGAGCTTTTCTCAACACATCCGAACATCGTTAAAAGGCTGAGGGCTCTCCAAGAGATTCAATAACTTTTAATCAGAGATTCTTTTAGCAGCATAATATTGAGAAATAAAATAAACCATCTTTGCATCTTATTATATCTCTTTTATTTTATAATGTACGCTTGGTAAAACCAGCATGCCGCGCTAAATAAGCCCATTATTAATAACCCTTTAATCCATAAAATGAGGAGACTTTGAATGCCTAAGCTGCAAAGCAAAAATTGAACGTTGTTAAGACAAATTCGCTGGGAATAGGCGGAATCAAGAAATTTGCCAAAGTTTAACGCTCAGTCTTTCCTTTTCATATTGCTCCAGTTTATCCCTCCTACGAGAAGAGCTGCAGTTAACGAACTGATAATCCAAAAGATTACAGCTCCATTCCAACCTTGAACATCAACTATCCATCCAATAAATGGATCAGCGAACGTTAAACCGATGTACCCTACGCCGTCAATAAATCCCGCCACGCTTGCTGCTCCATAGGTATCCTTATGCTCCATAGGTATAACAGTAACCATCAGTGTATGCGGACCATAAAGCGTTAAGCCCGACAAAAATAGTAGGATTATACCCATCTGAAAACTGTAAGGAGCCGCATAATAAAACGCGAATAATGTGAGGCTAAGAGAGAGAATTAGCATAAA
>CAYPJR010000053.1:0-10545 GCA_964411115.1 uncultured Candidatus Bathyarchaeia archaeon | reverse complement strand
ATTTTTTATTAAAACCGCTCCGTAGAGATTAAATTCCTATTTCTATCCAGCATCTCCAACCATATTACACGTTAACTAGCCCTGTAAAATCAAATCTCTAATGAAAGCAAGCCTTATTAGGAAGTTTTCCAATTTAATGATGGGCTTTACTGGCTACTAACCTGTGGAAGAAGTATTAAAACGGCTTTCTTTACTTGTTAGTGGTATTTAGCTCCAGCACTCGAGAATAGCAAATAGGAGGTGATATGATAAATGAAATATATAGGGTTTTGGGAGTACGCTCCAGGCAGCATCACGAAGGTTATTGAGAAGTTTAAGCAGATGACGGCGGAAAGGGAGAAGGAGAATGAGGATTTTGCAAAATTAATCTTTGGGCCATTCCGATTTTTCGGCGAGAGTAAGGGTTTCTCAATATTTGAGACTGATGATCCGGAGAAACTTACGAACATTGCAAACTTTTATATGCCTGAAATGAAATGGAGCTTCGTTCCAATACATGAGACCGCTGAATACGCGAAATCAACGATGGCGGATATTTACCTTAGAAGGAAATAGCTTAAAGCATGCTTTCAGATAACATTTTCACCTTACCCTTTTTTAGTATTTCGTCTATTACCTGCCGGATCTGTTGAAACTTATTAGAAAAATAAATTCTTATATCCAAAATTGTCTCAAAAATTTATAATTATTGGAGAGCGAAGGATTTATGGAGACGATTCCTGAATGGGAAAACCCAAGGGTTACTGAGAGAAATAAGGAGCCGGCCCATGCAACCCTTATGCCTTATCCGGATGAGGGGATGGCGCTTGAATGTGTAAGAGAAAAGTCTCCCTGGTTCCTGACGCTTAATGGCGAATGGAAATTTAAGTTATGTGAAAATCCATATCTTGTGCCTGAAGGCTTCTATGCGCCTGACTATAATGCGGAAAGCTGGGATGCTATACCGGTTCCGAGCAATTGGCAGATGCACGGATACGATAAGCCGATCTACGTTAATGTTAGATATCCATTCCGCGCCGATCCGCCGCGTGTTCCGCATGATTGGAATCCAACCGGACTGTATCGCAGGACATTCACTATCCCAGATGATTGGTTCGGTAAACAAATATTTCTAGTCTTTGACGGCGTAGATTCAGCATTCTATGTTTGGGTTAATGGACAGATCGTCGGATACAGCGAGGACAGTCGATTACCTGCGGAATTCAACATTACACGCTACGTTAAGACTGGGGAAAATGTGCTGGCGGTTAAGGTTCTACGTTGGAGCGATGGAAGCTACCTGGAAGACCAGGACATGTTCCGTTTAAGCGGAATATACCGGGATGTTTACCTATACTGCGCACCTAACATTCACATACGTGACTTCTTTGTGAGAACAATTTTCGATGAAAATTATCGGGATGCAACCCTAAAAGTGAGGGTTAATGTCAGAAACTACTCGAACGAAACATCTAAATCGCATATTTTAGAAATTAAGCTATTCGATCAAGAGGGGCTTCCAGTATTTAACGAACCCATAATTAGACATTTTGGCGGGGTAAGCCCTAAAAGCGAAGTCATACTTGAAGTTGAGAAGAAAGTTTCAGGACCTAGGAAATGGTCGGCTGAAGACCCTTATCTGTACAAGTTGCTTTTTACGCTGAAAAATGATGTTGGTGAAATAGTTGAGGTTGAAAGCTGCTATGTCGGCTTCCGCCAGGTTGAGATTAAAGGTGGACGCATATTAATAAATGGCGTACCGGTCTATCTTAAGGGGGTTAATAGGCATGAGCATGATGATGTAAGGGGACATGCAGTTACAGTAGAATCGATGGAGAAAGACATAATTCTCATGAAACGCTTCAACTTTAACGCTGTGCGCACCTCCCATTATCCAAATCATCCCGCTTGGTATGATCTATGTGATAAGTATGGGATTTACGTGATTGATGAAGCCAATATTGAATGCCATGGGCTCGTCGGCTTTTTAAGGACCATCTTCCAAATGGGCAAATCATGGGAAGATCTCATCCAAGAGTTTCGGGAAGAGATGAAAAAGAGATCATGGGAAGAGATCATGGAGGAAATATCAAAGAGGTTTCCCAGATATGTGGAGCCGGCTCATGATCCGGAGTGGCTTCACGCATTTATGGAGCGATTTGTCCGGATGGTTGAGAGGGACAAGAATCACCCATGCGTCATAATATGGTCTCTTGGAAACGAATCTGGATATGGACCTAACCATGATGCATTATCCGGCTGGGTTCACGGTTATGACCCGACGAGGCCTGTGCATTATGAGGGAACAATACATACCCGTGAAAGGAAAATCTCCAGGAGCGTTGATATAATAAGCATTATGTATCCATCCCTTGAAAGGTTAATTCAGCTGGCGGAGGACCCTGAAGAAGACAGACCTATAATAATGTGCGAGTACGCCCACTCAATGGGCAACAGCACAGGTAACCTAAAGGAGTACTGGGAGATAATCCGCAAATATAAACGCATATGCGGAGGCTTCATATGGGACTGGGTTGATCAAGGATTAAAGCGTGTAACGGAGGATGGGCAAGAATGGTGGGCTTACGGCGGAGACTTCGGCGATAAGCCGAACGATGGAAACTTCTGCATAAATGGCCTAGTTTGGCCTGACCGTAAGCCCCACCCAGCCATGTGGGAATGCAAGAAGATTCAGCAGCCCGTTGAGGCTGAGGCGGTTGATGTCTCTAATGGAATAATACGGATCTTAAATAGGTACGACTTCACCGACCTGAGCATCATCGACATATCATGGGAGTTAACTGAAGATGGAAAAGTGATTCAGCAGGGAACGCTACCTAAACTCTTCATCCCGCCCCATGAAAGCGAGATTGTAACCGTGCCGTTTAAGGTTCCAGAGCCGTTTAAGCCCGGAGCTGAATATTGGCTGACGATCCGATATAAACTTTCAAGGGACACCCCGTGGGCTGAGAGGGGCTACGAGATCGGCTGGACCCAATTTAAGATTCCCCTCGAAGTTCCTCCGGGACCAGCGGTTAAAGTTAGCAGTATGCCCCCTCTTAAGCTTGAGGAATCGGATGATGAAATAAAGGTTTCGGGAAAGAATTTCAGTCTAACCTTCGACAAGAGGGATGGATGTCTCACTTCGCTCATCTACGAGGGCCTTAACATTATAAAGAAGGGACCTTTACTGAACGTTTGGCGTGCGCCGACAGATAACGATGCTCCAAGATTAGCTCCCATGTGGCGTAACGCTGGGCTTAACCGCTTAAAGCACACAGTTAGAGAAGTTAAATCTGAAAAGATTTCGGATCAATTAGTCCACGTATCTGTAAGCACATCGCTCTGCACGCCGGAGGAAATTGAACGGTTCAAATGCAATTACCTCTATAAAATTTATGGAAGCGGAGACATAATGGTCGAGGTGGATGTTGACCCAGCATCTGGGCTTCCATCATCATTACCGAGGATCGGTCTTCAGCTAACTCTTCCAGGGGGATTCGAGAATATCGCATGGTTCGGCCGCGGACCGCATGAAAACTATTGGGATAGGAAGGAGGGGGCGCAGATTGGAGTTTACAGCGGAACCGTTGATGAACAATATGTGCCCTACATTAAACCCCAGGAAAATGGAAATAAAACCGATGTCCGCTGGGTTTCACTTACCAACAACCTTGGAATCGGGCTTCTCGCCGTTGGGATGCCATTGATGGAGTTCAGCGCTCACCACTACGCGATTGAGGACTTTGAGAAGGCGAAGCATACGCATGAGCTTAAGAGGCGGGAGGACATAACATTAAATCTTGACTATAGGCAGTCAGGCTTGGGGGGAGGAAGCTGCGGGCCTGACACGTTGCCTCAATACCTAGTTAAACCCGAACATGTTCGCTTCAGCGTTAGGCTAAAGCCTATTTCACCCAGCGAATCGGCGATGGATCTGAGCAAACAAACGATTGAGCATGGCTGAATATTCAAATCTCCCACTTTATAGGAAGCATCCATCTATGGGCGCTGGCAAAGTCTGGGGAATAATGGCTGCTAGTCGCGTTGAGCCTGGAGTTTCAGCGTATTTAGATATTTTAGGTTTTTGGGAAAAGATTATATAACAAGGTTATAACAAATATTTATGGGAATAAATGTGGATAAATTATACTTCCAGGAGAGACTTGAAAGCTGCAAAAGCTATGGGGAGATCTTCGAGATCGTAAAGAAGGCTGTTAAGGAGGTTCTGGGGTTACGTAGATCTGGCTTACTGTTATATCTCGAGGATTTGCCTCCGCATATAGGCGCATACCATCAGATCGGCTCAAACGGCATAGTTCTAAACAGGCTGCTATTAAACATTATGTCCAAGACATTAATGTCTAGGACGGAGTTTAACTCACTAATTTTCTCGCTTCTACTCCATGAATATATCCATTCGCTAGGATTTTTAGATGAGGGAGAGGTTAGAAGACTTGTCTATGAGGTGAGCCTGAATGCTTTCGGTGAGGAGCATCCGGCGGTTAGAATGGCTGTTAATCCGCCATCGATAAATATTCCAATGAAGCCCTTTGAAGAAAACTTGGATCATAGGCTGGAGATCGTTAAGGATTTTGAGAAAGTTGAGCATTCATATATTATTTAACTGCTAAAAACAAAAAGGAATAAATTTAATTAGCTCCAGCATTTTTAATATTTCCTTCAAAAGTGATGTGGAATGAAGCTGTTTGGAAGAAAGAAGGAGTCGAAATCCAGCGAAAATGTGTATGAGATCTTCGGAGGCTTTACAATAGTGAGGAAGCCAGGCGGCTATGAGATAACGTGGAAGAGCCCAAATGTGACGACGATAACCGTTCAATCGATGCCGATAATATCATCCGATGTTCAAACTAGGGAGGAGGACGGCAAAATCTACGTGTTAACAGCTGAATGTAAACTTAGATTGGTGACTGATGAGGGAAAGACCGAGGCTTACATATCGAAGATTTAGCAAATAGTTTAAAAGTCTCAATCATCATTATTTTTTGGAGGTTGATAAGTATGCCGCATCTCCTAACTGGAAGACAACTTAAAAAATGCTTTGAAATCTTCTGCCCCTTCGAGAAGGATGGGACATTAAAGCCTGAAGATGAAAGGGTTACAATTTTAGCTTCAAACATAAATCCCCCAGTGGATCTTCAGGGGAGGGCATTCGTCATGGCGGCAGCTCAGGGAGATCAGTCGCCGATGATAATACAGATAAGCTATAACTCAATGAATCTCGCCGGTGGGAAAGCCACGCATTTCAAGCCTCCAGCTGGGGTTATTCGTCAAAACTATCCGCCTCCAGCTGTTGACGGGGCTAAATTAACAGTTGAGGTTCTTGAGCATCTGATAAACCAGTATGGCGCAAAATACGTTGCCGTCTCTCTAGACCATTTTAACGTGCCGAAGTTTAATTTCGATGTCCTCTCAAAAGCCCCTGTTAAAAAAAGTTTAGAAAGCGAGTTGGCTGCCGTTAAAATAAAGGACGCGATTGATTTTATGGAGCCAGCGTTTGGAAAGATAGAGCTGGATGATAAAACTTTAAATGCCTACGTGAATTTCCTCTCAAGCCCTGAATATCAAGAGTTTAAGCGGGACTTTCTGAACGTTGTTGCAGCGGTTAAGCCGGCTTGGGGCATGATTGACACCGAGAGGCTTCCGCCGGTATTAGTGTTTGCCGTTACAAAGGACATATGCGATGCAATAAGAAAGGATTTAGGAAATAGAGATGTGATGCTTGAAGCCGAGCTGGGGGCAACTGGACAGAGCGGTGAAGAAGTAGAATACGTGAAATTGAGGGGTAAGGATCTTGAGAACTTCGCAAAGCAGGTTGCTCTCTTCATTAAATACACTGGCGCGGAAGGAATCTCCTATCCAATCGGCATGGTTCACGCGGCGAAAAAGGGGGAGAAACATGAACCTGACATGGAGAAGCTTGAGGTTGTTCAGAGAACCCTGCTGCTTGAGGTTGGGGAATACATACCCTTCGCTCAGCACGGCGGGACAGGCGCAGCAAGGGTTGCATGGGGACTTGTTGGCAAAGACAACATAAACACGAATTATCTTGTGGCTGGAGCAAACGCTTTCGCGGATCACTATGAAGCGAACAGGGAAGCTGTTAGAGCAGGTGACAAGAAGGCTTGTGGAACCGATATATACATATTAATGACAATGGCCACCTATAACGCTGCCATCGAAAAATTAAAAGAAACCAACAGCTACCAGAAGGGTCCAATGCTTAAGTCCATAATTTAGGTTTTAGATGTCGGCGCAACTTTAAACTTCCGGAGCAACCGATCCCCCCTTTATGATTTTTCCATCCCTATAAATTGGTGCCACATGAAATAGATCCATCTGGCATGAGAATTTTATGTCATCCGTGAAACCTAGCTCCATAAGTTTTCTCGAATGCTCACTTCTTATGATAGCTGCATATAAATCGTTTTCTACATGCTTAAACGCCAGTAAGGATGCTAGAGCCGCATCCGACAGTTTAATTGCGCTTTGAGGCAGCCTGGCAATTATTGCTCCAGCGCAGATAAAATCTTCTAGGGAGAATTTTCCCTTAGTTCCTGACTGTACAATTGAAATGTTTACATTTTCTGCTCTAGATATTGCGAACGCCTTTTCAGCAGCATACTTTGCATTTAGAAATGAGCCGATTATAATCCATCTGGATTTTCTCGAACGCGTTATGGCTGCTGTTCCACTCGTAGTTGTTAGCACTATTGTTTTACCATGGACTCTTTCGCGGGTATATTCGAGAGGTGAATTTCCAAGATTAAACCCTTTAGGTTTCAGCCCGCCCCTTTCACCTGCCAGGAGATAGTTTGGGTTTCTAGCGTGAATTTCATAGGCTTCCCTCAATGTTTTTACGGGTATTATCGCCTCGGCGCCATTCGCTAGGGCCGTTACAATGCTTGAGCAGCATCTTAAAGCATCTATAACAATTATTAGATCCCCCCTTTCAGCAGCCTTCCCGGAATCCTTAGCTAAAAACTCAATATTCACGTTGATGATCATTTTAGGCGCCCTCATAGATGCTATCATAGGATCCACGGTTCTTTTCCATTGTGAAAATGGGAAATGACTTTATATATTTGCTTATCTACTGAAATATTTAGTTTCGTCCTGCAGCGGTATCTCAATATGGAAAATGTTGAGGAAAACGTTAAAATAGGACTTGAGGTTCATGTGCAGTTAACAAGTTTGAAGACTAAGCTTTTCTGCAGCTGCCCCTCAGACTACAGAGGTAAGGAGCCTAATACGCTTGTATGTCCAGTTTGTTTAGGGCTTCCGGGCTCGCTTCCCGTATTAAATAAGAAGGCTGTTAAACATGCAATTATGGCGGCGCTTGCCCTAAACTGTCAGATTTCGGAGAAAATGATGTTCTTCAGAAAAAACTACTATTATCCCGATTTGCCTAAAAATTTTCAGATAACCCAGTATGATAGAGCTGGCGGGGTTCCATTAGCCGTTAATGGATACCTGTACATTGAAGATCAGGGCCGCCGGAGAAAGATTCGGATAAGCAGGGTTCATCTTGAGGAGGATCCTGGGAGACTCATACATGTAGGGCCAATCGACCAATCCCCCTACACGCTTGTTGATTACAACCGTTCCGGAATAGCTCTTCTGGAGATCGTCACCGAACCGGATTTAAAATCCCCAAGGGAAGCCAGGATATTCCTTCAGAAGCTTAGGAACATACTTGAGCATCTGGGGATATTTGATGGAAGCCTAGAGGGTTCGATGCGCTGCGATGCCAATATATCGTTGGCTGGCGGAACAAGGGTTGAAATTAAAAACATCACATCTTTTAAGGAGGTTGAGAGAGCCTTAAGTTTCGAAATTATTAGGCAGAGGGGACTCATTGAAAAGGGGATCACCGTTAAACGTGAGACTAGGCATTGGGATGAGATTAGAAGAATCACGGTTTCGCTTAGAACTAAAGAGGAGGAGCAGGACTACCGGTATTTTCCAGAGATGGATCTTACACCAATCTTGATCAGCAGAAGTTTCATTGAAGAAGTAAGGGCTGAAATGCCTGAGCTCCCTGAAAAGAGGGTTGAACGATTCATGGAAATGTATGGGCTGCCGAAATATGATGCTGAAGTTCTTGTGAGCTCCAAATATTTAGCGGATTTCTTTGAGGAATGCGTAAAGCTATATGATAAACCTAAGGAGATAAGCAATTGGATGATGAGCGACCTGCTTCGTTACCTCTATGAAAATAACATTGAGCTTTACGAGTCGAAAATAACCCCGAAGAAACTTGTGGATATGATACGCCTGATTGAGGAGGGCTTAATAAGCGGGAAGATAGCTAAAAAGATACTTCCAGAAATAATTGTTTCAGGGAGGGATCCTGAGGAAATAGTCATGGAGAAGGGTTTAATCAAAATAATAGATGAGAATCTGCTTAATGAGCTTGCGGATAAAGTTTTCGCTGAGAATCAGAAGGCCGTTAAGGATGCTCTTATGGACGATAAGGCTATACATTACCTTATAGGTCAATTGATGAGGATTACAAAGGGTAAAGCAGACCCGAATATTGCAAATAAGATAATCCGGGAGAAAATACAGAAAATTAGAGAGGCGGAGCTGCATAGAAATATAGAATAGCTGGAAAGCTCATTTATGAAGCATCTTTTCAGATGTAAACTTCAAAGCTTTCCTCAAAAACTTATACATGTTTAATGCTGCTTCCGGATCTGATACCAAATCTGCGACTGGACTTAGGAGGCATATGCCATCTATCCCACGTAATTTCGCCAGCCCCAGGAGCAACCCGGATAATCCTATAATCCTCCCGCCGGAATATAGTTTCGCGCCTAATGAAGCGTATTCTGAAGCGATTTTGCCTGAAGTTCCTGCGACATATATCTCCCTTTGGGTGTAAATCGCCGGCAAACCATCTAATGTTATAATAAAGTCGCAGTTAAATTTATCCGCAACATCTAATATGTCCCCGCATATTTCATAATAGGATGGTAGATCCTCAACGGGCGGCTGCATGTCGCCTATGAGCATTGCCAGATTGGCTTCTAATGTTGATATTAAAATCCGATATCTTAGCAAACTGCATAATCCATCTTCATCCACAATTGTGTAATCCGGCAAGGCGGGCGTATAAAGCTCAGCAAATAATTTAGCTTGAGAATGCTCGGCTAATAGGTTTACTGTTGCAACACCGACGTTTCCTACAGATGGCAGTCCAACGACGAAGATGGGATTTCTGAGGCTTGGCTGAAAGAATATTCTTAGATATGTTCTGTTCAAAGTTGCTCTCCATCATAAATCTTGAAATGGTGATATTTAATCATAGTGGAGACTTTAATGCCCAATTTTTGATGAACAAAATTGGAGGCTGGATTAAACCGTCCACTAGGCTATTTAGCTGGCATTTTTTATGTTGCTACGTGGAATAAGCGGAAATGTTAGGAGCGTTGCGAGAGCTGCGAGCATTGCTGAAACATGAAAAGCTGGCAGGTATGAACCGTAAAAGTCTCTTGAGTAGCTTGCCATAATGGGTCCTAGGATGCTGCCCGCACCGTATGCAGTGAACATGATCCCATAGTTTACTCCAAGATTTTTGCTTCCGTAATAATCTGACGTTATGGCCGGATATAATGCTAGAAAGCCTCCGAAACATAAGCCTATCATCATTATGCTGATTACGAAAAGCGGCTGGATGAAGAATAGGCATGAAATTATTAACAGCGCTGTTAAACATGCTAGAAAATTTATCGTTAGGGTTTTCTCCCTCCCAATTTTGTCTCCAAGCGAACCCCAAAAGATCCTTCCTAAAGCGTTGGAGCCCCCTAACGCTGACACAATCATGGATGCTTGAGAATCAATCATGCCCGCTAATTCCATGGCAACCTGCTTAGCCTGTCCAATCGTCATTAAACCCGTCGCTGTTCCGAACCAGTAGCTAAGCCATAATAGGGGAAACTGTTTGGTTCTAAACATTTCTGCGGGTTTAAAGTTAGCTTTCGCCGCACTGCTCACAGCGGCGATGCGGGTTCGCCCTTTAGGCTTATAGTCAGCCGGAGGGTTCCTTAAGATCTGGGCTGATGAAAGAGTTAACGCTATAAAAATTATGCCCGTTAAAATGAAGGTTTGTCTCCAACCGTAGGTGTCTATTAGAAACGACCAGAGAGGCGCGAAGATTATAGCTCCGCCTCCGAAACCAAATACGACAAGCCCGGTGGCTAAGCCCCTCTTGTCCGGAAACCACTTATTACATGTCGCTATTGGAGCTCCATATGCGAAGCCTATGCCGAGCCCTACAAGCAAACCGTAATTTACATACAGCCATAATAAGGAGTTTGTGTAGCTTGAAAGGATCATTCCTAGGCTAAGTAGAAAACCGCCTATACTTACAGTTATCCGAGGTCCTTTTTCATCCTGGAGTTTTCCAGCCGGGATCATGGATAAAGCGAATGTTAGCAATGCAATTGTGAAAGCTGGCGTTGTTTCGGTTCTCTTCCAGCCAAACTCTGTCTCAAATGGCGAGATAAGTATGCTGAAGGCATATACGGCTCCGAGGCATAA
>CAYPJR010000052.1:0-10575 GCA_964411115.1 uncultured Candidatus Bathyarchaeia archaeon | reverse complement strand
AACTATTGGAGCGACTACAAAGGCACAGACAATAATAATGATGGATATGGAGATATACCATACAATATAATTGGAAGCGCAAACGCAAAGGACAATATGCCTCTAATGCAGGTAATCCCAGAATTCCCGCATCTAATGCCATTAATAGTTCTCATGATGATGATTTCCCTAGCAATCGTCCTCCATAAGGGAAGAACCCATTAAAAACCCCAATAGATCTACAAACCAACAAAACCTACAATAGCTCCCGGTAGTGCTGAAGACGCTTATATCTCAGCTGTTGGAGCAAGTTTAAGGCATGCATCGGATGAAGTTAAAAATGCGGCTTGAAAACGCGATGAGTAACACTCCGCTTTTATAAAACTGTCTGACAGATTCATATCGCTTAATGAACGATTGGAGCTAGGAAATTTTATATTTTCTATTATCGAAAAGATTTTCTTTAAGATCATTAAGGCGAGTGATGAAGCCCAAACTAAAACGGTGAAAATTTAAGCATGTTTAGCCACCGCAACTATTTACGACCGCGGGCATCAACACATAATGCATTTAACGATATTCCAGCGAAGGGAGACATACATATATGGAGACGCGCTTCTTAAAGTCTTATCCAAAAGTTTACTTTGAGATGTTGGCTTCCTCTTTCATGTTAATGATAAACATGAGTTTAGCTTCGGCTTTTCTACCCATTTTCGCTCATGAATTAGATCCTTCAGGATTTTTAATCGGTCTCGTTTCCTCAATATGGTTTCTCTCTAGAATTTTCATGGAGATACCTTCAGGATTTTTAGCCGACAAAATTGGTAGACGTCTCATTCTCATATCGGGTTTAGCTTTATCTTCAGCAGGGGCGCTTCTTTGCTCATTGGCTAACGTTATATATGTGCTGATAGTTGGAAGGGCCCTCTGGGGTCTAGGGACAGGATTATTTTTCATGAGCAGTTCGGCTATAATATTCGACATTTTTCATTCTGGTAGGGGGAGGGCGCTTGGAACGTTTCAGTCAATAGAGTTTATAGGGAGCTTCATCGGAGCTCCGATAGGCGGTTTCATGGTGAGCGCTATAGGCTATAGAGGCGTTTTCATTGTATCAGCGGCATTAGCCATAATATCCTTTATAATAGCCTATCTCTCTAAGGGATTACAGCAGATAGATGCTAAGAAACTCATAAAGTATGTAAACCTAAGTTCCCTTAAAAAAGTTCTTCCAGGAATAAGAAACATTGGTCTTACAGGAGTTTATATTGGTTCGTTCTCAAGAATGTTTATTTGGACAGGTATAGCTGGCACCGTTCTCCCGTTATACCTAAACCTCCATTTAAACATACCAATTGAAGTTATAGGTATAATCGTCAGTATACGAACATTAGGCATAATAATTTCCACGGCTGTTTCAGGTCATCTTTCAGATAGGCTGGGAAGAAAACTAATAATTGTTACTGGCATGTTGATCGAAGCCCTATCTCTATACGCCTATACATGCCTATCCGCTTCAGATTTTATCTCTCTTGCAGCTCTTGTAGAGGGATTTGGACGCGGTATGGTTCTCACATCTCTAATGGTGTTGCTTTCTGAGATGACCCCATCATCTCTTAGGGGAAGCGCTATAGGCATTTACCGAACATTCATGGATATCGGAGGCTTTATCGGTCCAATATTTTTCATGCTAATCTATGAAGAATTTGGGCCGTTATCATCATTTCTCTCGGCTATAGCAGTAATCTTCGTAACATCAGCTATAATTCTGATTGCTAAAGCGCCTAAAGAAAATTAGCTATTACCATGTGTGGAGATTTTCCTTCAAGGGAGCATGTTAGCAGATTCAACAATCCCGCGCCCCCGCTAAGAATCCTTTAAACCTCAATAACTCCTCAAGCCAAATTTTTAACATGTGAAAGTAACAATCTAAAATTCGTAATATTTAAACTCTTTATCTAGGGGATATACTGGGCGTTTAACCCTAGTGTAGGGCAACTTCTCGATCTGCAATGATGTGAAGCCCGGGGTCAAAGCCCAAATACTCTTCTTGGCTATTTGGCGTAGATCAGAGAATAAATAGCCAACCTTAGCCACGATGATTCTCTTCTTAAGCGGATTAACTTTAGCCTCCTCAAACTCTTTAAGGGTTGAGAGAACCCTACGTTTTGAAGTTACAATTACCTCAACCCCATTAATCCTTAACACAGCCAGCCTGGGATAATCCACGTAGGCAACTACGCCCTCAACGCTTATGGGATGACTGTTAAGCCTATCAAGTTTTCCACCTAGATCCAGAGAAATTCTAGCACCCTTCCCGGCTTGAGCGCATGTGAAGACGGCTTCGGGATCAACTATTCCATTCACCAGAACACCTGCGGCGCCAACCTGAAGAAGCTTCTCAAGAAGAACCACGGTGTCCCCAGCCCCTCCAGCGGTTATATTATCGCCAGTGTCAGAGATAATCACGGGTTTATCTCTAGATTTAAGAGCAGCGTCAACAGCTTCATCGGCCAGTAGAGGCGTAACCTCAGGCGCAAACTCCAAACGTCTAGCCCATATCTCCCGAGCTAAATTTCCAGCAAGATTACGCGCCCTTTCAGCGTGCTCCCTTCCGCCTGCAACAACCACAACGGAAAGCGATGTATTAGGCGTGTCGCTCCATGCGCAACCTATGAAAAGCGACGCGTCGATAATCCCGTTTACACGCTCGATCTCATAAAGCCTATTAAAAAGAGACTTCGCTGGCTCCATACTGGTTACAGCGAACTCCCCAGGCAAAATCATAGGCAGCTTCACGATTACATTTAAGGGCTTCAACCTCCTCTTAACACACTCTATAAGATGCATCAAGGCTCTAGCTTTAGTCTGCGTGGAATCTACATGCGGAGCGGTGCGGAAGGCTGTTAAAACATCAGCTTTCTCAGCCAGCTCATGCGGAATATTCCCATGCAGATCTAGGCTCACCGCTATAGGCGTGTCATCGCCAACAATCTCCCTAACGCTTTTAACTAAGTCAGCCTCCCCGCTTCCAACCCCCTCAACCTCCATGGCTCCATGAAGATCTAAAAGAATCCCATCGGCTGGAAGGGAATCATCTAAGCGCTCGATAAACTCGCTTTTAAGACTTAAATAGGCTCTTTTCTCCACTAGCCCGTGGGGCGAAGCATAAGCGAGAAGTGTGGGAGCAAACTCAACCTCTCTAAAATCGCGCCAAGGCTCCTCATCCACAACCTCAAAGCCCCTCTTAACATGAAAATCCTCAATGCTAGTGCGAAGAGTTGAAAAAGTATTAGTCTCATGGCTTATTCCGCCTATCAGTATCCTCAAACCACAATCCCCCATCACAATCCATTCAGTGGTAACCTAAATAAAAATATCCGCTGCAAGGCTCAATATTAATTTAAATAGTAAAAACTTACTTTATTCGGTGAATTAAATGGTTAAAGACGTGGTTGAAGCGATCAAAAAATGCAGGATCATCGATCTATCCGCGGAGATCAAACCCAACGTTCTAAAAGTTAATGGTGAATATATCCGCGGAGATCAAACTCGGAAATTCAATATTCAACAGTTCATAAACGCTGAAGATAAAACCTACATGCATTTTATTGAAGCCGAATCCCATATCGGCACGCATGTTGAGGGGCCATCTCATCTCCGCGATGGACTTAAATCCTGCATGGAAATCTCCATAGAAAAATTCATGGGTGAAGCAGTAGTCCTAAAATTTGAGGCAATGGGCGCTGAGCGCTCGGATGAAGGCGGATTCCCCATAAGACCAGAGCATCTTAGGGAGGTTAAGGAAAATGATATTGTGCTCATGTGGAGCCCCGGCGGAGCATACATAACGCCGGAAGCAGCCGAATACCTGGCGAATAAACATATAAAAATGCTGGGGGTCCAGGGGGTTCAACCAGACGATCCGAGAGCCTATAAACCCAACTCAAAAATTAAGCCTGCAACCCATATAGCCCTACTAGAAAACGACATACCGATAATAGAGGGCTTAATTAATCTGGACAAAATAAGGGAGAAAAGGGTCTTCTTCATCGGGTTACCGCTGAAAATTGCACATTTAGATTCATCGTGGATAAGAGCCATAGCGCTTGAATCGCCCTGAGAAATACAGCGCAATAAGGGATGCTTCCCTAACCCAAAATTTAAGCGGGTTCATGCGAAGCCCCAAAAAAGGGAGACCAATAAATATTTGTTAAGGGACACCCATTAGGGTTACTGGAGAAATAAAATCAGAGGGAATAAGTTGGCTAAGCTTGCCCTAAAGGGTGGGGAGCCAGTTAGGAATAAGCCCTTTCCAAAATGGCCAATATTCGGCGAGAGCGAAATGAAGGCTTTAAAAGATGTCTTGGAAAGCGGATTTTGGGGCATAGGAGGTTCAAGAAAGAAAGAGTTTGAGGAGAAATTCGCAGCTTACCAGCATGCCAAATATGGGATTGCTGTAACAAGCGGCACAACCGCCCTTGAAATCTCGCTTAGAGCTCTCGGGGTGGGATGCGGCGATGAAGTTATTGTTCCAGCGTACACGTTTATGGCAACTGCGACCGCAGTGCTCTACGTGAATGCCATACCGGTATTTGCCGACATAGACCCGGAAACATACACTATAGACCCAAAAAGCGCTGAGTCACTAATATCTGAAAGGACAAAGGCAATATTGCCAGTTCACATAGGCGGTAGACCAGCCGATATGGATGCTTTACTCTCGCTGGCTAAAAAATACGGCTTATACATCGTTGAGGATGCATGTCAAGCATGGGGAGCAGAATGGAGAGGCACAAGGGTTGGAGCGATAGGCGAAATAGGAGCATTCAGCTTTCAGTCGAGCAAAAACATAACCAGCGGAGAAGGCGGCATAATAGTAACCAACAGCGAGGAACTATACGTTAAAGCATGGTCCCTACACAATTGTGGAAGGATGCCTCAAGGAGCATGGTATGAGCATCATCTTCCAGGAACAAACTACCGCATAACCGAGTTTCAGGCAGCCATACTTCTAGCCCAGATGGAGCGGTTTGATGAGCAAACTGAGAGACGCATAGAAAACGCCAAGTACTTAAATAGTAAGCTCTCCAAAATAGACGGCATAAAACCCCTCAAGGATGATGAACGCGTAACAAGACACGCTTACCACCTTTACATATTCAGATTTAACCCCGAAGCCTTCGGTGGAATATCAAAATCAACGCTTGCAAGAGCTTTACAGGCGGAAGGTATACCTGTAAGCGTTGGATATTCTAAGCCGCTCTATAAGGAACCATACCTAGAATACTTTAAGAAGTGCCCCCTATCATGCCCATACTATAGTAAACCAGTAGACTATTCAAATGTAAAAATGCCCGCAGCAGAGAAAGCATGCTACCAGGAAGGCTTATGGCTGCCACAATATGTTCTGTTAGGCTCTAAGAACGATATGGACGACATAATTTCAGCATTCGAAAAAATAAGAGAAAACATAGACGAAATCCTCACATAAATCAGAACTGAGATAAAATAAAATGCACCTTGAAAGAGAAGGCTGAATTAAGGAACATAAATAAAAAATATTTAAATAATTTTCAGGAAAACTTCTCCTTTACGTTATTATTAAGAGAGTGCGACGAGATGAAAATTGTAGATATAAATTGTTTTAAACTGCGTAAACAAGAAGCCGTCGGCGAAGATTTTTGGGAGGAACGATTAGCCAGACCCGTTGATATTTATGAACGCTTTAGAAATGATGGACCTAAAGTTCTCGGCGGAACAACCGTTGAGCAAAATTTTGTGGAAATATCATCGGATGAAGGCTTTAAGGGAATCTTCGGCCCCATATCAGATAATATTGCCAATATTATTATGCGGGATCTAAAACGTCTTATTGTTGGCGAAGATCCATTCGCGGTTGAGAAAATATGGGATATCATGTATAGACATCAAGTTCATGGACGGAAAGGAGAATGCGTTATGGCTATAAGCGCGGTTGACTGCGCCCTTTGGGATCTAATCGGGAAAGCTAGGGGTGAACCGGTTGTTAAATTGTTAGGCGGCCCGGTTCAGGAGAAGGTGCCAGCCTACGCAAGTATGCTTGGTTTTTCCCTAAAACCAGAGGAGGTGTCCAGGAGAAGCCTAGAGGTTGCTGAGGAAGGATTCACAGCTATGAAGTGGTTTTTCCGCTATGGTCCTGGAAGCGGATTGTCGGGGATGCAGAAAAACGTTGAACTTGTGAAAACCATCCGTGAAACTGTTGGATATGACATGGATTTAATGCTTGACTGCTGGATGAGCTGGACACTGCCATATGCTGTTAAAATGGTGAAGAAGATTGAGAAATATGAACCAGCATGGCTCGAGGAACCCTTTATGCCAGATGATATTGATAGCTACATTAAACTTCGAAGGGCTACGGATATCCCAATAGCGGGGGGAGAGCATGAATATACCCGATGGGGGGTGAAAGAACTATTGAAGCATGAGGCAGTAGATATCTTGCAGACAGATGTAACATGGGCTGGAGGCATAACCGAAATGAAGAAAATTTGCGCATTGGCATCATCGGAAGGGATACCGGTCATTCCACATGCAGGTTGGACAGAGCCTTCTCAAGCAATCATCTTCTCCAATCCGCAATCAGTCTGCCCGATGATCGAATATCTCTTAAAATTTGCAGTTATACAGCAGACCTTCAATAAAGAGAAACTTAAACCATCTAAAGGATACTTTTATGCGCCAAACAAAATAGGGCTTGGATTCGAACCTGACATGAAATGGCTTACATAAAAAGACATGAAATATTAATTGGACTGCATAAAATTGATAGATTATATCAGATTCATCAACATCACTGCTGAAAATACGCTAAGTATGGGGGTTTCCAAATTGCAAAGCAGCGTAGAGGAAGAGATGGCTCCTAGGGAGAGATGGCTGGCTGTTTTAAGGAGAAGAAAGCCCGATAGAATCCCGATGGATTATTGGGGTACAGGCGAGGTTACTGACGCGCTTAAGAAGCATTTGGGATGTAAAAGCCTTAAAGAAATGTATGAGCGCCTGCATATAGATGCCGTTATAACCGTTCAGCCCAAATATGTTGGGCCGCCGCTACCTGAGGATTCAGATGTATATGGCTGCCGCTACAGAGACATTAAGTATAAGTCAGGCATATACAGGGAATGTGTTTATCATCCATTAGCCAAATATAGAACTCTCGGGGAGATCAAGAGAAACTATAACTGGCCAACAGTCGACCTGTACGACTACTCAGTTATACCTGAGCAGATAAATGGATGGGAGGATTATCCAATTCAGGGCGGCGGGTCGGAGCCATTCTTAATCTACAAGAACCTACGTGGGCAAATGCAAGCATATATTGACCTAATAGTTAACCCGGAAATTGTGCATTACTGCCTTGATAATCTCTTCGATTTCTGCTATGAGAACACGAGGCTTATTTATGAACAGATACCGGGCAGGGTTCTGCTCTCATATGTTGCTGAGGATTTCGGGTCGCAGACGGGACTATTATATTCGCCTAAGCAGATTAAAGAGTTCTTTCTGCCGAGAATGAAACGTATGATCGACTTAGCCCATCATCACGGCGTCTACGTATTTTTCCACAGCGACGGGTCAATTAGAAAGATCATTCCAGACATGATTGAGGCGGGCATAGACATTCTAAATCCGATCCAGTGGAGATGTAGAGATATGGATCGAGAAGAGCTTAAAAGAGAATTCGGTGGAAAAGTTGTATTCCACGGCGGAATGGACAATCAGCAAACGCTGCCCTTTGGGTCGGAAGAGGATGTTCGACAAGAAGTTAGAGATAATATTCATATACTCGGCAGAGGCGGAGGATACATACTTGCACCATGCCATAACATACAACCCATTACGCCCATACGGAATATATTAGCCATGTACGATGAAGGCTACAAGCATGGCCGAAACATTTAGGATTTAAGAAAAGATGAGAGAAGAAGATGGGGATCTTAGAAAAGCGCGCGGATCCGTTAAAGGCTCTAATGGACTTCTCCATCATCAAAATATCTTAATTTTCGGGTTACCGGTTTATGCGCAGATAACGCTTACGCGGAAAACCATCGTTAAATTAGCTGCAGCAAGCGTATATGATTCCGAATTCTAGGCGCAATTTTACTGATCATAGCGTTTATAATAAACTTGACACTTACAGTAACCCAAATTAGAATGTCTAGGGGATAATGAATTATAAAATGTCATCCCATGTTGAAGTGCGAGAGCTCTGCAAAGAATATTCGGGAAGAAAAGTCCTAGATAATGTCAGTTTTAGCGTTAAGTATGGTGAAATCTTCGCGCTTGTTGGACCAAATGGGGCTGGAAAAACAACATTACTTAGAATTTTAGACATGCTGGATGAGCCGACCTGCGGCGAAGTTTGGCTTGAAGGGTCAAAAATAGACTATTCTGGAAGAAACAAGCATTTAATACGTAGAAAAATAGGTTTTGTCCCTCAGAAGCCAACGCTTTTTAATGCCAGCGTATTCGAGAACGTAGCCTACAGCCTAAGATTTAGGGGTTTAGATGAGAAAAGCATAAGGAGAAGCGTTAAGGAAGCTCTTGAAACGGTCGAATTGAACGATCTTGAACGCAGAAACGCCTTAACATTATCCGGAGGCGAAGCTCAAAGGGTTTCCCTAGCCCAAACCCTAGTTGCGAAGCCGCCGCTTCTGCTTCTAGATGAGCCGACCTCAAACCTTGATCCGAAAAGCATATCGATAATAGAGGAGGCGTTGCTTCGCGTTAATAGGGAGAATAAAACAACGATTATAATGACGGGCCATGATATTCTTCAAGTTGAGCATATGGCTGATCGTATAGCGATACTTAATGAGGGGCGAATAGAGAAGATAGGAACCTTCCATGAGATTCTCAGCAAGCCTTTAGAAGATTCAGCAATATTCATGAGAACGGAGAACATATTTTCCGGCTTCTCAACAGTAACAGGAGACGGAACATCAATCGTTGATTTGGGCGATGGGCTGAAGATAGAGGCAGCGTTCAGAAGAACCGGCGATGTTAGAGTATATATACCGCCGGAAAGCATAATTCTCTTAACCCAAAATGTTCCATCCAGCGCTAGAAATGTTTTCGAGGGCTACATCGCTCAGATAATGGATATGGGACCCCTAGTTAGGCTTAGGATTAAAACTAAAGATGGGAAATCCCTTATGGTTCAAATAACTAAAAAATCATTCGACGAGATGAAGCTTAACATAGGCTCACGGGTCTTCATAGCCTTTAAAGCATCTTCCGTTAAGCTGGTTTAAGCATAATGCAAGTTTAAAGCGAAAACTGCTTAATGCCCATTTTTCCCATAAATATTTATTTTCCCCTTCCCTCTAAAGAAGGGGAAAACCTTGAATAAAGCTAAAAAGTCCCTAAGACATCTGATGAAGAACCCATATTTTTTAGGGTTCATAAGCCTTCTATGGCTTCTTTTCAGATCTGGGACTAAACCCTCACGTATCACCTATCCATGTCAAAGAGCCTCTGCGGCTATAAGTTTCCATCTTCTAATATATCCGCTATTAATGCCTATACTTATTTTTCTCAAAAAATTCCTGAAGGCATCATCTCGCAGTCAAAGGGTTTCCAGCAAAATGGCTTTATCCATATTCCTAATATCCCTATCAGCAATATTCACGGCCCTAACGGTTTACGCCAACATAATTATTAATCCTAGGGCAGTATTAAGTGAACGGGCAGCGTTAACTGAAAGTAAAACAGCAGTCTCATTAATACGCGTTAACGGCGGATCTCTTGAAGAATCCTTAAGAGAAGCCATCAACCTTATAGGTGGAATCGACTATTACATACCGCCAAGCTCAAAAGTTCTCATTAAACCAAACATTGTTAGAAATCAGGAGCCCCCGGACACAACGGATCCAGCCATAGTTGAAGCATTAATCAACATTATAAAACGCAAAAATCCATCCGTAATTTGGATAGCGGATGGGAGCGGTGAGGGCAACACCCTTGAAAACTTTAAGTCTTTAGGCTATTTATCGGTCGCTGAGAGAACCGGAGCAGTGCTTGTCGACTTAAATTTCGGCAACATGATCAATGTATCCGTTCCAGGAGGAGGCGTTATATTCAATAGTTTCCTATTTAACCGCCTAGTTATGGAGGCCGATGTCTTCATATCTTTAGCATGCATGAAAACTCACAGCCAAGCTGTTGTGACATTAACAATGAAGAATCTTATAGGAATAGCTCCCGGCTCAGTATATGGTTACCCGCCAAGCCCAACAAAATGGATTCTGCATGAAAAAGCGGGAGAGAAGGGCGATCAATATATGGCGGGCGTAATAGTTGATTTATGCAGGGCTAGAAAAATTGACCTAGCAATAATTGATGGTAGAATCGCTATGGAAGGCGAGGGGCCCCATGAGGGTGACCCTGTGAAACTTGACCTGTTAATAGTTGGAGCGGATCCAGTTGCAACCGATACCGTGGCCTCAGTAATAATGGGCTTTGATCCGGAGAAAGTGCCAACCCTGCATCTCGCTAACCAACTTGGGCTTGGAACAAACAATTTACATGAAATTGAGATCAAAGGTGAGAAAATCG
>CAYPJR010000051.1:0-10749 GCA_964411115.1 uncultured Candidatus Bathyarchaeia archaeon | reverse complement strand
AGAACGTTGCGCTTTTTAACGGCAAAGGTGTTATTTTTCTTGAGCCTGAAGATACTATTGGCACCCAGGCTGTGCAGAAAGTTTTCAGCGTTCCAATAAACTTTCCAAGACTCTATATAACTGGAGAAGCAGCCTCACTGCTTAAAGAGAAAATTTTGAAGCATGGTGAACTAAAAATATGGATAAACTCCTTAATGGTTTGGGAAAATGTGGAAGCAGCAAATATAATCGCTGTAATTGAAGGGACGGATCCAAACCTGATGAAAGAGGTTGCAATTATAGGTGCCTATTACGATTCATGGTCCATTGTACCGCAGCTATCACCCGGCGCAACAGACTCTATGGGAATAAGTTTCCTAATGGAAATGGCTCGACTGCTTAAACTGAATCCTCCGAAAAGAACCGTTTGGCTTGTTGCCTTCGCCGGGCACTATCAGGCTCTCGCAGGAGCCAGAGAATTCATAGAGGATCACTTCAACGAGCTGCGGGAAAAAATAAAAATGATGATTAGTTTAGATCTGGCCAGCGACAGCGATATAGTTGCTGCCTACGCCACTGGAGTAATGTATGGCTACAATAGGCCAAGGGATCTCATACAATATTATGACGGATGGATGAGGCAGATCTCAGCATGGCTTGATGAGATTGAAAGTGAAACGAAGGAGACGGCGCATTTTATTGATGGCGTCCGCTGGGTTAGACCTCCATGGATCGCAAATTCCCCGCCCTTCGAACCCTTCTTAAAATATTTTGAAGCTGAAGTTTTCACTGAAGCATGCTACGGCGGCGGACTTGGCTTTGTAACAACGAATGCTTTCCGTAAATATCAATACACACCCTTCGACACATTCTCTAGGATTAAACCGGAGAATTTGCGAAGGCAAATAGCCATATTATGGCCAGTAATCTACAACTCAGTGAACATAGATTCGATTCCTTACCCGCTTTATCCAAGGAGGTTCGGCGCTGTTGATCATGGCTTAGTCACAGCGACTCTGCAGTTAGGCGTTTACAATAAAACCATAAACATGTTTAATGATTACGCTAATGAGAACGCTGTTATATTTGTCTCAGTTGGACCAACTATGGGGTCAACCACATCCATAGTTGCGGTTGGTCTTCAGCCTGCGGCTTATGTTGGCGCTTCACAAAGCATTATAGTTCAAGGAGTGACGGTCGGCTTATTTGCGGCTCCGCCAACAGTAGGCTCCGGGGGAACAATCACCACAGCATCTTTATCAGCGCCGCTTGGCTTCACAGTCGTCTTGAAACCGGATGAAAATGGGAGGGTTGAACTTAAAGGCATTAAACCATTAACGGGGGTGGACGCCCAAGGATACGTGCTAGACCCTGAGACGGGCAAAATCATATGTGCAACAGATACAGGTCCCTTTGGAACCGGAATATTTAGGCTCGGCGGACTTTTCGGCCAACCAAGCTCAGCGGCGGCTCCAACGTTGACTCCCGGTTTAGGTGGAATAAGCTATCTTATGGAGGCTGGAGCATGGGCAAGGGCATTCACAGTTCAAGTTGTCCACGGACATAGATATATCCCACTGTTCAATGCATCGTCTATTGCGCTCCTAGGCTTCTTCGACCCGCTGCTTCTCACTGGACCGCAAAGTCTCTCGGTTGAAATATTGAACTTTATATCTCATAGCTACTTCGTCTGGAGGGACGTGCTATCGACATGGCCGGAAGCGATGGTTTTTATGGAACCTAATGTTCCAGCGGAGATAGTTGTGAGGAGCCAGGGTAAAATAATTGCTGTCTTAAATAACGCTACGAGTTTTAATCCTGAGGGTCAAGGATATAAACTGCCCCATGGAGAAACATTAATTGTTACAGTTTTAGATGCTATTAAAAACATTTTCTATTTAACAAATTATAGAGGCGGCTTTTTAGAAAGTAAGATGTCCGTTAATCCTAAAATGTTACTTTTTTTAAGTCTGATGCGGCAGTACATGCAGCTGGCCGATGATGCCGCTAAATCGGGAGCTAAAGGCAGATTCTATTCGTATAGTATAGCGGCTTGGCAATACGCGTTAAGCGCGTACGATGCATCCCTATCGCTGCTGTATGATGTCGTTCAAACCGCATCTTTCTTCTTTTTCGTATGTGTAGCATTCATTATTTTTGTAACAAGATTTATTGGGAAAAAAATTACTGGCGGTCTTAAACAGATATTAGTCATATTAGCTCTATTTGCCACGGCGAACTTTGTTCTCAGCTTAATACATCCGGGCTATACAATATCGTCGAACATTTGGATGCTGCTTAACGGGCTTTCAGTAATCTTTTACGTTATTTTGCTGCTCTATGTAATTATTGACGAACTTAACTCAGCATTATCATCAGTGAGCGTTTCAATGCTGGGTTTCCACCGATCAGACATAGAGAGGGGAACAGTTCTAATCTCGGCCCTATCAATGGGCATAGAAAACCTGAAGAAAAGACCTTTAAGGACAATGCTAAGCCTGTCTACGATAATAATAACCATCACGGCTATGACCCTCTTCACAACTATAGGTGTAATGGTTTTCTCATATGCTAGGCCCCTTGGCTCGGCTCCGTATACCGGGGTTCTCCTGAAACGCCCACCTCAGCAATTAAGCATGCCCATATCGGAAATTTATACGATATCTCTGCCGGATGTAATGTCCATTAACCTGACAAATTTTTCAGCGATGCCTAGAGCATGGATTTACCCATCTGGACAAAGCCTCTTTTTATCTTGGGGCGGCAACGCCTCCGGCATCAGAGGTATAATGGCAATAACTGTTGATGAAGCTCAAATGCTGAAGGGTGCGATAAAGCCCGGAAAAGGGTTCACATTTGTACCTGAAATCAAATATTCAGTATTAATGACCGAATCTCTTGCTGAAAGGCTTGGTCAAATGTTAGGCTATCAGATTGAACCGGGCAAAACGAAGATAAATATTTATGGAATAAACATGACTGTTGTTGGGATTCTCGATAAGGATTTCGCAACAGCCATTTTATCAAAGGATCTTGACCAAAACTCTATAGTAATGCCTGATCCGCTTTCAACCGGTTTAACCGGGCTATACTCGCCCCTCGACTTAGATACCGTTATCATCGTCCCATATGATTTCGCAATGGAATGCCTTAATGTTCAACCCAACGCCATTAGATTAAGCAGCGAATCTCCTCAACTGAGTCTGGCGTCTATCTTTGACAAATCCTTCAAAATGGCTTTAACATTTCCATTTGAAATCTCATACGGCGTGAAGGACGATGTGGCCGGGGCTGTCACTAAAAGAGACATATACTCGCTCGGCGGGATGGAGAACCTGCTGATTCCGCTTCTGCTTTCATCATTAACTATTCTCTCAATGATGCTTAGCGCAGTTTATGAACGGAGGAGAGAAATAGCCACCCTAAGCACAGTGGGGCTTTCACCCTCTCACATAGGCGCCATATTCGTTATGGAAAGTATTGCCTTAGCGTTTCTAGGAAGCTTCCTAGGTTACGTTATAGGCGCAGGGGTAACCTCCATACTGTGGAATTTAAGAATGTTTCCGCAATCCCTGGTTCCAAATGTTTCTTCAGGGGTTATAGTGATAGTTATGGGAATAATGATGCTTGCAACAATAATCTCCTCAATATATCCGATGATGAAAGCCTCAAGCCTAGCAACCCCATCATTAATGAGAAAGTGGAGAATTGGAAGCAAACCTGTTGGCGATCAATGGAGCATAGAGTTACCTTTCAGCGCAACATCAGACGAGGCTTCAGGGCTTCTGTGCTTTATCAGCGAATATTTTGAAGCATTCGCCACGGAAAGAGCAGGATTGTTCATGCTTTTAAGTCCAATAGAATTAACTCAAAAAGAAAATGCGCAGGTGCTAAAGGCTCATCTTCAGCTGTCCCCATTCGACGCTGGAATAATCCAAAACCTGCATATTATTGCTAAAATGGTGAGCGCCGAAATGTACGGCTTTGAAATATTAATTGAGAGACTGCATGGTGTAGAAAGCTTATGGACTACAGCTAATAGATCCCTCATAGGAGAAATTAGAAAGCAGTTCCTCATATGGAGGGCGCTATCATCTAAAGAAAAGAAATCCTATATTGAGAAGGCTGTAGCTAGGTGGATGAAATAATGGCTTATGGAAGCGGGAAGCTTCAGGAAAAAGCACTTACGTGGCGGGTTACACTGGCCTATTTGCTCGTTATTGCCATTATTCAGCCAGCAATAGTTTATAATTGGTTGGTTAACGGATTATGGGGTTTAGCTGGATTAAGCAGCTGGACGGTCATCCTTTTATGGGCTGGATTAACTAGAAGGCTGGGTTCTCCGCTAACTTCAAGAGAAATTTTCGCCATAAGAATGATAGATTCCGCTGGCTTAATGTATACTGGATATTACTTCGCATATATTCTGCGTAATATGTACTTTGCAAATTCAGAAATAGCCAAACTTTTCGGTTTACAGCATGAAGTCCCCCCATTCTTCTCCCCTCTAGGAGAAGATTTTCTGCGTGTCTCCCTGCAGAGAACATTTTTTGACCCCTCATGGATATTGCCCATTCTTATATGCATAGTTTTACCAGTTATTTTCTCGGCAATCGCAAATTACGTATTAGGGTTAATCGCTTACAGCCTTTATGTTCGGGAAGAAAAGCTGGTTTTCCCATATGCCTCTTGGGATGCCAGAACAATGCTGGCCTTCGGAGAAAGAGATGTAAGCAGAATTAGAATAATCTCGTTGGCAATAGCCGGAGGGGCACTTTATGGCTTTATGACGAACGTCTTAACGACGATCTTCGGGCGCCCCCTAGTTCCAAGGTTACTCATCGATTTCACCGGCATTTTAGAAAACGTCATGCCTGGAGGAGCATTTGCTTTCACTACGGATCTGCTATCCTACGTGACAGGGTTCATTCTTCCCCTCAAATACACAGCCTTACAGCTATTTTCCTCAGTAGCCCTTTATGTTTTCGGAAACTACTATGTGACAAGGAATGATTTATGGCCTGAAGAGTGCAAGTGGCAGCCTGGAAGAGGGATTCTATGGAACTTCAATATGTCAACGATATATTTCTGGAACAGCTTCACCATAGGTTGGGGCATAGCGGCGGCAGCTATACCGCTTATAGTGCGATATAAAACTGTTCTACGGGCTTTCGCAGGTATAAGAAGGGGGATTTCAGATTCATCGGAGTCAGGTAAATGGCTTAACGCAAAATATCTTATATTAATATATTTGGCGATTGCGGCAACCTCAATATGCATAGTAATGGTTCTTGTTCCGGGCTTTCCACTCTGGACTCTTCTACTATTCACAATCGGCATGTCATTTATAATAACCCTGCTGCAAACTCACTCTGCTGGTATAATGATTGGAATAAACATTCCATATCTTAGAGAAACAATGATATACTTTAGCGGTTACAGGGGGCTTGATATATGGTTTGTCCCATCGGAAATGATGCTTTACCTTGGGGGGTCAGGCATAACGCAGCAGGTTCTGCAAGCTTCCATGCTAAATGTCAATATAAAAGAGTATACTAAAATCTATTTCCTACTTGTTGCGCTTGGGCTTACAGGAAGCTTCATTTTTGTCTCACTCTTCTGGCGCTTATATCCGATACCTGGACATGCATATCCATATACGATATCAGCATGGCCGGTTGAAGCCATGAACTTCTGGCGCTGGCAATCCTGGCTTTGGACCGGCTATCTTTTCAGAAGGGAATGGATGACAACAGGCTTCGGGCTTTCAGCAGCCATCTATTTAGCGTCCGACTTCCTATTACATGATGCTTCATTACCCATAGCAATGATAGGCGGAATGTTGACTCCAATAAATATAGCGCTAGCGCAATTCATCGGTTCCTTAATATCAATGTTAGGTGCAAAATATATTGGAGAGAAATTCTGGAATGAAAATAGAGGCTTCATATTTATAGGTTTAACCGTCGGCGATAGCTTAGTATCGGCTTTTCTCCTAATAATGCAGTTAGTGAATAGATCAATTTGGCTAATGCCTTACTAAACCAGATTTCAATCTCCCATCCTAAAAAAGGAATTTCCCGGTTTAGAGTCCGGATGAAGCGGGCTTACATTCTTAAACAGTGTTAACCGCTCATTCACAGAGAGAGGAAAGGGATCCTCCCCCGAGGTTTTCTATTCACAATGGTCCTTTTTTAAGCTCGCTGTCTCAGCATTCTCATTTTTAAGCGTCAGGCTGGGTTAGCAATTTTTCAGAAGCGGATCATGCAGGTTGAGAGCCCTATTCAATGAGGACTTGAAGAGATCCAGCCGAACTTTAGGGATGCGGCGCTACAGCAGTTCTCAAATGCGGCAAACTAGGGTAAGCGTGTTGGTCAAAACGTTTATTTAAACAATCTAAAATGACTCTATGATCCGCCGGGGGGATTCTAACGCTAGTATGATTTCTAGCGAAAGCATTTTTGATCTGTTTTCCTTATATCTCGCGTATTTTCTTAATCAATTCATTGAATGCTAATCCCAATTCTTCCGGCATAAGATCCCTGGCTCTTCTTTGGCTAAAGGGTATGGAATCAACCAGCCTAATTATGTCTTCCTTTGAAACGCCAATCTTACTGAGAAACGGTGAGACGGCGTTTCGTAACTTCTTATTTTTCTGAGTGAAAATCTCCCGTACAAAATCAAAGAATTTTTCCTCATTTTCCACATGAAATGGCATTTTTCTAGGTTTTAAACGTACAATCATTGAGTTAACCTCTGGCATGGGCCAAAAAAAATCTTTTGGAATAACGTCCAAAAGGTCAGCTTCAGCATGGCAATACACGGATACAGTGAGCCTTCCATAATCTTCTTCACCAGCCGAAGCTGCTAACCGCTTAGCAAATTCCTCTTGGAAAGTTAAAACCGCACATTCAAATTTCCTCTTAAGAAGCCAGAATAACAGCGGAGATGAGATCGAGTAGGGTGGAACTGAGACAACCTTGTTAAATTTCGGAATGTCCACCTTTAATATGTCTCCCTTTAAAAGGGTCACATTATTATATCTGCGTAATCTGCTGGTTAAAACTCTGATGAGCCTTGGATCTATTTCTACAGCTATAACTTGCTTAGCTATTTCAGCTAGGCGCTCTGTGAGGAATCCCAGCCCGGCTCCGATCTCCAGAACATAATCATCCTCACTGAGAGATGCATAGTTAATCATTTTATCTAAGGCTTCATCGTCAACGAGGAAATTTTGACCAAGCCTTCTTTTAGGATATATCTTATATGCGCCTAAAATTCTTTTTGTTTCCTCAAGTAGGCTCATTTATTCTCCCATTTTTCCTAAGATGCCCTTGTAAAGAGCTTGTACTTACTTTCGCCTGAAAGCTCCTCTATTATTCTTTTTGTGATTAGCTTTGCTGGATTGGGGATGTTCACGCGTCTTTGAAGATCCTGGAAGCTTTCAAAAGGTTTTTTCTCACGCTCATCTATAATCTTCCACATATACTTTTTTCCAATACCCGGTATAAGCTCCAGAGCATGCATTCTAGGCGTTATGGGCTTAGCCATATTAAAGAAGTTCACAAAATATTTCTCCCTATTAAAAACTATTTTCTCAATGATGTTTTCAAGCTCCATTTTCGCATTGGCTGTTAGATCTTCATATTTCATTCTACCAATTATGTAAGATATTTCCTTCCGAGAGCTTTTTCCAATATAAACTCTGTCCGCGGGTTTGAGCACCACACCGCTCTTAACAACCGCCTCAAGCAGGGTGAAGTATTCCTCGCCAACTAATTGAACAATGGCTCCTCCCCCATGCCTCATTCTTAAGCCAGGTTTCCCATAGGGCAAATAGTCTATAACATAAGCATACTCTTCATAGATTTGCTGAGAACTTTTCTCTCCACGTTCCATCGCGATCACTTTCCCATTCAATTTATAAAAATACTAATTTATATCCTAAGAATTCTAATCTTAATGCGTTGTTCTCATTGGAATTGCTATGTATATCCAGAAATTATTATTTCTAAGTAAGAATTCGTAAATGGAAAAATTGTCGAAAATATATTTTCTGCTTACCACAACTTATCACCGAACATTAGAACTTTATAACCCGCAGATTAATAACTTTTTATCTTGCTACTTACTCCTATATTTATCTAGAAGGTTTAAAATTTTTTCCAGTTTAGAAGTTTCAACTATTTTCCGGCCGCCAGTCAAAAAAACTCTTAATTCCTCTATGCTTTTGGGCATCGAGTTCACTATTTGGACCGCCTCCTCCTCATCCAATATATCCTCGCTCTTTAATTCCTCTAAAAGTTTTTCAGCAGACTCGGGATCTAAATAAGACATTTTAGTTGCGTAATCAAGGGTTCTGTATTGCAGCTGATCCAGATTTTCCCTACCTAGAGATTCTAAGATGGCTTTGACTTTTGGGATGGTGACTGGTTGTATTTTCAGTATTTTTCTTGGCATATTACCCCTCCGTGAAAGGTTTCAGATGCTCCGGTCTAACAATTATCTCCTTTGTGGAATCGCCCTGCGTAACGCTTACTTTATATGCCCTTCCCATCTTAGCGATTATCACACCGATTTTACCATGATATCTGCGATGCGGCATGCCCTTATGTACGCTTGGATCTGTATCTATGACGACTTTATCGCCATACCCATACTCATACAATAATCTGCTAAGAGGGCTTTTTCCCCTTTCTCTAGGATTTTTCCTTAATAGCGCACGGGTTTTTCTTCGATATCCATGTGATAATGGCATCACATCACCCCTTAACCAGAACATTTAATACGTCGAGTTCAATAGGTTCAGCGGTAACATTAAGTATTGAGGAAACGCTTGGGCTGGTTCGCCCTGCATCTCCAGTGATCAGTTCTTTCACATATAATCCTCCTTGACATCTGATCCTCATTTCTATAGTGTTCTTTGAAATCCTCTTTATCTTGGTCTCATATATGTGTTTTTCTCGCAATCTATTCGATCTTCTATGCAGCACCCTAGTAGGCGTATACTGACGTATAGTGGCGCCGGTGAGCTCCCTTTCAAGTTTAGCTATTTCCTCATCAGATACGTCCCTATCAAACCTTACAGTAACCCTATAAATCTTCTGAGCGCACTCCATCAGCTTAAGTTTCCTAACCATTTCCCTATCTGCAAATCTAAGATTTAAAACCTTAACCTTTCCCTTAGCATGCTCGTTTATAGCTCTCTCAAGACTTTTTATGTCAATCTTTCTTCTCTTAGGCCTTTTAACCTCTATGATGAAGGGTCTTCCACGTCCAAGCATGCGGGCATCCCTATCCTCGCGTCCGGCAGCATGAAAAGAGGTTTCCTCACCTAGGGTTGCTTCCAGCACTGGCTTCGCGATGAGTTCTTCAACAGATTCGGGATAAATCTTCCCAGTCCAGCCGCATGCTTGGCATCCCTTACCCCGGCATCTTCTACAGATCCATTTAGATTGCGGTATGTTCCGTACAAGCTTTCTGTATCTTCCGCTAATGAAAAGTGAGTTAACCTGCAATTCGATATTTTCAGTGAACGGATTCACAAGAACAACGATCTGGGGCTTCATGTAATCGACATCTTTCTTAAGTCTCTGAGAAAGATCCTTTCCAAGAACCCTGCTAAGCTCGTTCTTTATGCCCTCGCCGTACTGAACGCTGAATTCAGATTTAAACTCATCTTCACGCTCCTCAACCTCAAGCGGAAGCTTAATGCCAACTAAAAAACTTTCATACTCGTAATCCGTAAGCATATTAAGGATTTTCTCAGCTAAGGGCTGCAAATTTCCAAAGCGTCCCCCACATAGGAAACACTTCTTTTCCTCACCAACCCTCCTTTTCATTTTCCTAAGTAAATCAGAAGCCATCTTAAATGAACCGTGTGAAGCCAAAATTTTAAGGATCTCCACTCCTTTCTTCCTCACTTTCCTATCCTTTGATAATGCCGCTTCATGGGCTATCATGGCTAAAACCGTCTTTATCGCTTTACCGCGCTCCCCATTATCCATGCCGAATCCTAAAAGAGCAAACTGTCTACCTAAGCAGTTATCGCATAAGGGATACTTCTCAAGCATTTTTAAGGATACCTTAAGTATCCCTGCGAGGCCTTCAGCATTAGGTCTATTCACGCCCTAACGCCTCAACTCAACTAATCTTTTATATTATTTCCATAAACATCTAGTAGAAAATGTTTCTGGTGGGCAATTTGAAGTTAACGCGGTTTACGTACGTCAATTCGGGAAGAGAATCGTATGGCGCAATTTTAGAGGCTGAGGAGGGAAAAATATTAGATCTGACAAAACTTTCAGCTCTAACGAACATCAATATCCCAGCAAGTATTAAGAGTTTAATATCGAAAGGATTGAAAGCTGAAGAAATATTTAGGGAATTAACTGAAAGGGCTTCAGAAAGCGACATTAAAAAGGCAACTGTCGATTCTAAAAATGTAATCTTAAGGGCTCCAGTAAGAAATCCGCCAAAAATAGTTTGTTTAGGCTTAAATTATAAGGATCATGCTGAGGAAAGCGGGGCGCCTATTCCGAAGGAACCTATAATCTTCATGAAGCCTAGAACTGCAATAATAGGTCCAGAAGAATCTATAATTAAACCGAGTTTTGTTCAGCAGCTAGACTACGAAATTGAATTAGCCATAATAATAGGCAAGAGAGGGAAGAATATCCCCATTTCTGAAGCTGGAAAACATATTTTCGGCTACACTATTTTTAATGACGTATCCGCACGTGACATACAATTTAAGGATGGACAATGGAC
>CAYPJR010000050.1:0-10815 GCA_964411115.1 uncultured Candidatus Bathyarchaeia archaeon | reverse complement strand
CATGGGCGGCACCAAAAAACATTTATTTAAGCCTAAAATCTATTTCTCAGCAGACCATTTTAAAGGCGGTTGTAGGCATGCCGACTGAAATATTCGATGTGGAAAAATTCATTCAATTGTCGGAGAAAGCCAGTTACTGCGCAATAAAAAGGTTAAAGGATGTCGTAAAACTTAAATTAAGAACGCCGAAGATGCTTTATACGCTGAAGACTGACCCAGCGAAAGCTGAAGAAATAGTCAAAAAACTTAAATGTGAAATAAGAGAAATCTGAAGTAATGCTGTTTTCCGCTATGCCAATAAGTCTGCTAGGTAAGTTTTATGAGGCGCAAATCGTTCAATATTGAATAATTGTTACAGGCGATGAAAATTTATAAGCCTAAAACGTTAAGGATCAGGTTGAAACTCTCCCTCGAATGATTCATTTTATACATTCTCAAGGTTGAAACAAGTTTATTTCTCTCTATCTGCCCAAACAGCTGAGCAACCTTTTCTGAAACTCTGCTTTTAATGAAAAGGTATTGGCTTATGGAGGTGACGTTTGCCGTTTTTCTTTTATCGCTTGCAGACTCAAAATCCACTATATGCGCCCTGCCTTTAACATCAACAATTATGTGCTTGTCAGCCCGGCTGAGCTCTCCATGATCTAAACCTATAAAGTCAAGCCTCCAGCATTGCTCAAGAAGATCCCTTAATATGTTCCGAAGCTTTAAATGGGAGTCTCTTTCGCTGCTGAGTTCCATAACCCATTCTGGGAAAATTTTGCCTTCAATATATTCCATTAAGAGTAAGCCGTCTCTGCAACCGAGCAGTTTAGGTCCAACTTCAACGCGGTTAGCGATCTGAAGCATCCTGGCCTCATGAGATATTCTGCCCTCTTCAGAATCTGTTCTGCTAATCTTTAGAGCCGCCTTATTATTGTCTTTTGTGATTACAAGCACAACTATGCTTGTACAGCCTTTGCCTAAAACAGGTTTCTCCATAACAGTTTTATCGCCGACGAAGCGTAGAGCCTTTATATTAAGCTCCCTCATGCAGCTAACTCTTCTATTAAATTTCTCAGGGTCATATTTAGGGTAACATATCACTTGACCATGTTCCTCACCGTTAAGATCTTCTAGGAAAACAATATTGTTCATCAATGATGACCTTGAGCAGCATGCATGGTGAAGGTTTAAGGTAGCCACTGAGGTTTTCCTATAAGATACCTGGTCAGGAAGGATGCGAAGTCGCTGTTCATAGAATAGAATCCGCTGATCTCATCGTTAACAAGGATCTCAAGCGAGTCTCTGAACGCCTGAGAAACCAGGCTTGCAACACCTATGTTTTTGCCGCCGCCCTTAAGATTATCTCTTAAAAGATCAACAATATCTATATAGCGTCTTTTCTTTTCAACAATTAATCTATCGTCCTCAATTCTTGGTCCGGATAATGTCAGAGGGGAGTTTAAATGTTTTCTTAAAAATCTTTCGCAATCCTCAATCTTCTCGATTGGCGGTCCAATATGTCTCTTAGCTTTTGGAAGGAAGCGTGAAGTTAACTCGAAAATAAATATATTCGTGTTTTTCTCATCGCTCCAAACATTGCTGCGTATAATTTCAAAATCAAACTGCCTGATTAAGTTGGCTAATGCTTTTTGAGATCTATATAATTGACCCCAAAGGATATCTGGAACAGCTCGAATTGGGCCTGTCTTAATGAATATGAGGGCTGTTCCCTTAGAATTGATCGCGCTTATTAATTCTTCAGTTGAGTATGCTTTAATCTCGTTTGGATAAAAGAATTTCATATCTGGGCTCTTAAGGAATAATCTGGACGCCATGATGAACTCGCTTAGCTTATCAAGTTTAACGGCTGAAGCCAAATTTCGATTTCTATCTACAGGGTCGATAACTATAAGCGGCTCATTCTTAAAGATTCTCCTAGCCTCCTCGGGGCTCTTATAGTATCCTTCCATGTCGATAACTTCGCCCCTACGCCATTTCGAGGCGGCTTCTAAAACCCTGATGAAGGAACCATAATATAATGTTAAGATTTCGCAGAGGTATCCGCTGAATCCCCCAATCTTAATTTCAGCGCCATAAACATCTATCCCATGCATAAAGCGCTTCAGTAAGCGTATCTCATTTTTAATCTCTTCGCTTATGCGGCTTTTAACATAAAGCGTGTGGAAGGGTGTTCTGTCAACCGAGGATTTGGCTTCATTAACATTATCAACCATAAAGCATGGAACAAAGTTGACGGTGAAACCGTCAATGTAAGCCTCTATATATGGATGCTCAGCATAAGCCTCCAGATAGTTGATGCCTGAAACTTTCTTAGCAGCTTCCAAAGCCTTCATGAATATTTCTTTACCGTAGCTTTTAGGTAAAAGCATGAATATGTCTATGTCCTTCTCGCCGGCAAGCCAGGTGTCCTTTGCTATTGAACCCTCGATTTGAACAGATGCCTCTATATTTTCATGCATCAATTCACGCTTAAGCATTTCAGCGAGACGCGTTGAGAATTCAATAGTTTCACACCGTTCTTCATCGCTTGGAGCAGCCCTTCTAAGAACTTCGCTGCAAATCTCTCTAATTTTATCCATGCTCTCTCCAGCAGCCTCGTTTTTCACGCTGTTTTCCGCTCCAACCCTAGAAATGTAATAGCCTAAAGATGCCGCGGTTTTTCAGCGGCAGACCTCCCTTAATGTTGAATATATTGGTCCTTGAGGCGTTAGAATGCTTTTCTTCAGCCTTAGGCATCTTGCCTTAACAATTCCAAACTCGTATCCCTCAAGATTATTTATCAGCTTTGCCAAGTCGTCTCTTCTTTTTCCAGTTTTAACGCGGGCTATGGTTAAATGCGGGCTAAAGCCCTTATCGTCCGGTCTTAAGCCGATCTTCTGGAGATTAGGCTCTAACTGATAATATATTTTTCTTAGCTCGTTTGCGCCTTTCCGTATACCCGCCCAAACAACGTTTATATGCCTTAAATTCGGGAATGCCCCTAAACCCTTGATTTCAATATCAAACGGTGTAAATTCCACCTTCTCCATTTCGCCGAAAACCCTGTCAATCATGGCTGATGATATCTCACCTAAAAATCTAACCGTTATATGGATGTTTTCAGGCTTAACTATTTTTAGGTCAGCACCGGTTTCAATAAGCATAGACTGGACCCTACTTAGGTTTCTAATAATGTCCTCATCCTCTATGTCGAAGGCAATAAAACTTCGAATAAGCTCCACGTTAATCAACCCTTTCAACGTTAATGCATGAACTGCTAATTATTAAGCAGTAAGATAAATTTATCTTTATGCTGAAAAGCATGAAGGTAACCTTTAGATTAGGGAAGCCAATTTTATGGGGATTTACGTTCAGTGAGCTGTCCCATGCTTGAAGGCTGCAGTTTCCTACTTCAGCAACGTGACGTCCCTCCATAAGAGGGTTCCGAAATCAACATTAAGCGCGCGAGCCATTGAGGAAATCCTAAAAGACATCCTTATTTTTGCATCTTTACTAGCAATTATAAGAACCTATCCCTAAAACAGCAACCCGAAGAGGCAGCCACAACATTTTTATTTTAAGAGCGAAATTTTTTTCCGATTAGGTGACCACAGCTGTGAGCGGTTTGTTGGACTTCGTTTCCTTAGGCGAGGTTCTGGTTCAATTGAACGCTCTATCTCCTGGACCTTTAAGGTATGTGAAGTATTTTGAGGTTCATGTTGCAGGCAGTGAAGCGAATACTCTTGTCGGCTTAAGTAAGCTTGGCTACAACTGCGGGTTCATTTCCAGAGTCGGCGATGATGAGTTCGGCAAGCTCATACTGAACACTTTAAGAGGTGAAGGTGTTGACGTCTCCAGGGTTAAAGTCGATGCGGAAGCTCCTACAGGACTATATTTTATACAGAGACATTTTCCAGTACCTGGGAAGTCTACAGTATTTTACTATAGAAGTGGTTCTGCTGCAAGCCGCATGAACGCGGAAGATGTTTCAGAGGAATATGTTAAAGGTTCAAAAGCCCTATTTATAACGGGAATAACCCCAGCACTAAGTAGCTCATGCTCTAAGGCAGTAGAAAAGGCTTACCAGACTGCAGTAGAAAACAATATTGACGTAATATTTGACACTAATGTTAGGAAAAAGCTTTGGAGGAGCTTGGAGGATGCTAGGATGCTTGCAAAATACTTTAACTCAAAGATTGTTTCAACAAACGTTGAAGACTTGGAAGTGTTCTTTCCAAACCTTCCAGTAGCCGACGCGGCTAAAAAAATCATCGAAAGAGGATGCGAAGTGGTTGTGGTTAAGCTTGGGGAAGAGGGTTCGATGGCAGTAACAAAAGACGAGATATACAAGTGTGAACCATACAGGGTTACAGTAGAGGATCCAATAGGAGCAGGAGACGCTTTCAATGCAGCATTTATCGCATCATACTATAAAGGAATCCCAATTGAAAAGGCACTGGAATACGGCAACGCAGCAGGAGCGCTAGCCACCACTGTGAGAGGAGACATAGAAGCACAGCCAACGTGGAAGGACCTAGAAACATTCATGCAGTCAAGAGGAAAGGAAATACTATTAAGATAAAGCTAAAAATTTAAATTTTCGGTTATCTTGAACCAAAATCATGATTAGGATGCAGAGTAAAGATAAGATTAAGGTTTGTTCCTAAGCATGGTCGCGTGATCGTCCTGTCTGCTTTCTTAGTGTTCTGAGCAGCGTCTCGGCGCGTTTTCTTAATCCATGCGTGATTTGTCTCCATTTTAGGCCTAGGCTGCTCATGGCGTCATGGCACCATGGACCTTTATCAACTAGGATTAGCGGCTTATTTAGGCATGACCTCAGAGTCTTCTTCAGCACATGCTCAGCTTTCATTATTGAGCGCTGCCTAAAGCTCAAGCCAGCCATGATATTTCTGGCGCCACTATGATAAATAAATTGGAAGCGCCTGCTCTGGGAAAATAGATTTATTTCGATTTCTCTTTAGCATTAAATTAATGCCTTATTTAAGTGATAGGGAATGGTGAAAACCGTCATAGGTATAGTTGGAATGCCGGGTGCTGGTAAAAGCGTTATTAGAGAATTTCTCCGCAAGTATGGTTTTCCAGTCATTATCATGGGCGATGAGGTTAGGGCTGAAGCTAAACGTAGGAATCTGGAGCCGACGCCGGAAAATCTTGGAAACATCATGCTGCAGATTAGGTCTGAGGAGGGCCCGGAAGCTATAGCGCGAAGATGCGTACCTAAAATTAAAACTTTGGATTCTCCAATTGTCATCGTTGATGGGCTGCGTAGCCTTCATGAAGTTAGAGAGTTTAGGAGGGAGTTCCAGAAATTTAAGGTTATAGCCATCCATGCATCGCCTAAAATCCGGTTTGAGCGTCTTCTTAAGAGGGGTAGAAGCGACGACCCTAAGGATTGGGAAACATTTTATATGCGCGACCAAAGAGAGCTAAGCGTTGGTATAGGTGAAGTAATAGCGACGGCGGATCACATGATTGTTAATGAGGGTTCAATAGTCCAATTGAAAAGAAGATTTAATCAAATCCTGGAAAAAGTGATGAAGGATGAATAATATTGGCGGGAACGTTGAGGTTAAAATCGAGGTGGAAGTAAATCCAACTGAGGACGAAAATAAGATTAGAGTTGCCGTTCAAAGGGTTTTCGGAGACATCGATTTACAGAGCGTTGAGGAGAAAGAGCATAGGAGACTTGTTGGAAAAGCCAAAGGAGCGGAATCTTTAGCAAGATTCTATGAGCTTCTCAGAAGAGAGCGTATACTTGACGCTGCAAGAACGGTTCTCCTGAGAGGTGTTCAGGGGAACAAAATAATTTTTTACTTAAATAAGCAGGTTGCATATGTTGGGCATATATCGTTCTCGCAGCCTTACGGTGAATCACCCCTAGGTCCAATAAGGGTTGAAATTCAATGCGATGATCCGCAAAGCCTAATAAACTGGTTGACACCTAAGACTGTAAGGTAACATAAGGGAGAGAAATTGATATTATGCGTTTAGGTTTATCGATGCTCTTCTGCCTCAACGAGCCTTTCACGGCGCTTATGAAGCGCTTAGGAAAAGTTGAGGTTGAACATGTGGAGATAGTCGATGAGGGGATTCACGCGCTTAACGATCGAAGAGTAAGTCTACTTAAGAAAGCCATTAAGGCGAGGGATCTCAGTTTAACTGTTCATGCGCCCTTCGCCGACATAAATATTGCCTCTACATCGCCGTTCATTAGGCGCGCTATTATAAAGCGCCTAGAGAAATCAATCGTTTTATCAGCGCAGTTAAACCCTAAATATTGGGTTTTCCATCCAGGCATTCAAAGCGCCGTTGGCGATGAGTATCCGGGTTTAGATTGGAAAATAAACCTTGATTCGGTTCGTAGACTTCTTAAAGTTGCAGGGCAGCATGGGTTAAAAATATCCATAGAAAATGTTCCAGATCCATTTCCATTCCTGCTTAAGAAGGTTGATGACTTCGAGAAGTTTTATGAGGCTTTAGGCGAAGAGGGCTCAAATCTTAGCTTAACCCTTGATGTTGGGCACTCAAACATAAATGGGCAGACATATGATTTTCTAGATAGATTTTCAGATAAGATTGTCCATGCACATTTACATGACAATTTAGGCGACCGTGACTCCCATCTAGGTATAGGATTCGGAAACATAGATTGGTTGAGGCTTATAAAAGCCTTCAAAAAAATAAATTACGATGGTGTGCTAATCGTGGAATCCAAGAAGAATATTGAGGAAAGCCTTAAGATGCTGGAGAACCTCGTTAAAAGAGCACAAGTTTAACGTTGCAGAGTTATGCCTCGTCCAAATTCGATTCTTCCGCTCGTTATGGAAGTGAAATTTCAATTTTATCTAAATCGTTAGGCACATAGACGTTTGGGAATATTCTCTTAGCCTCTTCGAGAAGGATTTTTGGATCACTATATCTTGCGCTTATATGCGTTAAGATCAGAAGCTTAACGCCGGCTTTCAAAGCAACCACGGCGGCTTCACTCGGCGTTGAATGTCCATCCTCCTTAGCTCTGTCAACCATTTCATCACTGAATGTTGCTTCATGAATTAAAACATCAGCGCCTTTGGCTAATTCCACGATTCTGTCTGAAGGTCTGGTGTCGCCGGAATACACGATTTTCCTGCCAGGTCTTGGAGGCCCAAGGACATCTTCCGGCCTAACCGTTCTCCCATTCGGGAGCTTTATGTTCATACCCTTCTGGAGCATCGACCACAATGGACCCTTCGGAACACCTAGCTCCATTGCCTTTTCCGGGTGGAATCTGCCCGGCCTAGGCTTTTCAATTAAAGCGTAGGCTAATGATGGGATTGAATGCTCAGCCCGGACGGAATGCACCTCATAGCTCTCCTCCCGGCATGCTGGATGCTCCTCACCTATCTCATAAACCTCTATTGGGAAGCCGAGCCAGAACTTCACTGTGCTAATTATTGCATCTATGAAGGCTTTTATCCCTTCAGGACCATAAATCTGAAGGTTTTTTTCCCTGCCTAGAAGCGACATTGTCTGGATCATTCCGGGAAGGCCCAGAACATGGTCTCCATGCATATGCGTTATGAAAACCTTCATTTTACGATTAAGCCCTATTCCAGCCCTGATCATCTGCCTCTGCGTTCCTTCACCGCAGTCGAACATGAGTATGTCGCCCTCACGCTGGATAACTATTGATGGAAGAGATCTATCATTTGTCGGTATACTTGCAGATGTGCCTAAAAAGATGATTCTCAGGCTCATCCATCATCATCTCGGCTCTCGGTTAATCTCGTTTAAAGACCGCGATCTCCCTTGTAAGCCCTCTGTGAACATAGATGAAGTGCGATTCAAGATGCCTGAATCCATGTTTAATGCCTATCTTGCCGACTCCGATTGTTTTAGGCGCTGCAATGCATATTCTGCCATCATCTTTAAGGATGATTGATGCGGCGGAGAAGAATCTTTCTATTAAGTCCCTCGTTGTAAGGCCGAAGGTTGAAGATGATGTCCCGTAAGGCGGGTCGGTGACTATGCGGTTAACCCCACCGCTTCTTATTGGTGGGTGACATGCATCGGCAACCCCTAAGCCTTCGGGTTCCATGCCGAAGAACCTGAGGTTTTTTAGGCTTCCCTTAACCATGCGTCTATCGATGTCGAAGCCCATGATTCGGCAGCCCATTAAGCCGGCCTCAATTAATAAGCCGCCTGCTCCGCAGAATGGATCTAAAACCAGATCGCCCGCCCTAACCTGCGCAAGATTAACCATGCATCTGGCGATTTTTGCCGGCATCGCCGCTGGGTGGAAGAAAACCCTTTTTCTAGGTTGCCTCTTAAGCAGATCCTTATGATCTATATTGGCGATTCTTAAGCCGAAGAGGAACATGCCGTCGGTTAATACTCCGAAAAATGTTTTATCCGGCTCCCTCAAGTTAACCTTCGCCCTCTTAGATTTTTCAAGTATTATTTCGCCGATTTCCCGTTCAAGCTTTAGGCAACTAATATCCCTGGAAAATCCTCTCACCCTCATCACCCTTACGGCGAACGATTCGTCAACATTTAAAAATTGGGTAATATCCAGTTTTCTCACGCCATCCAATATGTCGTCTAATGTCGCCTTGCAGTTAAGCATCTCTAAGCAGCAGGCTTTTGTTAACGCTGCCCTAAACTTAATGGGCTGCACGCAGTTAACGTCGGCTTCAATCCTTAACGCTTGAGTTAACCTTTCCAGAATTCGATACTTAAATCCTTCAGCCTCCAGTATGGAGGTGACTTCGGAGAAGGGGAGGGTTGGGTTTTCACCTGAAACTAGAAGGAAAAGTTTTGTCACAATTTGAGTCCTCTTGAAATAATCGTTGCGCTGATAATTTACGCTTTGCCCCCCGCCGCCCCTATATACTCCTCAAGCAGCTCCTTAGCCCTATCCATCCTGATTCTGCGCTCATTAACCATGCGTTCAGCAATTATGTCTATTAGGTTGCCGGTTGCACCGACCATTATCGCTATATTCCTTGCATGTAGCTCCATATGCCCCCTCTGTATGCCCTCATGTGCAAGGGCTCTTAAAGCAGCTAGGTTTTGAACTAAACCGACGGCTGCCATAACCTCGCTTAGCTCGCGGGCGGATTTGACGCCTAGAATCTTAAGGGCTATTCTCGCCACTGGATGAACTTTAGTGGCGCCTCCAATTATGCCAACAGCCATAGGCATCTCTATTGAGCCGACTAGATCGCCGTCCTTATTCTTCTCCCAAATTGAAAGCGGCATATATCGCCCCGTCCTAGCTGCATAGGCATGCGCGCCAGCCTCAATAGCCCTATGATCATTGCATGTGGCTAATGCAACGGCTATTACCCCATTCAATATGCCCTTATTGTGGGTTGCAGCCCTATACGGATCCGCAGCTGCGAACGCGTAGGCTTCAAGTATACCGTCGACAACTTCCTCCCCTCCAACAGCTTCCTTATCCACAATTGTCCATGCCCTCGCAAGCCTTTCAGTTGCCAGGTTTGACACTATTCTGAGATAAACCTTGCCCCCGGTTATCTTCTCTATTAATGGCGCGACAGCCTCACACATTGTGTTAACAGCGTTTGCTCCCATCGCGTCTCTGCAGTCAACTAAGAGTTCCGAAATAACCATCGGTCCCCTGATGGTTTCGATCACTTTAACCCTTAAATCCTTAGCTCCTCCGCCGACTGAAACAAGCATCGGATCCTGATCGTTAGCTTTTTTAAGTATCTCCTCCTTGGCTTCTAGGATCGCCAATCTTGCTCTGTATGGGTCTTTAACTTTAACCGTCTGTATCTGCCCAATCATTATGGGCTCCGTGCTGCTTGTAAATATTCCCCCCTTACTTCTAGCCATCTTTGCGCCGTAGCTAGCCGCGGCGACAACTGAAGTTTCCTCTATAACCATTGGAACCATGTAGTCTCTTCCGTTTATTAGGAAGTTTACAGCTATGCCTAGCGGCATCGCAAAGGTTCCTATGACGTTCTCTATCATGCGATTGGCTAGGTCTAGGCTTAGAGAGCTAGGCGCCTTAAGAATGTTAACTTCTTCATCCGTTAGATCAGCAAATTCCTTAACGATTTTAAGCCTTTCTTCAATGCTTAACTTATAGAAACCCGAAATCTCAGATGTCTTGCCCAAAATCTGCACCTCCACCCTTATATTAAATTATGACTGTAAATATGAATTTAACTTACAAATATACGGTTTCTTTCTCCCTCTAATATGTGTTTTCAGCGGTATCCGTCTCCTCCGCTAATCCCTTATCCTTCAGCCTTTTTAGGGCGGCTGCCACCTCCCATAGGTGGCAATCAAGTTTTCTCCATAGGGCTGAAAGCGGCATCGGTCCCTTCTCCGCTAGAAGATTGTAGACTTCCCTCTCCAGATCGTCTAGGGGGCGGCGTTTGATGAGGTAGTAATGCGCCCCCTTAATTACGCCCTCCTCATCCTCTAATTCAACCGGTTTGGACAAATCAATTCCCTAAAGCAATAGTGTTTTCCTCCCTTTTTAACCTTTAGGAGGAACGTTTTTCCCCTCATTATGCTCTTCTCCAGGCAGGGTGGGCGGAGTTGTAGCCATAGCCCAGCCTATCCATGCTACAACGAAGAGGAAGAGGTAAACAAATATTAGCACCGGCAAAAGTATTGCCCATTCGCTTATTGATCTGCCAAGGAAGGTGATGTTCGACGGCGACATGAAGAGCGCCCAAAAGTACAATATCATTACTGTAACGCTTAGCGTCATAAGTAAAATTCCCCAAACCGAATCGCGCATATGCATCTCCTCAAAAAGAGACTGAGACAATTAAAGATAAAATTTTCGGG
>CAYPJR010000049.1:0-11125 GCA_964411115.1 uncultured Candidatus Bathyarchaeia archaeon | reverse complement strand
AAGCGGAAAAGGGACGAAAAATAACCGTTAAAATAATTAAGCCACAAAGCAGTTTTAATTGCAAATCTTTCACAATCCTAGATCTAATATTCCCTCTGGCTTCTCAAAATGGGTTGGGCATTCCTTATCAGAAATATATCGCTCCATCACCAAGCTCATTAGCACAATATTACTCATTAGAAGAACTTAATTGCGCTTAATATTTAATTTCACCCTTTTACCTCCGAATCTCGGAAAAATTTTATTTTCTAGTGCCTACTAAAAATAGTTGCAGGGAGGTTGTAAAGTCTTGGCTGAAGGCAATTTCCTTATAGGAACCGATATAGGGACTTTCGGCACGAAGTCTGTGCTTGTGGATGCTGACGGCAAAATATTGGCGGAGGCTTTTGAGGAGACAGATATAATCTCGCCTAGGCCTCTTTGGGCTGAGCAATGGCCGCAGGTTTGGTTGAACGCTGTCTGCAATACGATACGTGAGGTTCTAGCTAAGTCTAAGGTTGATCCGGCGGAGATAGGCGGATTATCCATAAGCGGCTTATATAGCGGTTCAGGAGTACCATGCGATGAAAATATGGAGCCCATAAGACCATGCCTCATATGGATGGATAGGAGAGCCGTTGAGGAGGTTGAATGGGTAAGGAAGAATATAGGCGAGGAAGAAATCTTCAGGGTTACCGGCAACACTATAGACACATATTTCGGCTTCACAAAAATGCTATGGCTTAGGTTTAAGGAGCCTAAAACTTGGGAGCGGACCAGGCAGCTGGTGACAACTTACGGCTACTGCGTATACCGCCTAACCGGCGTAGTCTGCATAGATTACTCATCAGCTGGAAACTATGGCGGAATATTCGACATACATAAAAGGGACTGGTCTGAGGAGCTAATGGAAGAGATGGGTATACCGCGCAGCTTCTTCCCAGAGAGAATAGTTGAGTCAAAAACGGTTGTGGGTGAAATAACCGAGGAGGGAAGTAAACTCTGCGGGCTGAGGAAGGGGACGCCTGTATGCGCCGGCGGCGTCGACGCGCCAGTTGCAGCCTTAAGCCTCGGATGTCTAGGAGATGGAGATCACTCAGCGATGGTTGGCACATCAACATGTTGGAGCGTAATTCAGGACGAACTGAGATTAACACCAAAATTGATCAATTACCCGCATGTAGCATATGACCGAGAGAAGATCTACACGTTCGGCGGGTCAGCCACATCAGGAGGCATGCTCAGATGGTTCAGAGATCAATTTGGGCAGATTGAGGTTTCGCTTGGAAGACAGGTTGGTCTAAGCCCATATAAGATATTGGATCTTGAAGCGGAGAAGGTTCCGCCTGGATCAGATGGATTAATAGTCTTACCATACTTCATGGGGGAGAGAACACCGATATGGGATCCGTACTCTAAGGGGCTTATAATCGGCTTAACATTAACGCATACAAGAGCCCACTTATTTAGGGCGCTTATGGAGGGAGCAGCCTATGCGCTGCGTCACAATATTGAAACTGCTAAAGCAGCTAATATTCCGCTTAAGCCCAGAATGGGAATAGTTGATGGCGGAGCGAAATCCCCGCTGTGGCGAAAGATATTCGCTGACGTAACAAAGTTTCCATTAGTATATGTTGCTGAAAGCCCCGGAACACCGCTCGGCGACGCTCTCCTAAGCGGCGTTGGAACAGGGGTTCTTAAGGGCTACGAAGTTATAAACGACTGGATTAAGGCTGCGGGAACCCAGGAACCCGATCCGGAGACATCTAAAATCTACGATAAATATTACGAAACATATTTGAGGCTTTACGAAAGCGTTAAGGAGATTTATAGGGAATTATACAATCTCGTTTAGAACTTAATGTGGTGGAAATTTTGAGTGAGGAAGAATCTAGAATCCGCGGGGAACTTTGCAGAATTGGAAAAAGACTTTACGAGAGACATTTAACAAGCGGCGCTGGGGGAAGCATAAGCGCTAGAACAAGCAAAAATGAGGTTCTAATTAAACCAAGCGGTTTCTCCTTAGCTGACATGATGCCTGAACATGTGGTTAAATTGAACCTTAAGGGCGAGGTTCTTGAGGGTAAGTATCCACCCTCAAGCGATGCACCGTGGCATTTAATGATATATGAGAGGAGACCTGAAGTTAACGCCATAGTTCACGCCCACCCGCCCATATGCGGCGGGTTCGCATGCGCCGGAATCTCGCTGGACATACCCACATTCACCGAGGTTATAATACAGATTGGGCGTATACCCTTAATGGATTACGCAACGCCTACAACGATGGATTACGCCAAGATCGTTGCTGAATCGCTTAAGGATGCAAATGCGCTTTTAATGAAGAATCATGGGGCGATCACGCTTGGTGTAAACCTTGAACAAGCCTTCCAAAGAATGGAGCTACTCGAGGATTTCGCCAGAATGGTTTTAATAGCTAAAATTTTAGGTGGGCCAATATTATTGCCGCCTGAGGAAACATTTAAGCTCCGCAGCCTAGAAAGTGAAAAGTGGAGAATGAAAATCGTAGAGGAACTATATAGGTAAATAGCGGACGTTAATCTCTAAGATAGCCTTAAGCGCACGGTGAATCCTCCATTATTTTTTAACCTTTATATTTGCCAGCTGCGCATTTTCAGCATAATTATCCCCGGTGGTTCATTTGGGAACAAAGTATGCTGAATCAGGCGTTGATGTTAGAAAGAGGGGCGTAGAAGCCTTCAGGGATGTTCTAGATAATCTTTTCCCCGATGCCTTCTGCGTTATAAGTGAGGATCCCCATGCTCCTGGATATGGAATGGTGACTCATGTTGATGGCGCCGGCAGCAAACCTGTTCAAGCGTATCTTCACTGGAGGGAAACCGGAGAAATAAATTGGTTTAAGGGGCTTGCTCAGGATGCATTGGCCATGAATATAGATGATATTATCTGCGTTGGGGCGCTGCCGATAAATTTCGTAGATTATATAGCGATAAACCCTTTCAGGGTTGATAAAATTGGAGCCTTAAAGGCTTTAAGCCTAGGCTTTAAAGAAAGCCTAGAAGTTCTAGAAAGCCAAAGCGTTAAGGTTCTCTTCTCAGGCGGTGAAACGGCTGATCTCCCAGATCAACTTAGAACATTAGATATTGCGGTAGCTATGAATGGGCGTGTAAAGCTCTGTGAAGCCCTAACCGGCGTAGAGGTTAAGCCGGGCGACGTGATCATAGGCTTCAGAAGCGGTGGAAAGACAAAATATGAGAGGAAAGAGAACAGCGGTATAATGTGCAATGGCCTAACATTAGCGCGCTTATGCCTCATGCATAAAAGTTACCAGGAGAAGTATCCGGAGATCCTTGAAGCATCTGATGGCGGGAGAACCTATTACGGCAGGTTTAGACTTGATGATTACATAGATGATTTAGGCATGACTGTCGGTGAAGCCCTACTTTCACCCACAAGGCTCTATGCTCCAGTAATCCTGAAAATAATTGAGCGGTTCGGCGAGCATATTTCCGGAATGGTGCATAACACCGGCGGTGGACAAACAAAATGCTTACGGATAGGCAGAAACATACATTACATTAAGGATGATTTATTTGAGCCAGACCCAATTTTCCTCCTAATTCAGCGTGAATCAGGCGAATCATGGAGGGCGATGTTTGAAAACTACAACATGGGGGTAGGCTTTGAAATAATAGCCAAGCCAGAAGCAGCTGATGACATTATAAGTTTATCTGAAAAGTTCGGTTTAGAAGCCAAAATAGTCGGTGCATGTGGAAAAAGCAGCGGGGGAAACAAGCTGACAATAAAAAGTTCCCATGGGGTTCTTCATTACCCCTAAAAGGGGATTCACGGTTACATTTTGAAAGATATGCACGTTTATCCTGGGGCTTCGTTAGGGACATTAAATTTAAGCATACTTCAGCTTTATATTTATTTGTGAGAAGATTTGAATTTGGAAAGGATTAAGGAACCCTATAGATTTCTCCTTGAGAGGCTCCTTGAGCTTATTCTGGCGAGGCTAGGCGATGATCTTGTTTCGGTTGTAGTTTATGGTAGTGTTGCGCGTGGATCCCCAAAAAAAGATAGCGACATAGATATTCTTATAGTCGCCGACTCCCTGCCTGAAAGCCGTATGAAACGTCAGGAATTATTCCTTGAGATTGAAAGCCCAATTGAGCCGATCCTCAATGATCTTTGGGATAGAGGCTTCCACACGGATTTTTCGCCTATAATTTTATCCGTTAACGAAGCCTTAAGGATTAGACCAATATACCTTGATATGGTGGAGGACGCTGTTATACTCTACGATAAAGATGGCTTCTTTAGCAGAGTTATGGATAGGCTTAGAGGAAGGCTTAGGGAGCTAGGCGCTAGGAGAATATGGGTTGGTGACAGATGGTATTGGATGCTTAAGCCGGACATAAAGTTTGGTGAGGTTGTGAATATTGAATAATATTGAGATGGCCAGATCCTACTTGAGGCAAGCTGAGGAGAGAATAAAGCATGCTGAGGAAGCCCTGAAAACTGGGAATTACGCCTATACTATACGGCAGAGCCAGGAGTCTGTTGAGCTAGCCTTAAAGGGGGCTTTAAGGCTGCTGGCTATAGAGCCGCCTAAATGGCATGATGTTGGACCCGTGCTTAAAAGGCATAGAGAGCTTTTCCCTCAATGGTTCAGAGATAGAATAGATGATGTTGCATCGATCTCTAGGAAGCTTAGGAGGGAGAGGGAGCCGAGCATGTACGGCGATGAAGAAACCGGTACGCCGCCTGATCAACTTTACAGCCTATTAGACGCTGAGGAATCTGTAAGGTACGCTAGGGAAGTTTTAGATCTCTGCCTGAGGCTTCTAGCCGAATATGGGCGATAAATTTTTTAATGTGAATGTAGGCGATCAAGCAGTTTCTCCTTCGCCTTCTCAGCCTTCTCCATAACCTCCTCAGCTTTAACCGTTTTTATCTCCTTATTCTCCATTATTATCCGCCCATTAATTATGACCGTTTCAACATCTGATGCTTTAACCGCATAAACTAGGTGGCTTATTTCACTGTATAGCGGCCGGAGATGGGGCTTCTTGAAGTTTAATATGGCTAGGTCAGCTTTCTTTCCGGGTTCTATTGAGCCTATTTCATTATCCCATGAGAGCGCTTTAGCGCCGTCTATTGTAGCCATCCTTAAAACTTGCTCCGCTGGAAGCAATGTTGGGCTCCTACTTACGCCCTTATGCAGAAGCGCGGTGAACTTCATAACTTCAAACATGTCGGCTGAGTTGTTGGAGCATGGACTATCTGTTCCCAAGGCGACTGTTATGCCTGCCCTCAGCAGCTCCGGAAGAGGGCTTACACCTGATGCTAACTTAAGGTTTGAAATTGGGCTGTGGGCGACCTTAACATTCCTCGTCTTTAAGGCTTCAATGTCTCTCCCTGTTAGATGTACGCAGTGGGCTGCCACAACATCTCCGCCTAAAACTCCAAGAGAATCCATATAGTCAACTACGCCGTTCTCAACGTTAACCCCAAAGGATCCCTTAATCTTCTGAGCCTCATCCTCTGTTTCAGCTAAATGGGTATGCCAGATTATTGGTCCACCTTTAGACGCATATTTTTCATTCAGCTCCAAAGTTATGGCCCTAAGCTCCCTCATATATTCCGGGTCAACAGTGTATGGGGCATGGGGATCAATGCTGACGCGTATTGTTCCATCGGCTTTCCCATGCCATCTTCCAGCCAGATCAACGAGGGCTCTTCTATCATGATCCTTACGCCATGAGAAGCAGACATGCCCTATGACGCCGCGCAGTCCAACCTCAGCGAACGCTGCGGCTTCATTGTAATCCTCCATGTAATGGTACATTGTGTTAACGGTTGTTGTTCCACCCATTACGGATTCAACGGCTGTCAGCAGGGCGCCAACATAAATGTCGTAGCCAGTCATATGCCGTTCAAAGGGCCAGACCCAACTCTCAAGCCACTCCCTTAGGGGATAATCGTCCGCGTAGCCCCTTAATAGGCTCATGGCTGCATGCTGATGCGTGTTGATTAAGCCGGGCATAACGATTTTTCCGCCGGCATAAATCCCTTCATACCTTGGATATTTATGTTTGATATCATCGCTTCTTCCAACATCAATTATTGTGTCGCCCTCAACCACAACCGCGCCGTCGCGTATAATGCCCATCCTTCCCATTGTAATAATTGTTCCGCCAAATATCACGAGGTTCATGAAGCAGCCTCCAAACTAAAAATATTCCTTTAGGATAAACCAAATAAGGATTATTATTTGACCTAGTCTAATTTAGTATGCTGAAAAATTCAGCGTCTTTGGAAGTACAAGTTAAGTTTTTTAGTCCGCATCATCATAGAAAGATTTGGAGCGGTTGAAGATTATGGAGATAACTTTAGCCGGTTTTGAGAGCCTGAGCAGATATTTCCGCGAGGTTTATGGTCCTAATGCTGAGGTTTTAAGGGTTTTAGAGTTAACTTCTGGACGGGAGAAGAGCGGTGGGGAGCTTAAGGGTTTCGGTTACGGCGTTCCATACTTAATCGAGGTTTCCGTCGGCGGCGAGGTTAGGAGGGTTGTTCTAGAGACTATTAGGCCAGGCGGCTTTGGGCATGAGCATTTCTCCGATAGGGCGCAGATTCTTCTTTGGCAGCACTCAGCCTTCAACAATCTCCCAAAGCACGTTAGGTCGATTGATGTTGGAGCATTCACAGCTAGCGGCGCACTTAAGTCGCTCGGCGACTGCAAAGAGTTCTTTATAATCACAGAGTTCGTTGAGGGGAAACCATACTATCTGGATTTGGAGGCGATAAAAGCTCGCGGTGAACTCTCAAGTCTAGATGTTGAGCGCTGCCTGGCGCTCTCCAACTATCTGGTTGAGGTTCACTCCGTTAAGGGCGCCGGGTTAGAGCCGCTATATGTTAGGCGCATCAGAGAACTTATTGGGCATGGGGAGTGCATAATGGGTTTAATAGACAGCTACCCTTCTGGGCTTGAGTATGCTGACGAGAAGACTCTGATGGAGATTGAGCGTAGATGCCTCGAGTGGCGATGGAAACTCAAGAAGAAAACCCATAGATGCGCAAGGGTACACGGCGACTTCCATCCGTGGAACATATTGTTTCGAGATGGAGCAGACTTCACAGCTTTGGACAGAAGCAGAGGCGAATGGGGTGAGCCTGCGGATGATATGGCAGCCATGACGATAAATTACCTGTTCTATTCACTACAGGCTTATGGTGAAATAAAGGGTCCGTTCAAAGAATTATTTGAAATATTCTGGGAAAACTATCTGGAAAAGACGGGGGATGAGGAAATATTAACTATTATACAACCATTTTACGCTTGGAGAGGCCTAGTAATAGCATCGCCAATATGGTACCCGAACTTGGCGGTTACAATAAGAAGGAAAATTTTCAGTTTGATAAGGAACATGCTTAGGATGGAAAAATTCGATATAAAAACTATAGATTCATATCTGAAAGCGTGAAAAATCAGAGAGGCTCTTTCAGCGCAACTCAATATTCTACAATGAAATTTGAGGAATTTAAAAAAGCTTATAAAGATATATTTACACAAAATTGTATTCGGAGGCATATAATATGAGGGTTAAAGCAACTATTTTAACAACTGCAATTTTGATTTCGCTGCTTTCCGCCATGCTTATGGTAAGCGCGCCGGTAACCTTCGCCCAGGAAGCACCTAAGGGACCGTGGATTGATGAAGTTGACTTCTTTGTTGAGGATGATGAAGCGAAGGTTCTCGATATGCTACTAAAAAACGAGATGCAGGTATACTTCAGAGATATAACGGATCCGGAAATATTCAAAACTATTAAGGCTTCGCCGGATCTATGGTATGTTTCATCTTTCGGATTATACTTTGAGATAACATTCAACCCAGCGGGTCCAGTGTTTCCCGCAACGGGCAAGCTGAATCCGTTTGCTGTTCCACGGATAAGAGAGGCTGTGAACTATCTAGTTGATAGAAAATACATATGCGACGAAATAATGGCTGGAATGGCCGTACCTAGATACACAACTTTAACACCGGCCTTCCCAGACTACGCAAGATACGCTGATGCAATAAGGGAAATCGAGAGAAAGTACAGTTATAGTTTGGATAAAGCGAGGGAGATAATTACTGAAGAGATGATAAAGCTAAACGCCACTCTAACCGATGGAAAATGGTATTATAATGATGAGCCAGTTACGCTAATATTCATAATTAGAGTTGAGGATCAGAGAAGACAGATAGGTGACTACGTAGCTTCGCAGCTTGAAAAATTAGGCTTCACAGTTGATAGGCAATACAAGACTAGCAGAGAAGCATCGCCAATATGGCTTAGGAGCAATCCTGCAGATGGAAAATGGCACCTTTACACCGCTGGATGGATAACAACGCTTGTTTCCAGAGATGAATCGGATAACTTCGGCTTCTTCTACACGCCGAGGGGAGGTATGGGGCCGTTATGGAGCGCATATAAACCAAGCGCTGAATTTGATTATGTGGCAGGCAGACTATGGGCTAGAGACTATAGAACCATTGCAGAAAGGGATGAGCTGATGCGGAAAGCCCTATATCTTTCAATGGAGGACTCGGTTAGGGTATGGCTGGTTAGCCAGGTTGCTCCATGGCCGGCTAGAAAAGAAGTTTCATTAACATATGACTTAGCAGCTGGCTTCTCGGGCGCACGACTATGGCCATATACGATCAGGTACGTTGATAAAGTAGGCGGCACTGTTAAAATAGCGTCTTCCGACCTATTTGTGGACCCCGTTAATCCAGTTGGTGGAAGCAACTGGATTTACGATGCAATGTATTACCGCGCACTCTCAGATCCAGCCGTCATGCCCGATCCATTCACTGGGCTATATTGGCCGCAGAGAGTTAAGAAAGCCGAGGTCTATGCCTTAAAGGAATTGCCAATAGGCGTCACTCTCAATTGGGTGACGCTGAACTTCGTCGACAGCATCAGCGTGCCTGAGGATGCGTGGTATGATTGGGATGCTGAAAAACAAGAGATCATAAAGGCGCCTTCGGGAACAACGGCTAAAACGAAAACGGTAGTCTACTATGATGAAAACCTGTTTAACATGAAATTCCATGATGGCAGCAAGCTTTCGATGGCGGATATAGTGTTCAGTTACATTTTAACCTTCGATAGAGCTAAGCCGGAAAGCCCAGTGTACGATGAATCATATGTTCCAGTATTTGAAGCGTTCAAAGAATACTTTAGAGGTTTCAGAATAGTGAGCGTAAATCCGCTAGTTATAGAATATTACTCTGATGCGTTATATATGGATGCTGAATGGATAGCGGCGTCCGCTGCAGGCACCTTCTACCCGGACTACACTTATGGTCCGGGACCATGGCACATGGTTGCTGTCGGATGGCTGGCTGAAGCGGACAATAAACTGGCGTTTTCATCTGATAAAGCCGATGCGCTTGAGGTTGAATGGATGAGTTACATAGCCGGGCCTTCACTGCCAATCTTAGAGGAATATTTAACTAAAGCGATTAATGAAAGGATCATTCCATATAAAAATGTGATGAGCCAATATATTAGCGAGGCGGAAGCTCTAACGAGATACAACAATTTGAAATCATGGTACAATGCCAAAGGACACTTCCTCATAGGCGCCGGACCATTCTACCTGGATAAAGTTGATACGGCAGCCAGAATAGCCGTATTAAAGGCGAATAGAGAATTCGTAGATTCCGCGGATAAATGGCTTAAATTCTCAAAGCCAATGATACCGGAAGTCAAAATTGTTTCAGTGCCAACGATTACACCTGGACTATCTGCTGAAATCCCTGTTTCAGTAACCTTTGAGGGACAACCATACAAGACAGCTGATATTAACTACATTAAGTATATTATTACAAGTCCAACTGCAACCTTAATCGGCGTCGCTGAGCCAGTTGAGGATGGCCTATGGAAGATTAGGCTTACCCCTGAAAACACGTCGCTGTTAACGGCTGGAACAGCAAGCATTGAACTTATAGCCGTATCGAAGCTTGTCGGTATGCCAGCATCCACCACTGGAGCCGCAACTATCATGAGTGAAACTGAATTTTTAATGGGCAAAATTGCTGAAACAAAAGCTGACTATGAGGCTAAAATATCTAATTTAAGAACAACCGTTGACTCGTTAAGCGCCAAAATTGACTCGTTAAGCGCCACGATAAACACGATGATGGGAATCGCTGTAGTAGCCATCATAATCGCTATAGTGGCTATAATTCTACCATTCGTTAGAAAGAAGTAACCGCTACCTTTTTATTTCTCTTTTTTATTTTTCCAGTGACATATGATGATTCCGAGAATCATAAAATATTTACTGAAGCGCGGAATCATAATTTTCCTTACTGTAGTTGCCGCAGTCTACATAACTATTTGGATCGCAAATATGGGCGGATATGTTGATGAAATAGTTAAGGGGGACTTATATATTTCAATCTCCCAAAACATACGTCAGAACCCCGCATATAAACATTTGAATGAGACACAGATTAGAGAATTAATAGATGCATTATACACTAACGAGTTGAAAAGGATAGGTTTCGATAAACCATTCATATATAGAAGCTTCGCTTATTTAAGAGATGCCCTATCCCTTAACCTTGGCAGAGCCCTCTGGCTGAGCAGCGACAGCGGATCTAGAAGCGTCCGCATAATTATTCTGGAGAGACTGCCGAACACTGTGCTTTTATTCACGACGACGCAGCTGATTCTATTCTTCATCGGTTTATTTGCAGGGCTATTTCTATCCAGAAGATATGGCAGCATATCGGATAAATTGTCGGTTCTGCTCGCACCGCTCTCTTCTTTACCCGGATGGTTTTATGGAATATTCCTAATATTGATATTTGCCTCTTTCCTGAGGTTATTGCCTTACGGCGGAATGGTTGATGTGCCCCCGCCGGAGGACAGGTGGTTATATACATTAAGCGTTTTAAAACATATGATTCTGCCAGTTATTTCATGGCTCATAGCATACTCGTTTATAAATGTGTATGTTAGGAGAACGTTTTTCCTAATGTTCTCAAGCGAGGATTATGTTGAGCTTGCAAAGGCAAAGGGTCTGCCTGAATCCCTTATACAGAGAAGATACATACTTAGACCAACCCTGCCTCCAATCATAACAGATTTCTCCTTAA
>CAYPJR010000048.1:0-11222 GCA_964411115.1 uncultured Candidatus Bathyarchaeia archaeon | reverse complement strand
CCATAAACAATCTAAAAATATAAAAAATTAAGGATTTTCAAGCGTTGCTTAAACTAGAATTCTCTGGCTTTAATCGATAATTTGGCAAGCGTCTTTTTGGCTTTTCTCACATTCACTATTTCTCTTCGGCATTTCAAGCATACCTTCATTGCGTCTAAAATTTCACCATTAAATTCCTTATATTTCGGAACCTTCTCAGTTATGCGTTTTAAAGCCCAATCTATCTGACGCTGCGGGAAGAAGAATGCTCCGCACAATGTGCACTCAGATAGGTCGACGTCATTTGTCACATAGGTTGTTCCTCGATTATTAGTCAAAAGATAATATTCACGCGTGAGTCTTATCGCCTGAGTTGGGCACTCATCTTGGCAGAAGGCGCAGAATGAGCAGTGTCCATAATTAACTCTCACAACTCTCTTTTCGCCCTCATCAATCACGTCTATGGCATCTGAGCTGCAGACTTGGGCGCATGCGCCGCATCCAATGCATTTCTCGCGGTCAAACTCATGCTTACCCCTAAATCCCTCCGGGGTTGCCCAGTAATCCTCTTTCTCCTCAAGTTTAGCGTTAAGTATCTGCGCAACAGCTTTCACTATGGCTTGAGGTCTAGGTGGGCAGCCTGGAACATAAAAGTTAACTGGAATTATCTGGTCTGGAGGTCCAACCATTGGATAGCCCTTATCAAATATTTCCTTTGTTAACGCGCAGTTTCCAACAGCAATTACTATTTTAGGCGGATTAATTTTTTCATATGTTTTTATAAGCTCCTCTTTTCCCTTAACGTTGACTCCGCCAGTTAGAATTAAAACATTTGCTTCTTCAGGGTTTGAGACAACATCAACGTTTAGCTCAGCAAGCCTATAACGTGGAACTAAGCATTCTAAAACTTGCACATCGCAACCGTTGCATCCAGCCGATAGGAAACGGTAAACCGAGATTTTACCCATTCTTCCCTCACCCCCTATTTAAGGCAAATGCATTTCCTCTTACCAGTTTTAACATCAATTACTGTTACGCGGTCCGTGCATGCGAAGCATGGATCTATGCTTTCAATAATAAGCCTAGCGTTCTCAAGGATTTCACCGCGAAGCATTTCAAGTATAGCGAAGTTATTGGCGAATGATGGGGTTCTAACCTTAACCCTCTCAGGCATATTTGTTCCATTGGACCTAATATAATAGACCAGTTCGCCTCTGGGCGCCTCTGTTCTTCCAAACTCCTCGCCGACCCTTGGCTCCTTCGGCTCAGCGACTATTTCGCCAGCTGGCAAGTTGTCAAGCGCCTGCTCAATTATCTTCATGCTTTCATAGGTTTCCCTAGCCCTAACAAGAGCCTTAGCATGCACGTCGCCGTCATTTTCAACTATAACTTCGAAGTCAAGATTGCCATAAGCAGCGTACGGATCATCCTTCCTAATATCGCTGGCTATTCCGGAACCCCTAAGCGTTGGTCCAACAGCGCCTACCTCTAAAGCCTTCTCCTTAGGCAGCACACCAACCCCTCTTGTCTTTCTAGTGAATTCGCCATTATCGCCTAAAAGATCCATTATATAGTCCGATAGGGGCTTACTCTCCTTTAGGAACCGGCGTATCTTCTCGGCTTTTTCAGATGTTATGTCCCTCCGGACGCCGCCTATCGTGTTTATTAAGTAATTCATCCTATTGCCAGTTAAATATTCCAGCAGATCCTGAACCCTCTCCCTCTCAATCATTATTTTCAGAAAAGCTTCATGCTCATTTAAGCTATGGGCTAATATGCCAAACCATAGGTAGTGGCTATGTAAGCGTTCAAGCTCCATGTATATGCAGCGGAGATATTTTGCGCGTTCAGGAACCTCAATATCCATTAATTTCTCAACTGTCTGCGCATAACAGAGCGTGTGGATGCCGGAGCATATTCCACATATTCTTTCAGCAAGCGCCAGATTCTGCATGTATGTTTTCGTTGTAAATAGCTTCTCTATGCCCCTATGCATGTAGCCGAGCTCAATCCTAGCATCGATTATCCTGTTTCCCTCAACGAGGAGCTCAAATCTCTCCGGCTCAACAAGCTGCGGTCTATATGGGCCAATATATACTGTTTCAGGCATCTATCTCACCCCCAACACTTTATTAATTAATTGTTGAACAGGGCTTCTGTGAAGTTCAAGATGCAGATCGCTGGGCGGTGCACCGAAAGATAATGCCAAAAGCTCCATTAGGTTTATGCATGGCATATTGAATTGGAAGCCGTGAGGCCTAAGCATAACCTGGCCGATTTCAAACTGTATTGTGCATGCTGGGCATATTGTGAGAATAGCCTCAGCACCTTTACTTCTCATGCGGCTTAATTTCGGAAGCAGCCTATGCTTTAGGGAGAACTCCTCATCCGCTTGCATGCTTGGATATCCGCAGCATAATCTTTCAAGCCCGTAGTCAACTATATTTACGCCGGTTTGCATCGCTATTTCCCTCATCATGTTTGGTTTACGCATTATATCTGAACCCTTATATTCCCGATATAGGTGGCAACCATAATGTAATGCGACATTAATCTTCAAAGGTTTAGCGACGTGCTCCCTAATCTTTTCCAGCCCTATATCTTCATGTAGGACTTCAATTATATGCTTCACATCCGCCTTCCCCAGGTATTCTCTACCATAATGCTTCAAGATTTCATTCACCCTGCTTCTTTTTTCAGCATCATGCTTAAGGATCTCATTCGCCTCAGCTAATGTTTCATAGCAACCATTGCATAGGGTTAACATGTCAAGCCCAAGATCCTCAGCAAGCGTGAGGTTTCTTGCGGATGTCGCCAGAGCCGCTGTTTCATCCAGCAGCCTTGATACAACGGGCTCTGGGCAGCATGAATAGCCAAGCAGGTCAATAGCCTCAAGCCCTAAAGTTTTAAAAACTCTTCTGGAAGCTATCTCAATGCTTGGGAGACGCATCGGAATCTGGCAGCCTAAAAATAGAGCGTACTTAACCATATCGCTTCACCTCCATCAGTTATTTATATCTCAACCTCTTCTTCTCCCAGTCAAAGCCGGCCTTCTCAGCCAATCCTACATCTTTAACTATTCCATGAAACTCACGCATAGCGTTCTCATCAGTGAATGTGAAGGCTGGAGATTTCGGCAGACCGGCCTCCTCACGTTTCCTCTGTATAAAGGATGATATTGGCGCAACGCAGCCGCTTGATATTAGGGCTTCAGCAACCGGCCTAGCCTGAGGTGGAAGAGCGCCCTCAAATGGTTTTCTTAATGGACGCTTATCATCAGGCCAGTCTTTCGTGAGCACTAGGCCATGCTCAGGTTGAGGGTGTCCTAAGAGTTTTACGCCGAAAAGATCAGATATTTCCCTTTCAATCAGGTTTGCCGCCGGAATTATGTCGGATATCGATTCCAGCGAGTTATCTTCCTTCGGTTTTGTAACCTTTAATGTTAAAACCACGCTGTCTATGTGGAAGTGATATAGGTACTCCATGTCTAAGCCGTTGTCAACGGCTGATATCGTTATGAAACGAAGCGTCTTATAGCGCTCCCTTATAGATTTAACGGCTTCCCTAAAAGCCTCCGGCTTTATCCTTGCGAAAACTCTTTTCTCACGCTGCTTATATGCTTCAATGAGTCCCCCGCCAGCAGCCTCCCTAATATGGTTAATTATTTTCTCTTCTAGACTTGCAGCCATCTACATATCCGCCTCCAAATAATGTTTAGCGTTAAATTCCCAAGCTTCCCTCCTACTTGCAACCCTTATCGCTTGAGGAGAGCAGAATTTTGCGCATTGCGGGTCGCCATTGCAGAAGTCACATTTCATGGCTACATGAAAATCCATGTTAAACCATGGAGTTGAGAGGGGACAGGCAACGGTGCATGTCTGGCATCCTATGCATTTCATCGGGTTTACCTTAACCCAGCCGGTTTTTTCATCCTTTACTAAAGCCTCTTTGGGGCATGCTGCCACACAAAGCGGCTCATCGCAATGTTGGCAATAAACCGCCTCAAACTCCCCGTTTTTCTCATCGAACTGCACGCGTAAATGGGCCTTGTTAAGGTCGAAGCGTTTAAAGTGATAATATGAGCACGCTATATGGCAGAAGAGACAACCGGTGCATCTCGTCGGGTCATATAGGAGAACTTTTTGTTCTTCAACATTAACTGTGCTCAAGATCTTTCCCTCAAACATTTAGATTAAGAATAATTTAAAGAATTAGTATTTAGAATTTTCTCTAAAAAATTTATACCAGTATTTGCCACGTTGCCTTAACCCGGAATTTAATTCATGCTTGAAGTAAACATGGCAAGTAACTCTTAAATAGATCTATTCCCACTCAAATTTAAAAGGCAACATTTAGGAGTACTTTAATCGATTGCTTGAGGTGTGGTCCTTGTCTAAGGAGGATAGACGCCTGTTGATTCTTGAGCGGGAAATGAAAGCCCGCATGTACCAGAAAAGCGCCCTTCTTGAAATATTGCATTTGGCGCATGAACTATATGGTTACTTTGATAAAGAGTTGCTCAACTATATTTCTGAACGTTTGAATCTCCCGCCGAGCCATGTTTATGGAGTCGCATCCTTCTATCATCTTTTTAAACTGAAAAAGCCGGGGGAACATGTGGTCTCTGCATGCATGGGGACAGCATGCTATGTAAGCGGTGTTGAAGAGATAATCTCGGCCATTGAAAGAGAGTTTAATATTAAGCGCGGCGGGTCAACACCTGATGGAAAACTATCGCTTTTCATAACGCGCTGTATAGGTGCATGCGCGATGGCTCCAAACGTAACGGTTGACAATGAGGTTATTGGGAAAGCAACCAAAGAGATTGTTTTAAAGAGAATAAAAGATATTATTGGAGGATAATTTTTTGAAGCCGGAAGATATTTTGAGAATAGCGAGGGAGGAATCTGAAAAGCGGAGAGCTTACAAATACAGAATAAACATTTGTTGCTCCAGCGGATGTCTGCCCTTCGGCGCATTAAACCTGCTAAAAGCCTTTGAGAACGCTGTTAAGGAGTTCGGCGTTGAAGGCGAATGTAAGGTTGCCAGAACCGGATGTCCAGGAACATGTTCAATCGGGCCTGTTGTGCTTGTAGAGCCGGGCGGATACATATATCAAAATGTAACTCCCGAGAAAGCCAAAGAGATAGTTAAGAGCCATATAGTCGCCGGGATCCCGGCGAAAGAATACCTTTATGCGAACGAAGCCTTCTTCAAGAAGCAATTCAGGCTGGTTCTGAGAAACGCCGGCAAAATAGATCCAATGAGAATAGAGGATTATATAGCCGCCGGCGGATATCAGGCGCTTATTAAATGCCTAACAAAAATGACGCCGAAGGAGGTTATAGACGAGGTTATAGTGAGCGGTTTAAGGGGCAGAGGAGGCGCCGGCTTCCCAACAGGGCAGAAGTGGAGCTTTGTTGCCAGAGAAAAAAATACGCCGAAATATGTTGTTGCAAACCTGGATGAGGGTGATCCCGGGGTCTTCGCGAACAGAACTCTCGCTGAGGCTGATCCCCACTCCATAATTGAGGGTATGATTATATCTGCCTACGCTGTCGGCGCAGAGCAGGGATACGTCTACGTGAGGGCTGAATACCCGTTAGCCGTTAACACGTTAAGGGAAGCTTTGAAGCAAGCTAAAGCCATGAACCTTATCGGCGGGAACATCCTTGAAAGCGGCTTCAACTTTAACATTGAGTTAAGGCTGGGAGCAGGCGCATTTATTGCTGGTGAAGAAACAGGCATACTTGCGTCCATAGAGGGGCGGAGGGCTACACCCCGCCCGCGTCCACCATATCCAGCTGTTTCAGGCCTATGGGGAAAACCAACGCTTATAAATAATGTTGAAACCTTAGCCAATGTGCCGCAAATAATTCTCAACGGTGGAGACTGGTTTGCAAAGATTGGGACGCCCAAATGCACTGGAACGAAATGTTTCTCGCTTACTGGCAAAGTGAGGAACCCTGGACTTATCGAGGTTCCGATGGGAATCACGTTAAGGGAGGTTATTTTTGAAATAGGCGGCGGAGTCCCTGGAGGCAGAAAGTTTAAGGCGGTCCTAGTTGGCGGCCCATCAGGGGGATGCTTGCCGGAAAGCATGCTTGATCTCCCAATAGATTATGAGTCTCTCACCAAGGCGGGGGCCATAATGGGTTCAGGCGGAATAGTTGTAATTGACGATACGGCGTGTATGGTTGATACTGCATGGTTCTTCACAGACTTCTGTGTGGATGAATCATGCGGTAAATGTGTCCCATGCAGGGTTGGCTTATTAAAAATAAGAAATATCCTTGAGAGAATCATGAGAGGCGAGGGAAAAATGGATGACATTAGCCTGCTGGAGGAGCTAGGCGTATATGTGAGGGATGCCAGCTTATGTGGTCTTGGGCAAACAGCTCCAAACCCCACTTTGACAACGCTACGTTACTTTAGAGATGAATATGTGGCGCATATAGCTGAAAAAAGATGCCCTGCCGGAAAATGCTTTAAAAAAGAAGCGCCCTTAGAGGTGAGAGTATGAGCAGCTTCAGCGTTATTAAAATTAAAATTGACAATGTTGAAGTTACCGCTTATGAAGGAGACACAATTCTAAGCGCCGCTAAAAGGGCCGGCATATATATTCCAACCCTATGCTATCTGGATGGCTTAAGCAATTACGGCGGCTGCCGACTTTGCCTCGTTGAAGTTAAAGGTTCACCTAAATTGTTCCCGTCCTGTACAACGCCTGTTAGTAACGGGATGGAAATAATCACAAACTCTGAAAGGCTGAAAAAATTTAGAAAATTGACGCTGGAACTCATCTTGTCTGAGAAACCTCATATATGCTCTATTTGTGTTGCAAATGGACATTGCGAGCTCCAGGATCTCGCCAAAGAGTTCGGTGTAGATCATTTGAGGGTTGAGCGTGAATGGGCTGAACATAAAATCGATTTAACGCATGACTTCCTAGTTATAGATCATAACAGGTGCATTTTATGTGCCCGATGCATTAGGGTTTGCGATGAAGTTGAGGGAGTTCATGTTTTAGATATGAAAATGAGGGGGAAGGATTCGCAGGTTATAATAGACATGGATGAAGATTGGGCTTCATCAAAATCATGCACATCTTGCAGAAAATGCGCTAGGGTATGCCCGGTTGGAGCAATATATGTTAGAGATAAACCCTTCTCCGAGATTAAAGATAAAGAAATAGCCAAATTTGTTCTGTCAAGAAGGGGATCATAATGAGTGAATCTAGAAAAATTAATTTTTCAACCGTCTGGCTTAGCGGCTGCTCAGGATGCCACATGTCATTTCTAGACCTAGACGAGCAGATACTGGATCTCGCCCAAAAAATCCGGATGGTCTATAGCCCACTTATGGACGCTAAAATCTTCCCGGAAAATGTTGATGTAACCTTTGTTGAAGGAGCTGTTGGAAACGATGAGCAGCTGAACCTCATCAGAAAGGTTAGGGAGCATACGAAAATCCTCATCGCGATCGGCGACTGCGCGGTAACTGGAAATATGGTGACGCTTAGAAATGCCCTAAATGATGGGGCAAACGTGATTCTCAAGAGGGCTTATATTGAAACCGCCACTGAAAATCCTCAAATCCCAAATGATGTTCCAAAACTTTTAGAGCGCGCCCACCCGCTGAATGAGGTTGTTAAGGTTGATTATTTTATCCCAGGATGTCCACCCTCGGCGGATCTGATAAGATATGTGTTAACGGAGATTTTAGCCGGCAGAACCCCGAACATGGAGGGAAAGGCGAAATATGGGTGAGAAGACAATAGAGATAAATCCGGTTACGAGAATTGAGGGGCATGCTAAAGTAGCAATATATCTATCTGATAATGGAACCGTTAAGGAAGCTAGGTTTCACGTAACTGACTTCCGAGGTTTCGAAAGAATCTGTGAGGGGAGACCCTTCTATGAAATGCCGGGCTTAATGTCCAGGATATGCGGGATTTGCCCGGTAAGCCATCTGCTAGCATCGGTGAAGGCATGTGATGAAATATTAGCGGTCAGAATACCTGAAGCGGCGGTTTTACTGAGGCGTTTAATGCATATGGGGCAGATAATTCAGTCTCATGCTTTAAGCTTCTTTTATCTCTCAGCGCCGGATTTCTTAATCGGCGTGGATGCTGACCCCTCGGAGAGAAACATTTTCGGCTTAATAGAGAAATATCCCGATGTAGCTAAGCAGGGAATAAAGCTTAGAGCGTTCGGTCAGAAGATAATTGAATATTTAGCGGATAAAAGAATTCACTCAAGCGAGTGGATTGTGCCAGGCGGGGTTAGGAAGCCGATTTCAAGGGAAAAAAGCGAAAAGATTAGAAGCGAATATAACGATGCCCTGAAGATCGCAACTGAAAACATTCTGAGGTTTAAGAGTATCCTAGAAAAATTAAGCGGCGAATTGGAGAACCTTGGAGATTTCCCAACATACTATATGGGTTTAGTTACATCTAAGGGTGAACTGGAACATTATGATGGATTAATAAGGATTGTTGATGGAGAAGGAAAAGTAGTAGCGGACCATTTAGATCCGAAAAGATATTACGAGTATATTGGTGAATCTGTTGAGCCATGGTCTTACATGAAGTTTCCATACTATAAGCCGCTGGGCTATCCGAATGGAATCTACCGGGTTGGCCCCCTAGCAAGGCTTAATGTGGCTTCTAAATGCGGTACGCCTCTAGCCGATGAGGAGCTTAAGGAATTTAGAAGATGGGGTAGAAACGGCGTGGTTCAGAATACGTTCCTATATCATTATGCACGATTAATCGAAATATTGTTCTGCATAGAAAAGGTTAAGGAAATACTTGACAACCCGGAAACCTACTCTGAAAACACCTGGGCTAAGGCTTCAGTCAACAGATACGAGGGCGTCGGCGTTGCTGAGGCGCCTAGAGGCACACTTATACATCACTACAAGACCGATAGGTATGGAATAATTAAATGGGCCAACCTAATAATCGCAACGGAGCATAATAACCTTGCATATAACATGGCTATAACGCAAGTAGCCAGGAAATATATTAGGAATGAGAAGATAAGCGAGGGATTGCTGAACAGGGTTGAAGCAATCATAAGAGCTTTTGATCCATGCCTTAGCTGCGCAACACATGCATGGAACAGCATATCCCTAGACATCATACTCTATGATTCAAAGGGAAAAATCTTGGATAGATTGGCAAGATAAATTTTAAACATCTCGATTAGATGCGGGATTCGAGAAAAATTACGCCGCATTAATGCAGAGAGGCAGCCTAAAGCTGACTCTTCTTCGCTTAGCGCAATGCTAAATATGAATCAGGGATGCCCAATGAATAAGCCTACGCTGATAGTTTAGAGTCGCTCTACAAGATATTTGGCGAAATATTATTAAAGGGTACCATAATATTCTTCGGTTAAGGTATTCACATTTAGACTGACGAAGGGGTTAAGAGATGCCGCGCAGATCTAGATATTTGAATGGCAGAAACCTCATTATTTATGTTTCATGGGTTCTGCTTGCCATTCTAATCCAATATGGGCTGGTCATGTCATTTGTTTATGCAGGCCTAAGGGATATCGCGCTATTAAAAATCCCAGTTGGAGGGGGCTTTCAAATAGGTGTTCTTTTTCATTTAATCCCATTAAATGTTATTTTAGTGCTTTGTTACGATTGGATTTACTTAGTGGAACATAAAGCTGCGGGATCAATCGAGGCGGCGCGCTATAAGGCTGCTGCAGCTCCTAAAGCAGACAGAGGGGTGAAGTCGCCGAGAAGCCTCATTTATTCTTTATGGACCGGCTTAAAGGTTCCAGCAAGCCTTACAGCGCTTTTCGCTTTCCTTCTTCTAACTTCATTCATATTGCTCTGCCCATCAATCTTAAACGATTTTGCCGCAAGCCTTTATCATGGAAGCATCTTTTTCAGAGGCTTAATTTCATGGTCCGCTCATATAAACTCCTCCCTAATTGAGACCTTAGGCTTTTTTATCGCATCCTTCAGGATTAGTTTGGAGGCTCCATTTAAATCCATTATAAAATCCATTTTAGGAATCGACCTCATATGGAAATATTTGATATGCCAGAATATCGCAGCCTGGGCAACTACCATTTATATGCTAACATACGTCAGGCATTATGGGACTAAGAGGAAGCGTTAGCAATTTAGAAGATCCCTTCCTCCTCAGCAACTTTTCTTATGGATTCCTCCCTAGTTAAGCCCTCCCTTTGATACTCATTTATTTTGTATTCCAGGGCGTATGTGTCCCCCCAAGTCTTAATGTGTTTTTCGTATAGCCTCCTATAGAGTTCAGATATGTCTTTAGGGTTCCGCTGCCATCTAGCGCGTTCCTCCATGAGTTTTCTACGGGCATAATCAATCTCAAAACCAAGCAGAATATTGCCTAAATCATTCAGCAGGTTTTCCACAGCGAAACTAGCTCTGTAAATCAATACGGGTATTAGGAGAACTCCGAAGAGTGGAAAGATTGAGGATAACGCTAAACTAAGCCCCGCTGAGATTGTGAAGAGTAATATTAACGCAAACATTAGGCTTTGATATTCAAACCTTAAATCCAGCGAGCTTACTTCACCCTCCGGCACTATGCACACCTTGATCCTTGAACCGATACCCCCGCTGATATTTACTCTGAAGAACTTTAACCCATCAGATTCCTCTTCACTTATGCCGCTTAAAAATTTAGGCAGATTCTCAAAAACGTAATCCGCAGGAACCCGAACGAATTTTCGAAGCCTGGATGGAAACCTTGGAAGAAACATTTCTCCTCCCAGCAGACAACTATATTATTTAATTTTTAGAACCTAATATTTAAGTTGCTTAGGAGAAACTAAGAAAACATTTTCCTCTTGTAAATTACATAAACCAGCAGGATTGTCGAGAGCGCCATGTAGGCAGCGATCCCTATTAATATGAGAATTTCCTCAATATCTGGGCTGAAGAGAACTATCAGAGCTGTCAGCGTTATACTCCCAAATATGAGCCCCAGCAGTGAAGTGAAGATCGCTATATGTAAAGTCCATCTTTTCTTCTTAGTTAGACCGTAGGAAACCGCTATGTTTAAGGCGCCAACGAAACCTAAATGGAGCAGTGCTCCGCCAGCTAAACTCATGGAGGCTATCAATATTACCCCCGAAACAAAACAGAGCATGGAAAGAACATTAGGCATGGATGTGAAGGATGGCCGCTCTCTCTTACCTCCCTCCGTTCCCATATTTATCTCCGCCTAAACCAATCTAATT
>CAYPJR010000047.1:0-11272 GCA_964411115.1 uncultured Candidatus Bathyarchaeia archaeon | reverse complement strand
TCATACTGGATCTACTGCGCATAAGCGATCATGAAATGATGCCTTTGCGTGAATATTTAAAAAATCTTAAGTTTTCCAAACTATTTTATCACTATGTGGGGTTTAAGAATGATTGATGTAGCAAGTTTCGGCGAGCCGATGGTTGAATTCTGCGCTACTGATGTTGGCAGAATAAGGGATGTCTACTTGTTTAGAAGGGGCTGGGGCGGCGACACATCAAATTTCATAGTTGCAGTTGCCAGGTTAGGCGTAAAAGCTGGCTACATCTGCCGGATTGGAGATGACGAGTTCGGAAAATCATTCTTAGAACTCTGGCAGAATGAGGGTATAGATACATCCCAAGTAATCATTGAGAAGGGTGGATTTACAGCCGTATACTTTATATCCCTCTTACCCGGCGGCGGACATGACTTCACTTATTACCGAAAAGATTCTGCTGCAAGCCATTATTCCCCCTCAGATTTGAATCCAAATTATCTAAGCAAACTAAAGGTTTTTCACTCAAGCGGCATATCAATGGCTATCAGCGAAAACTGCAGAAAGACCGTTTTTAAAGCCGCTGAAATCGTTAAGGCTAATGGTGGAATATTTAGTTTTGACGTGAATTTCAGACCTAAACTTTGGTCTCCTCAAATAGCTAAGCCTCACATTGAGAAGGCTATGGCTGAAGCCGATTTAATCTTCATGAGTAAGGAGGATGCAAGCTTACTTTATGGTGAAGAAACGGATAAGGTTATTGAGAAAATATATTCATTTGCTAAACCAAAAATTATCGTCGTGAAAATGGGCGGAGAGGGCTGCCTAATATTAGATGACGGAGAGAAAATTAATGTTCCAGGCTTTAAAGTCAATGTTGTTGACACAACAGGGGCAGGTGATGCTTTTGACGGAGCGTTTATTGTAGGGCTGCTTGAAGGCAAAGATTTAGAAGAAATTGGAATATTCGCAAATGCTGTAGGCGCCTTAACTACAACAGGTTTGGGAGCTGTTGCGCCCATACCTAGAAGAAGGGATGTTGAAGATTTTTTGCGCAGCTTTAACATGTGAGCGGGAGATCCCGCATGCTCCAGCTATGGGATGGATGCGAACAAAAGTTTATATTATCTCCTTTATTTTATCGCTATTTCTGCTAGGCGTGGGCAGGTCGAAGTTACGCCTGCTGAGATCGCGACCTCCGTAACTTCTCCTCCACGCGTGCTTTGCGGAAAAGTCTCGCCGAAGAAGACCTTTGTTGTGGGCGCGTGGGGTCCGGTTACGGAAGCCCACGTCTTCATCTATAGGCGGTTCACACCCTGAGATACTCTCTTATAACCTGCGAGAATGGTTTACCCTTCCTTATCTCTTCAGATTCTCTTTTTTCCAGATCGTCAATTTTCTTAGCTCTCTCTAGAACCTCTGAAACTTTATCCTTCGGTATCACAACTATTCCATCTTCATCCCCAACGATTATGTCGCCGGGATTTATAATTACGCCACCATATTTTATTGGGACATTAACGGCTTTGATCTCTGTTCTTCCAACCGACGTATTGGGCGATAGAAAACGATAAAAGACTTGGAAACCCATCTCTTTAATCTCTCTTAAATCTCTGATTGCACCGCACATCACAGCTCCCTCCAGCCCTCTAACCTTAGATGCAAGAGCCATTAAGCCGCCGAAGAGCGCTATATCACATGCCTCATCAGCATCTAAAGCCCTCACAAGGATGGAGCCCCTTTCAGCATTATCTATTGCTTCCATAGCCTCAAACGGGATAACCCTTCTACTGGAATAACAATCCTGAATCGTAACGGCCGGACCGGCGATTCTAATGCCCTCTAAAACATAGTTAAAATGCGTATTTAACGTGCCATTTAAACCCATCTGGTTTAGAGCATCCGACAATGAGGCAGTGGGGATCTTTTTAAGTTCCCTAGTATATTCTTCAAGGGACATATACATCACCAGCAGCCCTTTCATTATGTTAAAAATTATTATTTTTAACCCTTTTGGTCATCTTAAAATAGCATTACATCAGAAAATTCAAGATTAAAAAGAGCCAAAAATAGATGATGGAGAAACCCCGAAGACAAGGTTTTGGATCAACTAAAACCCTAGAATAAGCAATCTCTTCCTGCTATTTTCGGTGAATATGCAGCGCCATGCATGGATTGAATGGGCCCGCCCAGTCCTGCAAATGTAGCCTCATACCTCTAATTTTCAGCCCCAAACTAAACCTGAAGATTCTAGATCCTGCTCCGCAGGACCGGGCAAACCTAGATCATTAGAAAATTTAAGATCGATAGGGATAAAATGAACTGGAATTTAGTATATTGCCACTGCAAAAATGAAAGGGAATTATAAGCGGAATTATCCGCCTCACTGTCCTATGGGGATTATTGGATGCATATTTTATTTGCCTGATAATTTGACCTGGCTAATTTTTATTGATGGGAAGAAGAATCCCTTTCCGAATGTTCTTCCCTCCTTCGAGATCAATTCAATGTCTCTGTAAAGATCCATTATATGTCCTCCAGCCATTAAATTCTTAACGGGATGCTTTTTTTCGCCATTCTCTATTAGGAAGCCTTCATCAATTGTTGTTGAAAATTCTCCTGAAACCATGTTAGGTGAGAATGATGCGTTTATAATCAAGATCCCCTTTTTAGTTTCTGCGATCATCTCTTCTAGGGAGCTGTCGCCTGGCTTAACCCTAATGTTGCTCGGCCCAGCGCCAACTTGTCCTCTATAGCCGCCTCTAATGGCGTGTCCAGTCGACTCAGTATTCATTATGCCTGCAGAATATGAGTTGTGAAGGAAAGTCATCACCCTACCTCGGCTTACAACATTTAATGGCCTCTTAGGTACGCCTTCACCGTCATATGTGCTGCTCGCTATTGCCCCGGGAATGGTTCCATCATCTTCTATTTCAAGGATTTCCGGAGCTATTTGCTTACCTAATAGTCCAGATGCGAAGGTTCTCCCTTTAACCGCCGACTCGCCGGATAATGCGGATAATAAAGCTGAAAATAATGAGCTGGATGACTCAGGCGATAGAATTAGAGGCAGGGAGCCGCTTTCCGCTTTCCTTGAACTAAACTGTTCTATGGCTTTTTCAGCTGCTCTTTTACCAACCTTATAGAAGTCTATCTCCGATAATGATACGGCGAAGTCAAATTCATAGGAACTTCCAACATCGTCGCCCTCCCTATAGACAGGCTGTAAGTACGCTGAAGCCGACGTCTTCTCAGATTCAATAGAAACACCGGTAGACGTCATTAAGTATGCCCTAGAATGATTCGCCGCAAACCCTCCCAAATACATTGCACCGCTACGGACGCTTTCAGCAGCATCAATCATGCCCTTAGGAATTTTACCAGCATCCTCCAGCGTAAGGTTAACTATCTCCCCATCGCATAAGTCAGGAACTTCGGGAGCCTTTGATGGTCCAGGTATGCCCTTAAAGTATGGATCTGGCTGTGAGACCCTTGCGAAGCTCACCGCTTGATTAACCGTAGCCTCCACATCCGCATCTTCCAGACTTTGAGAGTAAGCCGCACCCATGCCTTTATTTTTGAAAACCCTAACGCCTATTCCAACATCTATCTGCGCCGAAGCTTCCTTTACGCCTTTGCCCATAATATTCACACTTAAAGACCTAGAGTATAGGGCAACTGCATCGTAAAAGTCAACATCTAGCCTAGAAAGGATCCGCATTGCTCTTTCAACCGGTGTAATCAAATCTATTCTCTCCAACTTTTCAGTTCACCTCCTTCCCCCAACAACTATTCCATCAATCCTGAAATGCGGTGCTCCAGCATCAACATACATGCCTTGACCGGACTTACCGCACATTCCAGGCATATCCATCCTGAAGTCTTTGCCAACGGCTTTCACATTTTTTAGGGCTTCAAGCGTTAAGCCGCTTATAGCCACATCTCTTAAATGCTCAGTTAACTCGCCCTTTTCTATAAGCCAAGCCTCCTCAACCTTACATGTAAATTGCCCCTTTTGAGATTCAACATAACCATATTGGGAACCAGCCAAGTAAACGCCGTAATCAACATCTTCCAATATTTCTTCAAGGGTTAAATCTCCAGGCGCAAGATAAGTGTTGGACATGCGCACAATGGGTGGATGATGATGCGACTGAGCCCTGGCGCTTCCCTCCGGTTCGCCTCCAATCTTTGCGGAGGATTCGAGTGAATGCAAAAACCCTGTGAGAACACCGTTTTTTACAAGTATGTGCGGTTTAGCCCTTGTCCCTTCGTGGTCATATATGAAGTGCCCAAATCCTTGTCTCGTTGGATCATCAATTATTGTGACTAGATTGCTTGCTATTTTCTGCCCCAGCTTGTCAGCTATTATTGACTGCCCGCTGAAGACTAGGTCGCCTTCGCTATTATGCCCAAAAGCCTCATGGATAAATAGGCCGCCGACTCTGGGATCAACAACTATGGGGAATGTGCCCCTAGGCGGCGGATGAGCGCTGAGGAGGCTAACAGCCCTTTTTGCAGCTCTCAACGAGAATTTCTCCACCTCAATATTTTCAACAATCTCGTAGCCGGCGACATTTCCAAGCCCTTCGAATCCAGCCTGCATATTATCGCCTTCCTTCGCTATGACTCTGCAAAATACGCGTGTTCTTGGAGCAACCTCCTCAATTAATGTTCCAAATGAGTTGCAGACGATAACCCTTGTTATGACATCCCCATATAAAATGAAGGTGTCCTTAACTCTGTCGCTGAAATTTCTGGCAGCCCCCTCTATCTCAAGCATTCTCTTAACCTTCTCCTCAGGGCTTACATCTTCAGGCTTAATCTTCATCTCATGTATGATCGTGTCGACTGAAGGTTTAACCTCAACTATTCTTGCCTCCTCACCCGCTTGAGTGGTTATCGACTTTGCGCCTCCAATTGCGTCTTGCAGGGTTTTTTCAACATTCTGTTTTGTAGGCATATTTGTCGACGCAAAACCCCATCGTCCGTTAACTATAACCCTTATGCCAACACCCTTTAAAATTCCCGAAGAGAGAGATCTCGCAATGCCATTCTCGATGGTTATGCTGTTTCCTCTCTCCTCAAAGAACCTTGCTTCACAGAAACTTGCGCCTTCATTAAGCGCTTTTTGAACAATTGATTCTAAAAGATCCTTCAAAATTAGCACCTGCCAAACACTAGAAAGGGAATAATATGGGTATATAAGCATTTAGAGGAAACATTGTGAAATGCATACTTCTATGATTTTAGATCGGCGGAGGAGTAAGTTTTCTTTGCACCGCCGGAATCTTCAACCATTTAGCGAATTCCAGGCTTGGGGGCTCATTTACATAAAGGCTTCTCCTCATAGACTCTAGAAGGCTGTTTTCACCGCCCAAAAACTCCGCTGCTGTAAGAACCTTATGGTTTACGCTTAACGCAGCTTTAACTATTGGCTTTATGAACGATTCCCACCCTTCATCTCGAAGCACATGATGATCTAAAATGATCGTTGGAATCCGCTTGGCGAGAGCCGTCAGGTTATCTCTTGCTAGCTCTATGCTTTTCCGATCCACTCTGAAGTCTGCGAGATATGTCGGCGGACCGCCTATAATTAGCATTTGAGGTTTCTCGCTAAGAATTATATTTAGGGTTTCCCGCGATATTGGCCCCTGAACGTCCGGCGCGAAGAGAAGGCATTCGTCACCATGCCTAATTGTCGCCATTAAAACCCATCCCAAATCCGAACCCTCCGGACCATGATAGACTGGTTTGGAAAAGGATATTAATGTCCCTCCGAATGCGAATGTTCTTCCATCAGCCACCTCAAGCCTATCGGCTTGCTCCCCGCTAGTCTTAACGAATAGCCATCCGCGGCGTCTCTGGCTGAAGTTGACGTAAGCCCTGTAATTTTTGGCCAGAACTATTTTTCCACCGTAAATTTTCCCGGCTATTTCAGCTGAACACCAATTATATGCCCAGTCAGTGTATGAGGGCGTATGATGATCAAAATGGTAGTGGCTAACAGTTACAACATCAGCTTTCTCAGCAAATTTAAGGATTGCTTCTCTACTATTCTTAAGCGCCATATACTCTTTAGGGTGGGGAGAAAAACCATACCGGTTTGGCCCCAGCGATACTCCGGCGTCTAAAAGGATCCTCACATCCGGGGTTTCAACGTAGGTGCACATGGATCTGACGCCTAAACTTTCAGAGGCTATTGGCAGAACCTTTATTTTATTAAGCATATCCATCTAAACACCATGTTATAAGCAGTCATTAATCCCTCAGCGAGATACCTATTTATTAATAGCCATTAGATATAGGCTTAATGGATTTTAGTGGGCTCCAAACTCAAGATCCACATCACGGTTAAAATCGTTTTCAGAAGGGTCAGATCTGTCATCGCCCACCAGAAATATTCTGGGAAGAAAGAATATTTAAACGCAACTATTCTAAATGAATCTTTCCCATCTTCGCATGTCTGCCACCTTTCTAAGCCCATTATTTTTTAACGAGAAGCGCTTAAGCAGATCGTTTTTTATGAGAAAGATTTTTAAGGATTGCATTACCATTAGGCATGTGTTTAAACTGGTGAGTAAATGTCCTATTGTCCAAGATGCGGCATAAAGTTGCCTGAAGATGCCAGATTCTGCCCAAACTGCGGCGCATCTATATATCGCATTGTGAAGCCTAGGGCGGCAGAGATTCATTTAACTGGCAGTTTGAAAAGTAGAGCGCTGGTCTTTCTGGCAGTATACATTCTTTGCATAAGTATAACGCTTATTGGGGCCTCGGCAAGAATTGAACGGCGCGAGGCAGACGAAATAATGAAGGAGATGAATAAGTTGGAAAACACCATAAAGTCGGCCGGTGTCCAAATAATCTTCGGCAATAACTTTATTCATGCATTGATAATGTTCATTCCCGCGGTTGGACCCTGCTGGGGCGCATACATTCTTTATAATACTGGAAGAGTTTTTGCCGCATACAGCCTCATCTACGATGTTGATCCAACGGTTCTCTTCTTGACAATTTTCATTTATCCATTCGCATGGATGGAATATTTGGCTTACACTTTGGCGATGTCTGAAAGTTTATGGGTGGTGTATGCTGCGCTAAAACGTAATTTTAAAAATGAAATAATCATAGCCTCAGTTATCATCGCCATATGCAGCGTAATTCTCCTTCTGGCTGCACTAATAGAAACCGCTCTTATTACCCCTCTATAGTCCACAAGATTTTGCTAAAATATAAAAAATTGAAGGCGTATCCCCCTCAGTTTAGCATATTAAGAGATAAACTGCTTTTATATTTCTTAACGTAATATTTTAGCAGAATAAGCAGTTTTAAGGTGTCCGGTTTGAGCTATGAGATGTGGACTGAGAAGTACAGGCCGCGCACATTAGATGAAATAGTTGATCAGGAAGAAATAGTCAGTCGGCTGAAAAGCTTCGTTAAGGCTAAGAATGTTCCACACTGCATATTCGCCGGACCGCCGGGAACTGGAAAAACCACAGCGGCTCTCTGCTTGGCTCATGATCTTTATGGCGAGAACTACCGCGAATACATAATGGAGCTTAATGCTAGCGATGAAAGGGGAATAAATGTTGTTAGGGAAACCGTTAAAACCTTCGCTAGAACAAAGCCCATAGGTGAAGTAACATTCAAGATACTTATTTTAGATGAGGCGGATAATATGACGGAGGATGCGCAGCAGGCTTTAAGGCGCACGATGGAGCGTTACAGTGAAACTGCACGTTTTATATTAATAGCTAATTACAGCGGTAGGATAATTGAGCCTATACAATCGCGCTGCGCTCCATTCAGATTCACTTATCTACCCCGTGAAGCTGTAATCGAGAGAATTAGGTATATCTGTGAAAGGGAAAACGTTAAGATCCTAGATGATGGCATAGAAGCCATATTAGAGATTAGTGAAGGTGACCTTAGAAAAACCGTGAATATTCTTCAGACCGCGGCTTCGCTTAATAAGCCTATTGATGCCGAGGTAGTTTACTCAGTTGTTGGCAGAGCTAACCCATACGATGTTAGGGAAATGATGTTAATAGCCCTAAATGGGGACTTCATAGCGGCGAGAAATAAACTAAGAGAGTTAACCCAAAAGTATGGGCTCACTGGAATAGACATAATAAAGCAGATTCATAATGAAATTTTCAGGCTTAATGTGCCTGATAAATGGAAAGTTAAATTGGCCGACATAGCCGGAGAGGTAGATTATAGGCTGATCCAGGGAGCCAGCGATGAAGTTCAGCTAAGCGCCATGCTAGCTAGGCTTGTTGAGGCAGGTTACGAAATAAAGAGGGCTCTATAAGCAAACTCATGGTGTTTCCATGTCATCGGAAACCGCTTTTATCCCATGGACGAGGAAGTATAAGCCTAAATCGCTTTCTGAGGTTGTAGGCAATGAGGAAGCTAAGAGAAAGATACTTGGGTGGATACGCTCTTGGGAGAAGGGTGTTCCAGATAAGAGAGCCATCTTCATTTATGGTCCACCGGGTGTAGGTAAAACCGCTACTGTCGAAGCCTTAGCAAACGATTTAAATATGGAGATAATTGAAAGCGATGCTAGCACCTATAGGACTGAGGAAGCCGTCAGACGCTTCGCCGGCAGAGCCTCGCAGTACGGCTCACTCTTCGGGATGAAGAGACTCATAGTTTTCGATGAACTGGATGGTATAACCGGATCGGCGGATTACGGCGGCCTTAGGGAAATAACTGAAATTGTGAAGAACAGCCGGGTTCCAGTGATTCTCATAGCTAATGATGCCTATGACCCTAGATTCGCAGCTCTGAGGAACAATTGCCTCTTGATTGAGTTTAAGAAGCCGTCTAAGGTTGAGGTTATGAGGCATCTGGCAAAGATATGTGCTAAAGAAGGAATAAACGCTGATGAGGCTGCCTTAAGATTTATAGCGGAAAGAAGCAATGGAGATGTTAGATCAGCAGTGACGGATCTTCAGGCTCTAGCTCAGGGCAGGACTAGGCTGACATATGAAGATGTTTCCTGGCTTGCTTCAAGGGATCGGAAAGAGAAGATATTTGATGTTTTAAGAATGATCTTCTACGCGAAAGATGCTTCAACAGCAAAGGCGGCTGTCAACATGGCGGATGTTGATTTAGACATGCTTTTCGAATGGATATATGAGAATATACCCTATCAAATAAAGAATCCTCACGAATTGGCAAACGCGATGGATATGTTAGCTAAAGCCGACGTCTACCGTAGAAGGGTTAAGGAGACGCAAGATTGGACCTTCCTAAGATACGTCATAGACTTAATGACGGCTGGTGTTGCATCATCGTGGAGTAAAAAGAGCGCAGGGTGGACCCCGTTTAAGTTTCCGGAACGCATAAAGACAGCCTCATTCTCGAAGGAAGAGAGAATGCTCCTTTCAGAGATAGGTAGAAGAATTGGAAGGAAATGCCACTTATCATCTTCACGCGCAGTGAGGGAGGTTCTTCCATATCTACGCGTAATCTTTCAGAATAATCCGAAGATGGCTAAGGGAATAGCGCGATGGTTAGATCTAACCAACGAGATGATCACGTACATCTCTGGGGAGCAGTAGCCTATTCGCGTGCGTGCTTTATTATATGTCCAACTTCTGGGAAAATTATTTCTTTAAGCGCTATAGATATGCTGTGCGGTGAGCCGGGTAGGCAAAATATTGCTTTCCCCCCAGTAACGCCAGCTATCGAGCGCGTTAGAACTGCCGCTGAACCTATTTCCCGATAGCTTAATGCTCTAAATATTTCGCCGAAGCCGGGTAGCTCCTTCTCAAGCAGCGGTTGAACAGCTTCTATTGTTACATCCCTCGGGCTTATGCCTGTTCCGCCTGACGTTATTATAACATCTACTTTACGCGACTTTATTGCTCTCATCACTGCTCTCTGGATTTCTGCCTTGTCATCAGTAACTATTTTCCGCATGGTTACCCTATGCCCATTCTCCTTAAGCATCTTAATTATTAAATCCCCTGAGGGATCATTCAGCATCCCTTTTTCGGCATACCCCTTATATCGAGATGTGCTGCACGTTATAACCGCGAAGTTTAGGCTTTTAGGAGCATCAATCTTATGTTTAATAACAGTCTCGCTCAAATTCACTCTTCACCTTTTTTATAACCCTTATATTTTGAATCAACGTATAGGGATATTGCCCTTCAGCATCCTTCTCATATTGCTTAACCATGTCCCAAATTGTGAGTAACGCCGTTGCTGTCGCCACTAGAGCTTCCATTTCAACACCAGTTTTGGCTTTAGCCTTAATCGTCGATTCAACTTCAACAGTGTTCTCATCTAAAATTTTTACTTCAACGTTCACGTTAGTTATGGGTATTGGATGACATAATGGTATAAGTATTGATGTGTTCTTCGCGGCTAGAACCCCAGCTATCTTAGCCGTGTAAAGCGGATCCCCCTTTTCCACCTTCCCCTCCCTAATTAACCTAACAGTTTCAGCTCTAAGCCTTATTTGCCCCTTTGCTGCTGCCTCACGGTAAATTTCAGGCTTGGGTGTTACATCAACCATGGACATTTATGGTGCACACTCAATGCTACGAATTAGTTGTCTTTTTATTAAGACAGGTTGGTTTCCCGCTGCTCCTGCTGGAAAACTGAGGCTTCCTCCTGGAATTTATCCATCTGTTTCAGCAGATCCTTAATTGCCTGCTCAAGACTTGATATGCGAAGCCTTAATGTTTCCATGCTCCTCTTTAAGTGTTCAAGCTTTACATAAACTGTCTCGGGAACTGAAACCCTGGATATGTACTCCTTTGCCTCATATATCTCCCTAAGTTTTAAGAGCTCAAGAATCCCCTCTGAGGGTTTCTCCAGTATATCTCTCGCCATCTCAATGAACTCTTGGCTTTCAGTGACAACCCTTCTGAGATGTTCTAATGCTTGTTTAGAAGCCCCGGATGGATCTGCTGGCTTCTGGAGGGTTTCCCTAAAACCATTTAAAGGTTGAAGAATCGCCCTAAATTTTTTTCTTATCGATGGAGCTCTCTCCGGCTTAAGTAGCAGCATTTTGTCCCTCATTTCCTCAGTTAGGTTTCTTATGGCGCCTATAAGATTCTCAGATCTCGCCCATAACTCTGCAGGCGGCAGCTTCTCGTAGGCAACATTTGCCAATATCTCGCTGGAAACCTTCTGAATGAGATCCTCAAGATGAGCTATCTTTGATTCTAAATCTTTAATCATTAACATTTTACCACTACAAAACTAAAATTAGCTTATTCAAATAAAAATATTTTTTATTTCTAAAAAGCCGCATATTAAGCGATAATTG
>CAYPJR010000046.1:0-11384 GCA_964411115.1 uncultured Candidatus Bathyarchaeia archaeon | reverse complement strand
TAAATAAATGGTTCAGCTATGGATAAGGCTTATAAACATTTTTATTTCTGTTAATTAAGGCTTAATTCGGGAAGCGTCTAAAATGGCGAAGAAATTTGAAATATTATATAAGGAGGAGATTGCGCCGCAGATAAAGCGCATGATTGTCAGCGCCCCCCTGATAGCGAAAAAGGCGAGGGCAGGGCAATTTGTTATCCTTAGGGTTGATGAGCGCGGTGAGAGGATCCCGCTCACACTTGTCGATTGGAGCCCGGAAAAAGGAGCAATCACGTTGATATTTCAGGAGGTCGGCCTCTCAACAATGAAGCTTGGAAAATTAAATGTGGGAGACCATATCGAGGACATCGTTGGGCCGCTCGGCAACCCCACTGAAATAGCGAATTATGGGCATGTTGCAGTTATAGGCGGAGGAGTGGGCACAGCGTTAATTTATCCCTGGGTGCGATCCCTAAAAGAAGCCGGCAACTATATTATCACAATCATCGGGGCGAGAAGCTCAAATCTCCTCCTGCTTGAGAAGGAATTAGGCGCATTAAGCAATGAAATGTACATATCCACTGATGATGGAACGAAGGGAATTAAAGGATTCACATCGGACATCTTAAAACATCTCCTAGAGCAGGGTAGAAGATTTGACCTCATTATGGCAGCCGGGCCGGCTCCAATGATGAGAGCCGTAGCTGAGACAACACGTCCATACGGCATAAAAACCATTGTAAGTTTAAATCCAATAATGGTTGATGGAACCGGAATGTGCGGCAGTTGCAGAGTTACTGTCGGCGGAAAAACAAGGTTTGCATGCGTTGACGGACCGGACTTCGACGCCCACCAGGTTGACTTCAATGAATTAATGAACCGCTTAAGGGCTTACCAAAATGAGGAAAAGATAGCCTTACAGAAACTCTCTGGGAAAACCTAGAGAGACCATTTAAATCAGCCTTAAAAGAAGCAAACTTTTATAGCAGTTATTCCTCTAGAAGAAAAATAGAATAGTAAATTTGGGGGAACCTCTTTTGGCGGAAATAAGGGTGGCAATAGCGGGCGTTGGAAATGGAGCTTCAGCTTTAGTTCAAGGGGTACATTACTATAAGAACGCAAGGGAAAACGATATTGTTCCTGGGCTTATGCATGTTAAATTCGGTAACTATCATGTTAAAGATATAAAATTCGTTGCAGCCTTTGAGGTTAATAAATTGAAGATTGGGAAAGATTTAAGTGAAGCCATATTCATTGAGCCGAATTGCTGTCCGAAATTCGTTGACTCCATGCCTAAATTGGATGTTGAAGTCTTGCCAGCGCCTATACTAGACGGCGTTGGACCGCACATGAAAGATGCTTTCAGAGTATACCGAGAAGAGGAAACTCAGCCGGTGGACGTCGTTGAAACCCTCAGGAAATCTAAAGCGGATATTCTTGTGAATTATATGCCTGTTGGAAGTTTTGAGGCTACCCGATTCTATGCCCAGGCGGCTTTGGAGGCTGGATGTGCATTTGTAAACTGCATACCTGAGTTTATCGCAAGCGACGGGGAGTGGGCTTCAAAATTCGAGAAGGCGGGGCTTCCAGTTGCAGGCGACGACGTGAAAAGCCAGCTAGGCGCAACAATACTCCATAGAACGATTGCCAGATTATTCGTCGACAGAGGCGTTATACTCGATGAAACATATCAGCTGAACATTGGCGGAGACACTGATTTCCAGAATATGACTTTAGAGCAGAGACTTAAATCTAAGCGTATCAGCAAAACAGAGGCTGTAACAAGCATTGTTCCATATGATGTTCCTACTAGGATAGGCCCCTCCGACTTTGTGCCATTTCTAGGCAACAAGAAGATATGTTATATTTATGCTAAGGGGAGAAATTTCGGAAATCAGCCGGTGACTGTTTGGGTTAAGCTCGAGGTTGAGGATGCCCCTAACAGCGCAGGCGTAGTTATTGACGTTATAAGGGCAACTAAAATCGCCCTGGATAGGGGTATAGCGGGACCGTTAATCAGCATTTCAGCATACGCCTTTAAACATCCACCCAAGCAGGTTGAGGATCCGGTGGCGAAGAGGTGGGTTGAAGAATTTATAGAGGGGAAGAGAGAGCGATAATATTTTAAACTGAAGATTAACGGATCGCTTGCAGCCAAACTTTATAGGCTTCAAATATTCTTCTCAATTCTTTAACTGGCTCCTTATGCATGTCAACCCTCAAATTTATTATTGGGCGGGATTCATGTATAGGCTTAATTTCAGCCACTATTAGCGCTGCGGAGCATGCTCCCCTCCTATCTCCCCCCGCATTCTGCCCCGCCTCCAACGCCTTCATCAACCTTTCAGCAAGCCATTCACCCTCAGATAGAGTAAAGGCTTCAGCCATAGCTTCTAAAACTCCGCTGGATAATAGGGCGTTACCAGCAACGACACAGTCTTTCCGGATTAAATGACCCTTCCAATCTAGGTTTTTCCTTCCAGTAAAAGCGGCTTTCCGACCATATATATCGATAATGGATATTTGCCTCATCTCTCGATTAGGATCATTTTCAAGCAGCCTCGCCAGCGCATCTTGCGGTGAGAAGCCCATTTGTAAAAGCCTAAGCCCATTGACGCCATGGAAGAAGCTTGTGTAGCCTTGAACTGCTAATGCGCCCACACCCGGCTCAACGTGTGGAACAGCGCTTCCAACTGATAGGGAGGCTGAAGAAACGCATACGCCTAAAGCGGATGTTTCAGCGCATCTCGCAACAATCGAGAAGGTGCTATTCGAAAAATATTGCAACGTCAATTTCATCACCGTCATTAAGGCCTAAAGATTCCCGCAAGCATACTGGAGCAATTATCTCCAGAATGCTCTCGGGATAATCAGGAATGGACGGTTTAACTATGGCTCCCATAACCCTGAAGCCTATGAAAGCCCTATAGAGGAAACCTGAAGAATACCCATCTTCCGGGATGATCTTAAAACCCCTATTTTCATTAAGAATGCTTGATAAAATCTTAGAATACTCTTCCTTAAGCATCACATTTAATGTTCCAGGGTATGGTTCAAAATTAAATATTTCCATAACTTGTCTTTTAAACCATGGGAGATTCACAAATTTCCTTCCATCACCGGTTCCGGCTGTAACTTTCCCCCTTACAATTACTAAGATGCTATTCATTTTTATGTCCACTACTTGTAATCTTTTAATAAAGTATATATGTAATGCGCGAGTAAGAAGAACAAAAATGGGAAGACAGAGAGCAATTGCTGAAGAAGATATTAAATCGAAATTGATTAGAAAAATTGACGACCTTTCATCTAAAAAGTCAGCTAAGTATGTCGTTTATGCATCATCCTTAATCTTCTTTTTTGCGTTTATCCTTATTCCGCCGATTGCTGGAATACTTGAGAACCTGAATAAATTAGGGGCAATATATTATGATCCCTCTTTGCTAGCCAACGCTAATTTAGCCATCGTAAACTCTTTCATCATGGCTTTTACTGTTGCAGCATTAGACCTTATAGCAGCATTACCGCTTGCATGGTTTATAGTTAGAAGCAAAAGGAGGCTTGTGAACTTCATAGATGCGTTGGTGAACGTGCCGTTCCTCCTACCGACAACAGCTTTAGGTTACTCGTTTCTATTATTCTGGAGCAGTCGGGATGGGATCCCCAGAATTTTTGGGGCGGAATCCCTTGTTTCACCAGGCTTCGCCCTCGTATTGCTTCTCCACTTTGCCTTTTCATACCCAGTAATCGTTAGAGTAATGGTCGGTGAACTATTAACCTATAGAGAGGTTTATGAGGTTGCCGCTAGAACCCTCGGCGCTCAACCCTTCACAGCGGTTAGAACAATAACTTTACCTCTGCTTAAACCGGGCATAATAGCCTCCTTCCTTCTATCTTTTGCCAGATCCCTCTCTGAAACTGGAGCCACAGTGATTGTTGCGGGAAACTTTGAGAACGGATCTGTTTTCATATTTAAAAACATAGGTAAAGTTGGAGAGGGAGCCCTAGTTTACGTGAGCTCAGTGTTAATACTCACTTCAACAATAATATTCTTTTTAATTAAGCTGCTGGCTCCAAAGCTTAAATTTCCAATCAAACGGGCGTCCCCACCTATCGAGAGGAAGCTCAGCAGCTATGGAGCGGTTAAATTTCGAGATGGCGCAGCAATCCTGGTTTTTCTAGTGCTTGTCATCGCACCCTCACTATTTGTCGCCCTGCCAATATTAAACGCTTTTCTAGATGGAACTGTAAACGAGATGGTTGCAGGTTCAGAGTTATGGAGCACATTTTGGCGAAGCATGCTAATCTCTTACGCTGTCGGCTCCACATCAACATTAATAAATATTGTTTTCGGGCTGCCAGCGGCTATACTGATTGCTAGGAAAAAGCTTGGTAGAGCAACATCGATTATCAAGTCCTTAGTCAGCATACCAATCATAGTTCCATCAATCGCCCTGGGAGTCTCGCTGAAACTCTTCTGGGGAAGATACGGCTTCATCCCGGAATTGTGGGTTATAGTGCTCTCACATACAACTATAACTTACACTTATTTCGTTGAGTCCATGTCTGCGGCTATAGAGGGCATCCCTGTGGAAATAGAAGATGTTGCAAGCACCCTCGGCGCTAAGCCTTTCATGATATTCAGAAGGATAACGCTACCATTAACTAAATACGCTGTCTTCTCAGGGGCAATTTTAACTTTTACCCGGGCTTTAGGTGAAACCGGCGCTGCAAAAGCTGTTGTAAGAACTAAGGATCTCCAAACCCTTCCGGTGCTGCTTGTCGATTGGATTGTAAATAAGTATGCAACCTCTTCGCAGAGCGCTCTGGGGGTAGGCCTCTACATACTGTCCGCTTTCATTATGCTTTTGGCCTTAAGGTTTATCATAAGGGGGAGAAAAAGGTAATATGCCATCAATAAGGTTAGTCAATGTTACAAAAAGATTCGGCAATATTACAGCGATTAAAAATCTAAATTTAACGATTAACGATCGTGAGTATGTATGCGTTTTAGGACCAAGCGGAAGCGGCAAAACCACCTTACTCAGGCTTATCGCAGGGATCATTAAGCCAGATGAGGGAGAAATCTATATAGATAATAAGCTTGTGAATAATGTTCCTCCGCAGGAGAGAAATGTCGCCTATGTACCTCAATACTACGCGCTTTTTCCGCATCTAACCGTGATTGATAATGTTGCTTTTGGACCATTATCTAGGGGATTATGTAAAGAAGAAGCCTACAGGGTGTCCATGCAGATGCTGGAGATGACTAGGCTTGCATGGAGATCGGAATCCCTACCCCACGAGTTGAGCGGAGGAATGCAGCAGCGTTTAGCATTAGCCAGAGGTTTAGCTTGCGGAGCGAAAATTCTGCTTCTAGATGAACCTTTAGGCGCCTTAGATGCTAGATTAAGAGTTGAGTTAAGATTTAAGCTTAGGGAGATCGCTGAAGAAAACGGTTTAACAGTCATTCATGTCACACATGACCAGGAGGAAGCCATCATAGTTGCGGACAGACTCATCGTCCTAAGAGGGGGCGAGATACAGCAGGAAGGGCCGCCATCACAAGTATATAATGAGCCGAAAAACATTTTCGTAGCACACTTTGTTGGGGGAGCCAATTTCTTTGAGGGATTCATAGCTGAAACCGACCCGTATGGCTCATGGGTCCAATTAAGAAACGGCTTCATTTTACGCGTTAACGAAACTAAATGGAAAGTTGGCGAGAGAATTGTTTTGATGATAAGAGAGGAGAGAACCGAAATAATTAAGGGCACTAAAATAAGGGAAGAGATAAATCTCCTGCCTGGAACAATCAGGGAGGTAAGCTTTTTAGGAGATTTCGTATCTTATGAAATTCTACTTGATAATGGTGACAGCGTTAACTCGAAGATGCCGACTCTTCTTGGAATAGGAAGATTTAGGGTTGATGAGAGAGTTTATGTTCGCTTGAGAACTGAACATTTAAGGGTGTATCCCTATCCTCCGCAGGGGCTTTATCAAGAATTAGAGGTGATATGATATCCCCTCAGTCCGCCTAGTTAACGTTGCAAAAAGATACGGTGGGATTACGGCTATAAGGAATATTAATCTTAAAGTGGAGGACAGGGAGTACTTATGCATCATTGGCCCAAGCGGCTGTGGAAAAACAACCTTAATAAAATGCATAGCTGGCATAATAAAACCAGATGAGGGAGAAATCTATATAGATGATAGATTAGTTAACGATGTTCCAATTCAGGATCGGGGGATAGGATACGTTTTTCAAGAAATAGCCTTATTTCCCCACATGAACATCTACGATAATGTGCGTTATGGACCATTCGTTAAAGGTTTAGACATTTCTAGCGCTGAAAACTTAATTAACGAAATTCTTAACATGATGAAGCTTTGGGATAGGGTTAAAGATTATCCCAGCACCCTCAGCGGCGGTGCGCAGCAAAAAGCAGCCGTCGCAAGGTCGCTCATATCCGGTTCACATCTGCTGATACTTGATGAACCGTTAGGTTCATTAGACGCTAAGGTCAGAAAGGTTTTGAGATACGAATTAAGAAGACTAGTTAAAGATTTAGGTTTAACAGCGATCCATGTCACCCACGATCAAGAGGAGGCGATGTCGATCGCCGATAGAATAGTCGTTATGAGAACAGGCGAAATAGTGGAGGTCGGCACCCCTCTTGAACTATATTTACGCCCAAAAAATCTTTTTACAGCGAACTTCGTGGGTGAAACCAATTTTCTTATAGGCGATTTACTGGGAGAGAAAGATGAGGGCGTAAGAATCGATGTTAATGGGGAGATTCTTCATGTTCCATGTAAGCCGAATTTTGAAGGCGGAAGGGTTGTCGTAGCTATCAGACCCGAATTTATAATTATGAGGAAAACCAGCGGGTTGAAGAATGTTTGGAGAGGCGTAATTGAGAGAATGACTTTTTTAGGCAGCTCTATCCGATTTGAAATCCGCGCTGAAAACAACGTTACGATAATTGCGAAGAGCCCCTTCTCCTCTGAAGCATTAGATTGGAAAATCGGGGACCGTGTGAATCTAATATTGCCCCGCGATTTTCTGCTCCTATATCCCTATCCAAAGGAGGGTCTGGAGAAAGCCATATCCATAGAATAATTCCCGTCTCCATACCTTCACTTCCACTTTCTAAAGTATGCTAATCCGTCTTTCTCGCATACATACTCGAAGCTTGTCTCCAGCAGCGCAACTATTTCATCCCTGCTTCCCGCAACCTTAACGGTGAACTGGCTGCTTTCTTTAAACAGCGCCTGCTCAATTTGAATGTAAAGCAACGTTGTATCCAGTTTTCGGTGGCCGAGGAACTCTTTGACGAGAACAGGGTCTTTTGTTTCATGGTAGAGCATGGTTGCTTTCCAGTGGCGGAAGGTGTGGAATGATATGCGCAGTAGCCGGGGATTCTGAAGTTTATGGGCAAGCCGCTTACGCACATTCCATAGGCACTTTCTAAGCGTATGCGTGGATGCTCCCCCGAACACGTGGTCGCCTTCCCTCGGAAGCCTGCTTAGCATAGCGGCGAGTTTACTGCTGATCTTCCAGATGCGCGGTTTACCAGCCTTCTCAGGATCATTTAACGTTACGACGCGTCTTTCAAGATCCACGTTAGCCCACTTAAGCTTAATCGCTTCCCCGCATCTCATCCCCGTCTCCTTCAGCAGCTGGAGGAAAGCGGATGTTTTAGGTCCACACGCCGCTATTAAAGCGTCGAGCCCCCCTCGATTGGAATAAACGGGATTTTACCTGTCACAGTTATTTTCGGCGGTTCCCACCTGAGACGTAAAGTTTTTGGGGGCTAAATGCGTATTCATTAACCTTGCCATGGATATAGCTCCCGTGGCCATTGACAGAGCATGCATAGATATGGTGAATAATTCACCTGGAAATACCAGGTTCAATGGCTGAAGCAGCGGGAGCAATGGAAAGAGGGGCTGAAAAATTCAATGCAATCGCCAGACTAAGATGGAAGGCCACACCCGGCGCAACACATGTGGCGCCTGACTGGAGAATTATGCTCGAAGCAGCTGAAAAAGCTGGAGCTGGAACACAACAATACGAATTAATAGAAATAAACTTTGGATTCCCACCAAAAACTTAATAACAACTACTATTAACCCCTTATCAATATTTGGAGCAAAAAGAATGGCTCGAGAAAAGCTAGGTAGGTTAAAACTGGAAACAAAAGTGGTGCTTGTTCCTGAATAAGTTCATTGTTTATTATTTCAGTTTGGTTCTGCTAGTTGACGTATTTTTACCATTTTCTTATTTTTGTTTTCAAACTAGATTCTCTATGCCGCAAGGAGAGAGCGATGACAACCAACCGTATAAGAATTAGTTTAAAATTGCGAGGGAATCGAATCTTGCGAACCAATACAATGCCAAAACTTGAACGTTCTGCTAACAATGACAAATAGAAAGAGGTTTTGCATATTTAAGAACTATTCTGGGCTTTTGTGAAGGAGTAGTTTTTGGTATTCCGAGTTTACTTTTCCGTATTTTTCTTGAATGGTTTTGCTGATTTTATGCCAGTCTTGGGCTATTTTTGGCCACAGTTCACTGGTCATTAACTGTTTTGTCACATATTCTTTTAGTGGTTTTTCCCTTTTGATCATTCTTTGGCGCCAATCGAAGCCTATGAGCCCTGCACGTTTCAAATGTTGAATTGTGTGGCCGACTTGGTGGTAGTTGAGGGGGTATTCCATGCTTCTTCCTAAATGTCGCCGGGAACGATTTCAGCAAGCCTAACCTCCCGTTTAACTCCATCCCTCAAAACGGTGGCTGTTGTTGCCACCCTTTGCTTAAGCATTTCAGCTGCCCTTTCAGCCTTAGACTCTTGATAAAAGTCTAGGATAACACTGAGCGTCACTATGGAGAATATTATTGCTGTGTTCACAATTTCTCCAAAAAAGCCTGAAATCAGCCCAGCTATAAGAAGGATGATTATTAACGGGCTTTTGAAATGAGAGAGAAAATCGATGATGGCTACTCTCTTCTTTTTCCTAACAAGTTCGTTGTAGCCGAGTACCTTGAGACGCTCTTCCACATCTTCAGAAGAGAGCCCCGCTAAAGAAGTGTTCAAACGTTTGAGAAGCTCTTCAACTGGCAGGGTTAAAATCTCTTCAGTACTTGGCAGAGCCCAGCCTAAAACCTCGCCGACACTGGATGCTTCTAGATTCTGAACCACCATCATTCCCACCATCCATTCCCACTGAACCACCTCCAAAGCTGGGCTACATACCTACAAACACGCTCATTCATAAAAGGCTTTCTACAAAGAAGAAAGACTCGTTATCGTTAAATGATAACAATTTCTGTTTAGGAGACATTGCCCTATGCCGGAGAACCAAGCATAGAACGGAGCTCCTATACAATAACCATACCAACAGCAGCCGAGCAAGTTCGCCTTCAAGCAATCTTAACTCAGCACCTTGGCACGCTTAATGAAGTATAATGTTTTCACTGCATAAAAATAACTTACGTTTATAGAGCCAAACCAATCATGGTAAGAATCATACCTATAATTGAGAGAAAAATGATTTGCATGCGGCACCATTCATGTTGAATAAATAAAGAAGGAATAAACCGGAACCCTCTCGTTTCTTGGAGTTGTTTTCTCCAAAATGAAAAGAATGAGGCAAGCAATAAGAGGGATTACCCCGACGGCTATAATTAGAGGGTTCACTGCATAATCCACCACTTACCACGCTTCCAAAAATGTAATTAATTTTAAGAAAGCCTTTACTTAGAACAGGGGACAACCCTCGGCGATTTAATTTTGATCTACAGAGGCAAAAACTCGCATATGCGAGTTCTGAACCTCCTTAAACACAAGTTCAATAACACCCTCAATCTCTCTTAAGAGTTGTCACAAAAATGTCCCAAATTGGAGCATCACGTGGAAAGGCACATCTGACGGGCTTAGTGGTCTACCGGCGGTTAAATATTACTGGGCGTGTAGCTGTTGGGGCGCTAAGAGGAGCTATAAGGGTCTATTACGTAAATAAGGCGAAGCCAGAATTGCTCCCCCAACGAACTCACGCAGGAAGAAAAAAGCGCCCTAGAGGAAGAGAAGCTGATGAAAGCGTTGGCAAAAAGATTTCAGGGCAATAGAACGCTAGAAAAATAAAGATTAAAACGATAACTTTAGTTCTAAGGATTAGTGTTAACACTTTCATCCTTTATGGCTAAAACTCTATAAGCGGTATAATCCTAGACTCTTTTTAGTCTAAACTATCTTTGTATCTTTGGAGTAGTAGTTTTGTTCCCTCTATGCTAATTAACGTTATTATTGATAGGGTTGCAGCCAGCATGAAGGAGTATGGTTCTAGTTCAACTACTCCGAGTGCTTGTCTGGTTACTGGAAAACCTAGTAGAACCATGAGGAGAAGGATTTCCCATGCGATTGCCAGTAGCAGAAACTTGTGGGGTCGGACCACAATAATAGTATGCTTAAGTGATCTACATGTTACCGCCAAAATAAGCTCAAAGAATACGAATGCTATAAAGACCCTTGTTCGGGCTAAATTAACACAATTAACACCATCATGCAGAGATGTTAGGAAGATCCAGAAGAAGAAAGGCACGCCAACTATTAATGTACGTAAAATGAGGGATTTAACATCCCACGTAAATATTGTTTCCCTAGGGTCTCTAGGCGGTCTCTCCATAATGTCCGGATCAGATGGACTTACGCCCAATGCTATTGCGGGTAACCCATCTGTGGCTAAATTAACGTAGAGGATTTGAACGGGGAGTAGTGGGGGCGGGTACCCGGCTAGAACAGCTAATGCTAAAACTTATATAAATGTTGTCATATATCCATCTCCCCAATTCTATAGCATTCACGATGGTGGCGAAGTTGTCGTCTGCCAGAACCATGTCAGCTGTCTCCTTAGTTACCTCGGTTCCAGTTATTCCCATAGCTATACATGGTGGGATCAAGATGATCAAGAGATAGAAGATATATTTTACTTTTTTAAGTCAAAGGGGTTTGATTGTTTTAGGGTTAGAATATGGGTTGGAGATTCTGGCCCCTCAAAATTACTTTATGCATCTAAAATCATTAAAAGGGCATGTGAAAATGGATTTAAAATTCAGCCGACATTTTTTCTCTCGGACTCTTGGGCTGATTTATATAAGCAACCTGAACCAAAGGATTGGTCCACGGGTTCATTTAAGGATAAATTAAATTTCATTAGAATTTATATATCTAAAGTGATGGATAAATTATCTTCTTTTGAAGATAGGTGCCTATACTATCAAATTGGGAATGAAATCGACTATGGATTATGCGGCTTATTTGCTAGAGATAAAAAGAAGCGCAAAAACCATAAAGTGATAAGCCTATAGCTCTTCACTTGGGAAAGTGGTGGGATCAACCTCTTTT
>CAYPJR010000045.1:0-11629 GCA_964411115.1 uncultured Candidatus Bathyarchaeia archaeon | reverse complement strand
CTATGCTAGGTTTGGTGTCCGCTCTGGAGAGGTTAAAAGTTGGTTTTATAGGTTGCGGCGGAATAGCTTCGACGCATGCTGAGAGACTTAAAAGCATAAGGGAGACGCATATGGTGGCATTCGCTGACGTGGATGAAGATAGGGCGAAACTGTTTTCCTCCAAGTATGGTGGAAGACACTACAGAGACTGGTGTGAGATGCTGGATAAAGAGAGTCTGGATTTAGTTTATATTTGTCTACCGCCATTCGCCCATACAGATGAAGTTATGGTGGCGGCGGAGAAAGGCATAAACATATTTATTGAGAAACCGATCGCCTTAGACATGGAGCTTGCAAAGCAGATGGTAAAGGCGGTGGAGAAAAGCGGGGTTAAAAGTCAAGTTGGCTATAACTGCAGATTCGGATACGCTGTTGAAGAAACTAAAAGGCTTATACAGAACGGTGAAGCTGGAGATGTCGGGCTTTTTCTAGGAATGTACTGGTGCAATTTTATGAGGCGGGACTGGTGGAAGGATAAGAGTAAGAGCGGCGGGCAGATTGTTGAGCAATCCACGCATGTCTATGACATCGCCAGACATCTCTGCGGCGAAGTTGATGTGATTTATTGTCAAATGAACAGAAAATTCTGGAATGATGTGCCTGACATAACAATAGAGGATTTAAGCAGCGCAACCTTCAAATTTAAGTCAGGCGCCCTCGGCGCAATAACCGCAACTATTTGGGGCGCTTATGGATATTGGTGGCTTAAATGGAATTTGGTGGCAAAAAATTATACTGTTGAGTCTAGGGACGCCAACACTCTAACGCTGTATTCGGCAAGGCCGCCTCAAAAGACTATAACCGTTTATGAGGAGAGAGACACTTACCTTCTTGAGACAAAAGATTTGGTTAAGGCAATCCTGGAAGACAAGGAGACTAGAACGCCCATAGAGGAGGGGGCGAAAACCCTAGAGTTCACGTTGGCAGCGGTTAAATCCATGGAAACAGGGAAACCAGTTACTTTACCGCTAAATTGAAAGGTCAGCGGGAGGATATGAGAGATTGAAGAGAGGAGTTAACGCTTGGATTTACCCTTCAAATTTCAATTTTGAGAGCGTCCTGCGTCTTTCAAAGAATATTGGATTCGACGGCGTAGAACTTAACTTAGATGAAGAAATGCTGAAGATTGATAGGGGAGGAAGAAGCGAGATATCCGATGTGGCTAGATCCCTAGATTTGGAGCTGCCGAGTCTCTGCACCGGGCTCTTTTGGAAATATAATCTTGCAAGCCCTGACGAGAAAATTAGGAGGAAAGGTATAGAATTAATTAAGCAGGGATGCATCTTCGCCGCCGATATAGACGCCTCAATCTTCCTAGTAGTTCCAGGAGTCGCCACGCCGGAAATCCCCTATAAATACATGTGGAATCTTTCTAAGGAAAGCCTTTTAGAAGCTGCCAAGATAGCTGAAGACCACGCTGTAATAATAGGTGTTGAAAATGTGTGGAATAAGTTCCTTTATAGCCCGCTTGAATTTCGAAGTTTCGTTGAGGAAATTAACCATCCGAACGTTAAGGTTTATTTTGATGTTGGAAACGCCTTCTTGCTAGGCTACCCGGAGCAGTGGATAAAACATTTAGCCGACCTAATTGTTTGCGTACATATTAAAGATTTCCAGATTTCGACGATGCAATTTAAGCCTCTTTTTCAAGGTGATATACCTTGGCAGCGCATTATGAAAGCTCTCAGCGAAGTAGGCTACAAAGGGTTCTTAAATGTTGAAGTCAGCCCCTACCCAGGTCATCCATTAAAGGCTGCTATGGACTCAAAAACCGCATTAGATATAATGCTCAGCATGATTTAGGGAAGCCCGCATTTTTTGTTAACAATAATAGAACGACATTTTTAGATGTCTTATGCTTAAATTCATCATTAAAATTCCATGTTTTCCCTTATAACACCGTAAGATATTTATTTAGTTGAGTTGCATTAGTGCATGAAATATGACTGTGGAGTGAGGCGGTAAAATTTGCCGGAAAGCAACTCTGTGTTAATTGGTCGGAAACCAGTAATGAACTATGTGCTGGCATGCATAACTTTGTTCCATGGCGGAGCAAAAGAGGTGAGCATTAAGGCTAGAGGACGGGCAATAAGCAGAGCGGTCGATGTCGCCGAGATCATCCGACGGAAGTTCCTATCGGATGTTAAGATAGGAAGTATTGACATAGGTACTGAGCAAGTTCAATCTGGCGATAGGAATACCCCAACGAACGTTAGCACAATAGAGATAACGCTGGTTCGCTGACACGGTTCAGATGATGCGTTGCTCCGCCCCTCCTATATTTTTGGAGGGATCAGGGGAAGGTGAAAGCTGAGATATGCCAGTTCTGTCTGAGAAGTGGAATATTATGTTCAAAATGTAAAGCGAAATTGAGTAGGGGAGAAATTACACCTCTGGATTTAGAGATCGCGCGCTTACTAGTTTCTATTGAAAATAAATATCCCATGCTTCAAGATGTATATTTCCATAGAGCTGTTGAAGCTAACGGGCTTCTCGCAATATTCGTTAGAAAGGGTGACTCTAACAAGATATTAAGTTATGGAGGGAAAATAATTAAATTTTTGGAGAATAAAACTGGGAAAGATATTCGTATATTAGAGTATAATACTAATGAAAGGAAGTTTCTGGAAGATCTTTTTGCACCTTTAAGCGTATTAACTGTAAACAAGATTTGGCTGCCGGATGGATCTATCGAAACAAGAGTTATTCTTAAAGGGAGAAGCGGGAGGAGAGGCTTAGCGAATATAGACGCATTAAAGGAGATCGCTAAAAAAGTTAGGGGAACAACCCTCAGAATTGAATTTGCGGATTAACGGTGACTTATCGGATGGGATCTGAAAGCTGGAAGCGAACCCACTATACAATGGAGATAACGCCTGACATGGATGGTAAAGAAGTTGTCCTCACTGGTTGGATAAAGGAGATTAGAGATTTAGGTGGCATAAAGTTTCTCGTCTTAAGAGATAAGGAGGGAACTGTGCAGATTACTGTGCCAAAGGACGAGGTGAATGAGTGCACGCTTAAGCATGCGGAAAGCTTGCAGCGTCAAGACTGCGTAAGCATTAGAGGGATCGTTAGAAGAATGGATAAGGCTCCAAGGGGCGTTGAAGTTATACCTAAAAACATAGTTATTCTTAACATGGCTAAGCAGCCCCTCCCGCTGGATATTACTGGTAAAACTCCCGCAGATATAGATGTTAGGCTTGACGCTAGGGTGCTGGATCTCACCCGCGATGAGAACCGTGCAGTTTTTCATATTCGACATGCAATTCTAGAAGCTACAAGAGAGTTTCTTTCAAGGAACGGTTTCATAGAGATTCATACGCCTAAAATAATTGCATCCGCAACTGAGGGAGGCGCTAACCTATTTCCTGTAATGTACTTTGAGCGTGAGGCTTTTCTAGCGCAGAGCCCTCAATTATATAAGGAGCAGCTGGTAATAGATTTCGAGAAGGTTTATGAAATAGGCCCAACATTTAGGGCTGAGAAATCCCATACTAGAAGACATCTAACCGAGTTTATATCCATAGATATTGAAGCAGCCTTTGCAACCGCCGAGGATGTGATGGGGATCGCTGAAAAATTAATACAACATGTATGTAAAGCGGTTGCTGAGAAATGCCGTGAAGACCTTAAAATTCTGAAATATAAATTTGAGGTTCCGGAGATACCTTTTAAGCGGATAACCTATGATGAGATTATAAACGAGTTAAAGGATGTAGGGATAAAGATTAACTGGGGTGAAGATATACCGACAATCGCTTACCGAACCCTTGGCAGACTGCACCCATACTTCTACTTTATAACTGATTGGCCGACAAGTATAAAGCCATTCTACATAAAGCCTAGGGATGACAGGCCTGAAATAAGCGAGGGCTTTGACTTAATGTGGCATTGGATTGAGATTGCATCCGGCGGAACACGGATACATAACAAAGACCTCCTTATTAGAAGGATGAGGGAGCAGAACCTGAATCCTGAATCCTTCAAGTTCCATCTTCAAGTCTTTGATTACGGTATGCCTCCTCACGCTGGCTGGGCTATAGGGCTTGAGCGTCTAGTAATGATGCTAACTGGCGTTAGAAATATTAGGGAAGCAGTTTTATTCCCAAGAGATAGATTTAGGCTAACCCCATAAAAAGGATTAACTTGGCGGGGGACGAGCCCCTAACGTAACTGGCAAAATTAATATTTTATTGTCTCTAACTATTGTCACATTAATTGTTTGCCCAGGCATCGTGTTTTCCTCCAGATATGATGAGAGGTCATCTATACCGATGATTCTTTCATCGTTTATAGCTATGATTATGTCTCCGCCGATTGTTATTCTTTCACCGGCTACGTAAGCAGGCGTTGTTCCACCTCTTAAACCAGCTTTATGTGCAGGTCCGCCCTCTATAACCTGCGTTATTAACCATCCGTACGTTACGTTTGTATTCATGGCCCTTGCGATTTCATAGGTCATATCTATTCCGAAGGCGCCAAGCCAAGGATGCCTATTATATGAGCCTTCAGTCACTAGATATTTTATCTCCCGCAGTATTGTATTGGATGGTATGGCGAAACTTATGCCTTGGGAGCCGCTTACTATAGCCGTTGTTATCCCAACAACTTGACCATTATGATTCAGTAAGGGTCCGCCGGAATTGCCCGGATTTAAGGGAGCCGTTGTCTGTATAACGTTAGCTATTGGATATCCGCCGGTTGTTTCCTCAGTGATCGTTCTTCCCAGGGCGCTGACCACGCCAACGCTCATTGAGCCAGTCAATCCGAACGGGCTTCCAATGGCTATGACCAAGTCGCCAACCTTAAGATTTGAGGAGCTTACTATTTCAAGCGGATGATATTCGTCTTCAGGAGCTTCGGCTGAAAGCACTGCTAGATCAGCGTAGGGATCGGAGCCAAGCACATAAGCAGCATATCCGTTTCCATTAGCGAAAGTTACAGTGATATTTACTGCGCCGCTGACCACGTGATAGTTTGTAATTATTACCATTCGACCGGTGAAGTTGTAAACGAAACCTGAACCCTGAACCTGCCCTGCAGAATATGGCCGTCCAAATATGTAACGTAATATTAACCCCCTCACTACGACTACGGAGTTTTTGACCCGCTCATAGAGATCCGTAAGCGAAATATTTTTCTCTAGGGTGAAAAGCGTAACGTTTTGGGTTATAGTGTTTAGGGATGTTATGGATGATTTCAACTTTGAAATTTCATTCTTAAATTCCTGAATCTGGCTTTCCAGATCGCTGATTCTCCTTGAAGCCGACATGTAACCAGCTGAGTAGCCGAGAACCACGGCTAAAAATAGGCTTAATGCAATAATGGCGAGGAGAACTGTTGATTCCCCAGTCTTCATCCTTCTCCGCTGGAGGACCATGATCTTCCACCTTGATTTATGCCGATTTAGATTCCTCATTCCTCAATTTGGAGGAGGATCTCGAAGCCTATAAAGATTTTTCATAATTAAATCAGAATTATATAGCGTGAAGAAAATAGTTGTTTTAAGAGCCGTGAAGCATCTTTGAGTGCGATTGAAGGTTTAATGTTTCGGAGCTGAAAGTGATGATTTACAGCGCCCGCGAGTTAAAATATGTTCTGGGATGGCTTATTGCTGGGACTAGGGGAGGCGCTATGAGAGCCCGAATAATTATGGCTTTGAAAGAGGATCCTAAAAATGCGAATCAGCTCGCTAATATTCTAGGCGTAGACTATAGAACCATAAGGCATCACCTTGAAATACTTGAGAAAAATAAGATAGTAATTTCTGTTGGAGACAAATACGGCGTCACCTATTTTCTATCCCCCATCATGGAGGAAAACTACGGAGTGTTTGAGGAGATTTGGAAGAAATTTGGAGAAAAAGAGAAAAGGGGGAAATAAAAATTGATTAATGAAATGGATAAAGATGGGAGAATAGCGCTTATAATTCTGATTTTGTTAGCGGTAGCGGTCCTCGCGACTTTATGGAGTCTACATGTAACTGGGGTTTCATTAGAGCGTCAAATGATGAGGAGACGCTGGGGTCTTACAGAAAGCCAAATGGTTGAAATTGAGCAGCTAATAGAGAAATATCATAGGGGTGAAATTGACTTAAGCAATCTTAGAAGAACATTATGGTCAAGGTTCAGCGAGTGGGGCGTTGTTCCACCGCCCCCCATGCTGGATGTGGAATTATTTTACACCATTAAAGCAGTTCTCTCCACAGTTAACACTGTAATTGTACTGATGCTGCTGTTTATATATGTAAATATATACCGTAAAACGAAAACCAACTTCACAGTTGGCCTCATAATATTCTCGCTTATACTGCTCCTATACACCGTCTCTTCAAACCCAATTTTACAAACAATCTTCGGATATAGGGCATTCGGCCTCGGACCTTTTGCAATGCTGCCGGACACGTTTACATTTGTTGCCCTTCTAGTTTTATTATACCTCAGCCTTAAGTAGGCTGAAGATTAGGCGGCAAAGGCTTAAAGGAGGCAGCGGAGCGATGAAGCCTTTGCTTATTTTCGATATGAATTAATTTTGATATGATTCTGAAAAATCCTTTTATAGCCGCTTTCCCCTTCTGAAGGCGGTGAAAATCTATGAGAAAGACGTTGTTGCTGGGGATATTGGGTTTAGCTGTGCTCAGCGCTATAATCATCTCGACATACACGGCGTACAGCGGGCTTCAACGCTATGGGTGGACAATCGGATGGGCTGAGCGTGGGGTGCCTCCATGCGCTGGTGGCTGCCAGAACTTCACTCAATCCTTCCAGTATGGTTGGAGGTGGACTTTAGAGAATAGATTTGCTAAAAGATTTGGCAAGGCCGCCGTGGAGCTGAGTGAGGGATTTGAACAGAAAGTTATGGAGATAGCTGAAAGCGATGTAGATGTGCAGAAGCTTTTAAACAGCGGATACAATGTCAGTTCCATTATGCCGATGCATACGAAACTTACAGTTCAAGAGAATGGGCAGGTCATCATGGAGGTTGATAAAGTCCTCCTAATACTAACTAAAGATAAATATAATAGAGCATCCGTGGAAATCGACTTTAAGGCGGAAAAAGTTACGAGAATAACCATAATAAATGTGACTGTGATCGATAAATCCGCATCGCCTTAAAACCCTCCTTCTTTTTCTGAAAATATAGCGTTAGAAGATCAATAGGGGCGTCAAGGATGTTTACTTGGAGTCTGGCTGTTAGAAATCTGAAGAGGCGGAAGCTAAGGACAGGTTTAACCGCCTCAGGTATAGTTGTCGGCATCAGCATGATGCTTATGCTACTATCTCTAGTTTCAGGGATGGAGGCTCAAACAAGAAGTATGGTTCGAGCTTTAGGCGGCGCCGACATAATTGTTTCAAATGGCACAATTCCTGCGCGTGAAGGTATGGGTGGTTTCTTCGGTATCGCCAGAACATTAAATGAGTCCCTCGTGCAGATAATCGGTCAGATTCCAGGTGTTTACGCCGTTTCACCGCAGCTTTCGTTCAGCGGATATATTGATGGTGTAAGAACAACAATCTATGGGATTAACCCCAACTCTTACGTTGAAGTTACTGGCGGATTAAATATTGTAAGCGGAAGTTTCCTCTCGGAAAACAGTAAAAATGAGATTGTATTAGGCAGGGCGCTAATGGATTCATTAAATTTGACATTAGGCCAAGATGTCACCCTCGAAGTAAGCCAGGGTGAAAGGCGGACATTCAGGGTTATCGGTATATTTGAAACCGGAATTGTCTTTCAGGAATATGCTGGCTACATTACGCTTGCTGATGCCCAGAATATAACTGGTCAGAATGGTTTAGTGACGCAGATACTTGTAAAATGCGAAGATCCATCCCTAGTTAGCGATGTTTCAAGCCTCATATCTTCATCTATATCCGGCGTGAGGGTTTCATCACCAACAACGATTGTTCAGCAAGCAAGCCAAATGTTGAATACATTAACATTGTTCTTTGCAACGATCGGTTTGGTTGCGCTGTTCGCTGGCAGCTTCGGAATTATCAATACGATGATAATGTCTGTAACCGAGAGAACCCGTGAAATAGGAATTTTAAAAGCTATAGGCGCAAAGAACGCTGACATTATGAAAATTTTCCTAGCGGAGGCTCTGCTTATTGGATTGATAGGAGGAGGATTTGGCGTAATTACTGGAATCGTTCTCACCTATGTCTTTCCAATGTTAACATCGGGACTGTTTTCTTCCGGCATATCGCCGATTGGCTTAGGAAATCCGGGCTTCAGAGGATTCAGAGGCGCTTTCTCACTGAACATTACGCCCACAATTACTCCAATAAACATCGCGTTATGCTTTTCATTAGGCGCCGTCGTTGGAATTTTAGCCGGGCTCTACCCGGCTTGGCATGCGTCAAGAATGAAGCCTGTGGAGGCGCTTAAACATGCCTAAGACAATTATTAGAGCAATTGGGCTGAGCAAAATTTATAGGCGTGGGAAAATAAATGTTCCAGCCCTAAATGGGGTGAATCTCGAGGTTACTCATGGGGAGATCGTCGGCATTATGGGTCCATCGGGTTCGGGTAAAACAACCCTTCTGAACATTATAGGCGGATTAGATAAGCCAACTCAGGGTAAAATCTTCGTCGACGGCGTAGATATAACGTTACTTAACGAGAAAGACTTGGCTGATTATAGACTTAAAAAAGTGGGCTTCATCTTCCAATTCTACAATCTCATACCTACATTAACGGCTATAGAAAACGTTGAGGTTCCTATGGCGCTTGCCGGGCTTCCGAAGAATGAAAGGCGGGAGAAAGCCCTTAACCTTCTAAGAATGGTTGGCTTAGAATCCAGAGCGGACCATAAGCCTGATGAACTAAGCGGCGGAGAGCAGCAGCGTGTAGCCATAGCCAGAGCCCTAGCGAACAATCCATCTATAGTTCTGGCTGATGAGCCAACTGGCGATTTAGACTCTAAGTCAGCTATGGCATTTATGAAGATCGTTAGGGATCTAAATAAGAGGAACAATCAAACATTTATCATAGTGACCCATGATCCGCTTGTTGTTGAACAGTGCACAAGAATCTACACGATTAGAGATGGACGGTTAGAATCAGCATAAAATTCACAGCGTTTCTGGAAGATTAAAAATAAGAGGCAATATGCTTATTTAAGATGTTTTCGATGACATCTTTGGCAAAATATATGAAAGTATGAAGGCTAAGATGAAAAGCGCTGAAATCAACACCGTGAGGATCATAAGAATTAAATCGCCGCTCAATATATATCCGCAAATTATCGCTCCGAGAGCAGCGGCTCCTGAAACAATTTCTATAACCCTCTTAATTTTAGAATCGCCTCTAACATAAGATGTTAAAACTAGACTTATTAATGCAAACATTAAAGATACGCCGACAACCATTCTGACGACACTTTTCTCAAATATTCCTCTCATAAGCCATGAAAGACCAAGTATGACAAGAAGCACAACTTGAACCCAGAACCTCTTATCCGCATCAACCATCAGGATCAAGTTAATTTTCACATATTCACTAATAAATCTTTAGATGATGAATTTGCAGGAGCGGCGCCGGAAGGTCCCATTTTATTAGGTGAGCGCTAAACATCGCTCTATTTTCAAAAGCCACTTTTTATTAATTGCTGATCCGTTGAGGGCTTCATGAATTCCCTCAAAAGTATTGTTGCATATCCGCCTTTATGTAATGTGAAGCGAAATTTAACTGAATTTTTCAACGGTTCAACCCTATCCTTAGAAATTTCAAAGCTAAAGTCCATTATTCTCATCAGTGCCGCCCTTAAGCCACCTAGTACATTAATCTTAATCATACGGGGGTTTCTAAAGTCTTCCTGCTTTAAGTCTTCCTTCTCCAGGATTTCCCTTTCAATCTCGCCCTGCAATCCCCCCGATAGTTGCTGCTTAAGTCCAATTAGCGGTATCGCTACAGCCATTTTTCCATCTTTAATCTCCTTATTAACTGATGAAATATTGCTTAGTTCAACCCTGATGGGATTATTTATTGGCAATCCTGAATCATTAAGCTTTAGAACGTAGTCGCCTACCTGAGCCTCATTAAGGGGGATCCCCCGCTTAATTCTTTCACTTAAAATTTTATTAAATAGGAAGGATTGATACGCTTGAACAATGAGTTTTCGGAGGTTTAGCGGAAGCTTATTTAGGGCCCCTAGGAAATCCTTTGTGCTTCTTGAGAGGTGAGCAAGCATTAGTCTCTCATAAATATAGATTTCCGGAAATTTTTTCAATATCTTCTTGAAATCCATAGTCTCCTTGATCTCCCTTCTTAACATCCTAATTCTGGGGTTCTCAAATGGACTTTCAAATGTGAGAAAGGTTAACACCGCGCTTTCAAAATCGCCTTTAATTATGTGTTTCCCAACGATATGCGTTAAAGGTCTAATGGTTCCAAACCTCTGATGCCCAAAGAAGTTGGGGGCTCCGCCGAAATCCGTCAGTTCATTGCTGATCCTCCTTATTTTCCTCAACACGGTTGATTCTTTAAGTCTTATTGAATTAATGGTTACTGTAAATTCGTTGCCGAAGAGATCTCTAGATGATATGTCATTATCTGAGAAGCCGAGAGGCTTAACGTATATATTTTCTAGGCGTATGCGTGAAACTCTCTCAGCCGGCACTCCGCCTATACTTATATACTGCGCTGTCAGGGCTTCAGCGTCTTTTATTCCGGCAAATCCTATCCTATCTGGGCTTATACCTAATGCCTCCGCTATTTTTTCAGCTGCAAGCAGCGTATCCAATCCCCTCTTAATTAAAACGCATATAAGATAACGTCCATGCTCAGCTAAAACAACCCTGTTTTCATCGGGATTGACGGATGCTTTAGATCCATCTAAAAGGATTTCTTCAACAATGAAGCCCTCAATTGAACGTTTTATTATGCCGCCTAAGCCGCTGGTTTTTGAGGCGTAAGTCTCTATGCCGATTTTAACCTCAATGCTTGGTATATTAAGCATGATGTAGCATCCTTCAGTAAAGCGGGAGGTTTCCAGTAACCTTATCTATGAGGCTCGACGGCGCTGGACCTATACCGAGAGCCGTTATTGTGCCGGGCTTGAGCTCCGTTAAGCCCATGTCTGAGATTAAAGCCGTTGGAAGATTAAGATCCCTAGATTTTCTCTCTAGTTCCAAGATCTCCGCTTCGGAGTTCACTTTTAAGGCTATTTTGCATTGCCCACTTTCAATCCATTCCCTCCACCATGGGGAATGATTTCTTCTAGCTTCCTCAGCCGATGAAACAGCGGCATGGCTCGCTTGCACAGCCGCCTTTCCAGGGCTCATCTTTAAATCAGCTCTGAGCACTATTACCTGTTTAATTTTGAAATTAGACAATGTTTTAATCCTCTCTGCTTGCGCGTTCTAAGTATCTTTACAATGGCTTAAGTTTATCAAAGTTTCGCCGGAAAACCCCGCTCGCATCTTTCTAAGGGTGGGATGAAGCCTACCCCTTAAACCGGCGGAATATGTCCAGTGTATGTGGAAGCCTTTGGTGAACGCTGGAGTTTCGCGTCTCCAGACGCGCTTCTAGCTTAAGCCGTTGGAGAACGTTGCGTCAGAATAGTTTCCCTCTTTAACATTGT